>JAGCRW010000028.1 GCA_017964485.1 Muribaculaceae bacterium | reverse complement strand
GGAGGTTTATGAGCAGAACTACAAGTCCGATTTCGAGAAGCTCGGTCTCGAGTACTTCTACACTCTTATCGATGACGCTGTAGCTCGCGTAATCCGCAGCAAGGGTGGTTATATCTGGGCTTGCAAGAACTACGACGGTGATGTGATGAGCGACATGGTTTCTACTGCATTCGGCTCGCTCGCTATGATGACTAGCGTACTCGTTAGCCCCGACGGAAACTATGAGTATGAGGCAGCTCACGGCACTGTAACCCGCCACTACTACAAGTATCTTGAGGGAGAGCAGACCTCTACCAACCCAATGGCCACCATCTTCGCATGGAGCGGCGCTCTGCGCAAGCGTGGTGAGAAGGACGGCCTCAACGACCTCATCAACTTTGGCGACCAGCTCGAAAGCGCTTGCTTCGATACCCTCAACGCCGGTATCGTTACCAAGGACCTCGTAAACCTCATGGAAGGTATCGAGCCTAAGCAGGTCAACAGCCTCGACTTCATCAAAGCTATCAGAGCTAACCTCGAGAAACGACTCGCTTAATCGCGATAACGAACGACACCGTTCATGTTCACGAAAACACCGGCAACCTCTTGTCGGTGTTTTTTCATCACCCACAAGAAAAAACATCCTCTGTATTTGCATAAATTTTTGATAAAAATAGGCAGCACTGGGCAACAAAAATGAAAATCCTACTGTTTTCATTTTGTATTTCACTTGGTTTACACTAATTTTGCCACATAATTTCAACAGCAGTATATGGAACTCAGCCCACAACCATTGAAAGAACGCACAAAGCAGAGCCTGTTCTGGAGCATGCTCAACAACGGCACGCTGCAGGTGCTTAACATACTCTTTGGTGTAGTCTTGGCTCGTCTGCTCACTCCAGGCGACTACGGCATCGTGGGGGTGCTCACCATTTTCTCGCTCATCGCCGGCAACTTGCAAAGCAGCGGTTTCACTCAGGCATTAATCAACTTAAAGCCGCCAAAACCTGAAGACTACAACTCTGTTTTCTGGTTCAATGTTATAGCAAGTGTTATTCTTTATGCCATCCTATGGTTTTGTGCACCACTGATTGCCGACTTCTTTCATCAACCAGTGCTGGTTGATGTATCGAGGTTTATATTCCTTGCCTTCTTGATTTCTTCTTTAGGCATTGCACATGGCGGCTATATGCTAAAGAACCTGATGAACCGTGAGATTGCTATCATCAATCTTATAGCCTTGCTCTGTTCTGGCTGTACTGGCATAGTGCTGGCATTTAAGGGCTTTGCCTATTGGAGCCTTGCCTGGCAACAGGTCGTATATATCACCGCGCTCAACTTAGGCAGATACTACTTCGTGAAATGGCGTCCATCATGGAAGATTGATTTTGGACCAGTGAAACGGATGTTTGGCTTCGCTGTCAATATCCTCTTCACCAACATCATCAACACCTTGAGTGGACAGATTCTCACTTTCATTTTCGGGCGTTTCTTCCCTATCGCACAAGTGGGCAACTTCTCTCAGGCCAACAAATGGAACACGCAGGCAAATACCTTCGTTAGCGGCACAATGGGTCAAGTGGCACAACCGGTGCTTGTGAATGTAGATAACGACAAAGACCGACAAAAGCGTGTCTTCCGAAAGATGATTCGCTTTACAGCCTTTTTAGCTTTCCCAGTGATGCTCGGGTTGGCATTTGTGGCTAAGGAGTTTGTTGAGGTGGTGCTGGGAGCCAAGTGGATAGAATGTACCCCTCTGCTGCAAGTGCTATGTGTTGCTGGCGCATTTATGCCATTATACACGGTTTATCAGCATCTAGCCATTGGATGCAAGCGCAGCGACCTATATCTGTGGTGTAACGTAGGGCAGATAGTGTTGCAAATTGGCATAATTTTGCTTTGTTACTACCTGTTCTCCAAGTCTATCATTGTGGTGGTCACTGTTTATTCTGTCTTTATGATTTTGTGGCTTGCAGCATGGCAAATAGTGGCAAAGCATCTAATCAACCTTAAATGGCTAGAGGCGATTCTCGACATCGCGCCATTCTTGGTGATTACTATAGTTGTGTTTGCCCTCACCCACCTCGCCACATTCTGGATTGAAAACAACATTATTCTTCTCATATCCAAAGTTATAGTGGGCGCAGCCTTATACATAGCCGTGATGAAACTAGCAAACGTGAAAATCTTCGCCGAGTGCTGGGAATTCATGAGAAAAAAACTGAAAAAACAGCAAACATGAAACGCATTACCGACATAAATGAGCTGCGCTCAATACAGATGGCGATCCTCGACTCCATCCACGAGTTCTGCCAGCAAGAGGGCATTACCTATTTCCTCTCGAGCGGCACGCTGATTGGTGCGGTCCGACACAAGGGCTATATTCCTTGGGATGACGACATCGACCTATACATGCCACGCGAGAGTTATGAGCGATTCATCAACTCTTACACGTGTCCATCAGGTAGATATCGTGTAATCAATCCCCACTCTGAACCAAACTACTACTACACCTTTGCCAAAGTGGTCGATACCACTACCCTAATGGTTGAGACCGAGACTCCTGGCTATGAGATTGGCGTTTACATTGACATCTTTCCTATTGATTACATCAGCGATGACCCCGATGAAAGAGCTAAGGTATTTAAGCGCAAACATCTGTTATACAAAATCAGACGATGCAAAATTTCGCACAACAACCCACTGTATTCCAAGATGGCTTATATCGTCTATAAGCACTGGCCTCGCTCGCTCAGAAGCCTAAATAATGAGATAGAACGCCTTATCACCAGCTGCAAAAAGTCATCTTTGGTTTGCAACCTCACCGAGGCTGGTCCAGGCATTGAATCATGCTTCCCTGCAAGTTGCATCGCCAGCGACGTGGACATCGAGTTTGAAGGGAAATTATATAAAACAATGGTGGGATATAAAGAATTTCTCACCAATACCTACGGCGACTACATGACATTGCCGCCAGTAGAGAAACGTGTCCAGCACGATTTTGAGGCTTATTGGCTATGAGCAATCATTCTCATACCCCATTGATAAACCTCGTCAATAATCGGAGTTGAAAAGTTATTCTCTCTTGCTACTTTCACAATCGAACTCAGTCCATATGGAAAATCTTCTGTAAAATAGCGGCTGTTGAAGTCGGGTTCATAACCATCATTATCATTTCCAATCATAGGGGCTGTTAAAGATTTGAATGCAGGAATCGAAGCGAGTTTATCACGAAGTGATTGCTCGTCATGGCTTTCATAGTAGTCGAGAACATTAGGAATCGCGCCTTCAGCAACTGGAAGCAATTTGAGCAATGCTTGAAATTCTCTGTCCATCTCAATGTAATAATGCGCGGCCTCTATGGTCCAATCTGCATAGAACATCGAACATCTGTCGTATCTCACTCCCGGTTTCCAGTCTTTCCATAAAGTGTAGATGCGAGATGTGTGAAGCAGCGGATTACTATTGGTAAGACTCACCTCGTAATGACTATTGAGCAATTTTACGGGGACGTGGAAAATTTGCTCTAGTAAAGTCACTAAATCACGCTTCTTGTCGTCTGAAGTATTCTCAATCGCAACACTAAGACTTGGTTTATAACCCAGCAGACTTGCACTCTTGCCGTATTCCTTAGTTCGAGCGATAAAAGGCACTCGCTGGAAACCAAAAACAGGAATATCGGAGGGAAAGACCTCACCTGCCATGAAGAAAAAGCCTGTGCTTGACACCACTGTCCCAACAAAAGTAGAAGCGCATAAATATGGAGAGATTTGTTGCAGCACATCTTTGATGGCGAAACCAGGCAAGCATAGCAATACAACGTCGGCATTTGGCACCACTATTGAAGGGGCATCGGTTATGCATGACAGTTCCCCATGATAATGGTAATTGTTCAAATCGATAACATCAATCGACTGACACCATTTCTCAGGATGACGTGTCAAGACACTAACATTGTAATTATCTTGCGAAGCCACAAAGCCAGCTATCGTGTGACCAAGCGAGCCTCCACCGCAAATGCAGATGTTTGTCATAGCGATTGTAATGCTTTGATTAATTTGTCATTATCCTCACTTGTACGGATAGCAACACGTATATAGTTCATACCCTGAAGGCCAGTCTTGTTATTGCAGTCCTTGATGAGAATATTATGACGATTCAGTAGTATTTCGGTAAGTTCATTGGCAGTAAAACGGTCAATAACTTCACACAAGAAATAGTTGGCCTGCGAGGGAATCACACGCAGATATTTTATTTTTCTCAACTCTGCTGCAAAACGATTACGTTCTTCTATGAATTTGCCACAAGCCGCCTTGTAAAAATGCTCGTATTTATTGAAGATCTGCATATAGAACTCTGCAAAAGAATTGATGTTCCATATTGACACATCTTTCTTGACAGTCGCAATGAGTTCTGTGTCGCTGCTTGCCATCACGCCAAGCCTCAGACCTGGAACACCATAGCTCTTGCTTATGCTCTTGACAACAACCATATTTGGATATTGCAACAATATCTCGTTATGTAGCAGAGAACTAGTAGCATAGACATCGGTAAAATCCACAAACGATTCGTCAACAATCAGCCTTATTTCTCGTTGTTGGCACCACTCGGCTAAACCCAGCACATCTTCTTTATGAATGAAGTTTCCCGATGGGTTATCGGGATTAATTAGCAGCAATGTATTTATTTCCTTGTCGCCAAAAAATTCCTTTAGGTCATCGGCAGTATATCTCAAGTCGGGATTATTGGGGATGAAAGTCACAAGGCGAGAACGATCAATGCGATTTGGGTATTCTTCAAAAGTGGGAAACACCACACCCATATTGCCCTTGATTCTTTCCATCAGACTTTTAATAAGTTCAGCGGCACCATTGCCCACCACAACAAATTCTTGCCTAATGTTGAAGTATTTTCCTGCCAACAATGAGTTGACCTGCATTCCAGAGGGATATTCGGTGAGAAGCACATCAAAGTTGGCTCTAAGCTCGTCTTTCAAGCGCTTGGGTGGGAAATATGGGTTCACAAGATAGCAGAAGTCAAGCATCTTTGGGAAACGCCAGTAACCACCATAGCGCTTATTATACTTACCCAAGCGTTCATGCTCACTAGCGAAGATGTTCTCAGCAATATCAAGGTCTTGAACGTCATCAATCTCATACCATCGCTTATTGCCAATGGGCAAGGCTTTCAGGTTGGCGCCGTCGAGCAAAGTAATAACACGCAACACCTGCTCATAATACTCATTGTTTCCCATCACTCGGCAGTAAGCATCGAGGAAGGGGACATAGACCTGTTCGCTGAACTCACGGCTGAACTTGTAGATGTTCACAGTCTTATAGTAAGTGTCAACCTCATCATAGTTGAACGCCTTCTTTGGCACAAAGTTAACTATGTTGTTATCGCCATCGATGCGCACCATAGTTCCATCCATCCAAGTCTCATATTTAGCCACGAGAGCCAGATTTGGATATGGATCGGCTAGAATCATACCAAACAACTCATCTTCAAAAATCAAATCGCTCTCTATCAGCAATGTGTCGTCTTTCACAAGCTCATCCTTGGCAAGAGCGAGAGAGTAGATGTTATTAGTCTTGTCATAAATGGGATTAATAACCCAGTGAATGGGAATACCCTCATAGCTGTCGCCCACATGAGCCATGAGCGACTCACGGCAATACCCTGCCACAATCACCACGCGGTCGATGTTCTGTGATTTGAGCTGACCAAGCAGGCGGTCAATCAGTTTCACGCCATTAACCTCAACCATGCACTTGGTGTTGTTGCTGGTTTTCTCTCCCAAACGGCGACCCATTCCTGCCGCCAATATTAATGCTTGCATATAGATAAGAATATTGTTTCTAATGTTTTATTTTCAACGCCTAGTAAAAGCGAGATAAATGCGCCTTGTTGCCAAGTAGAGGAAATTTGCTAATTTATAGGGAAATCTATCGTTTCTCATCATAGAGAAAAGAGAACGGGCGACAATATTGGTAGGTTTCAGCATGAAATGCTCCTCAACAAGCGCCTTATCAACATTAAACCGTCGGGCAAACCGCCACACATTCACCCACCCTATCTGCGCTGCCAACGAATATTGATTCCACTCATCATGCTGCTTAAAGAAGGAACCAACAATATTCTGCGCCTTCAAGAACGAGATGGCATTCTTGGTGGAAATGTTATTGGTATAGGACTGCGGATTATCGTCTCTATAGAAATATAAACACTTATCCACCCAGCTGCGACGGGCATTGAGAAGAAGCTTGGGCAAGACCGAGAAATCCTCACTATAGTCAATGCCTTCATAAAAGTGGATGCCATTGTCGGTGAACAGCGACGTTTTTATCAACCTGCCCCAAATTCGATTGGGTTCCACGTTTTGACAGAGAATTATCTTAAGGTAGGCTTTGTCGCTCACACTTAGAGGCATATTTTCCTTGACAATCTTACCATTAGAGACAATGCCAAAGCCGCCATCTACTATATCGGCTTGAGATTGCTGCATTTCATTGACAAGACATTCAACCATATGGACATCAACATAGTCGTCGCTATCGACAAAAATCACCGCATCGCCAGTAGCTGCATCAAGGCAGGTCTGCCTAACCACCGCGCTACCACGGTTCTGCTCATGGCCGATAATGCTCACCTGATGTTCTCGCTCAGGGAATCTAGCCACGACTTCACGCAAGCGCTCTATTGAAGCATCGGGCGTGCAGTCATCCACAAAGATGTATTCTACATCCTTGTAGGTCTGCTCCATGAGAGACACGGCACATTGCTCGATATATCTCTCCACGCCAAAAACTGGCACAAGCACCGAAACCTTCATTTGCTTAACATTATTCTATGTTTATGCAAAATTACTCAAAATTTGGCAATGAGAAGCAATTATATATTTGTTTTTTTCTCAAATCGGCAAAAAACGAGTAACTTTGCACCCGATTTTAATCAGAAGTGATGACAGAAGCAAGGCAACATAATCGCACTAAGAAGTTCGCCAAGGACTTTGTAATCTATTCTATTGGTGTATTAGGCTCAAAGCTTATCACATTCATAATGGGACCTCTTTATTCTCATTATGTGAATCCCAGCGATTATGGGTATTTTGATCTCTGTCTTGAATTTTGCCTTATTTTGGTGCCAGTCGTCACATTACAGTTGCGTGATGGTGCTTTCAGGTTCTTGCTCGAGACTAATGACACGAAAGACAGGACACACATTGTCACATTCGTCTATCGAACAATGTTTGAAACTGCCACTATTACATTAGCAATTGCTTTCCTCATCTCATGTTTTTACCCCATACAATATATTTGGCATACTGCTATCTTACTCATAATAATGTCGTTCTATGAGGTACTGGCACAAGTCACACGTGGACTGGGCAACAACAAAGCCTTTATTTCCGTGGGACTTATTGCATCATTCGGTATTGGTGCATTCAGTATGATTTTTGTAGTCTGGCTAAAGATGGGAGTACTCGGAATTTTCATTGCCAATATCCTTGCTCGCTTGCTTTCAATAACAGTCGTGGAGTTATGGATGCGAACATTCAGCCGTTTCTTCATGATAAAAATTCACATTAAGGATATTTCCAAAGAGTTGCTAAAATACAGTCTGCCATTAGTGCCAGTGACACTTTGCGGTCTATTGCCACCTCTGTCCGACAGATTGTTTTTAAAGGGGATTTGGAGTCTTGAATATGCTGGAATCTATGCTATGGCGGTAAGGCTTGCAGGCATCATTCACAGCCTCTCCATCATTTTCTATCAAACATGGCAAGAGAATGCTATTCAACAATACAATAGTCCCGATCGAGACACATTTTTTTCAAAAGTCTTTAACGGATATATCTATATTCTTTCAATAGTTCTTATAGGCTATGTTTTCTTCCTCAAGATATTATTCCCATGGCTTATGCATGAAAAATACCAATCGTGCTTAACCTATATATACCCCATTGGCATGACTTGGATTATTATTGCCATCTCTAATTATTTCTATCTACCCTACCAATGTGCTAAAGATACCAAGGCTGTTGTGCCGCCGGTATTAATTCTCGCGATAGCAAATGTAACTCTAAACAGTTTGTTTGTGCCCTGGCTGGGAATTTGGGGTGTGATAGCAACAGGCACTATCAGTTATTTAATTGTAACTATATATCTATGGATTGACACCCGCCGTTACTTCACTCTGCATTTTTACCCACAGACCTTAGTCCCTATTGCGGTAATCCTGGCGAGCCTCATTCCTTTTTACTACAACCCAAATTATTTCTTCGATTTTCTTTATATATTGGTGTCAGTAGGTATCATTTTAATAGCACTACCAAAGGAATTACGCTATAACCTAATCAATAAGATAAAAAAATAGTCCCATATAAATGAGACTACTTGCACCTTTTGTGTTGACCGATTGCCTAAAGGGCTCTTAGACCTTCTTAAACAGAAGCTTCACAGCGAGTTTCAAAATTGGTATTTGTCGCTTAAGTCGCTTGGGGTTCTGAAAAAAGCGATAAGCAAACTCCAGGTTATGGTCAAGCCACCATTTGGGTGCACGCTCGGCGTTACCAGTGTAAACGTCGAAGCTGCCACCAAGGCCTTGATAGATGGCCTTGTGGCGCTGCTGCATGTCGCCCATGAGCAGTTCCTGCTTTGGGCTCCCCATTGCCACAAACACCACGTCGGGCTTCTTTGATGCCACATCGTCAATCAGAGCATTGCGCTCAACGTCACTATTAAGATACCCATTACGATAACCTATGATGTCAATATTGGGATATTCTTCTTTAAGCTTAGCAACAGTAGCATCAATAACCTCCTGTTTACCACCAACAAGATAGAAGCTCTTGCTGGCGTGATAACGGTTCACGATATTGAGCCATAACTCACAACCAGGAATCTTAACAGCATTCTTCGCGCCCTTCTGCTTGAGAGCCCACACGGCACCAACACCGTCGCAATAACCTGTGTTACCATTGATGATGGCACGAGTCTGATCGGTGGCATTCATCACCTTCTCGGCATTGATTGCCACAAGGATAGACTTGTTCTCATCAACATAGTCCATCAACTCTTCTCTCGAAGAAAAAGGACAAATGTCAACCCCATTTATTGTTATCTTATTCATTTAGCAAATAATAGGTTAATGCATTAAACATAAAGGCATTACTCCAGCGCATATAAGGTATCTTAGAGTTAATGCCATTCTTTAACTGATAATAGAAATATCCCTTGCTTGACTGCATGTTTGCAACCGTCCAGTTCAAAACTTTTTCAGCGAGATGCTTATACTCGTTGAATTTTTCCAGTCTAGCCAATGTAACAAACAACTGAGCAGGGCAATGAATATCAATTGGATACATTTTGTTGTCGTAATACTTGGGACATCCATCTTCCTCGAAAAAGTTCTTAATATAATAATCAAAACCCTTTTCAAGATACTGATGATATGTAGCATCGCCTGTTAAGCACTCGTAATCGTTGAGGGCATCAAGATTATAACCAGTATGGAAGCTGTCAACCCACTGCTGCACAGGCAACATCCCAAACACCCAAGCACCACTCTCCTGCTGACCTGCACAACACGCCTTGACCGAGGCCTGAGCAAGATCTTTATACTCCTCCTTGCCTGTATATTTATAGCTCCAACTCAGCAACTTGCTGCCTAGCAGCGAGGCATTATACACCGTCTCATGGCCTTTAAGGGGACTGTAGGAGAACAAGAAGTCCCCATTGCATTTTGTGCGATGCAAGTCTTCAATTACAAACTGCGCCGAACTTAACGCCACATCCAAGTAGTTCTGATTCTTTGTTATTTCATAGGCATTGAACAATGCCGTGGCACAAAAGCAAGTAACAACAACGGTTGGAGTATATTTTGGAAAATTGAAACAAGTGCGGTTCTGCCAAGCGAAATTATATCCCCAACAAGCTCCATGATAGTCGCCTTTGGACCGCAATGAAATCAACAATGTCGCGAGGTCATCTATTTGTTTCTCAATCTCTTGAGGCGAGCCAAATGTCGTCGTTAATTCAGGAGAGGCGACCAATGCCTTATGCAAATTGCAGTAACCTTGCAAAAAAAGTCCTATGCCCTTGGGATTATAATCTTTAGGGACAAGAGCAATTTTCCTAAGGTTAATTGGATTGCGCTTAAAGAATTGGATTACTGCAAGCCTGTAATAACTATTGTTCTTCAAGCCAGGAATCGACATGAAAACCTTTGAGTTGAGCCCATCGTATGGGTCCCAACCCTTGAACTGTTCTCGTTCGCAATAATCTTTTAATCTCTTTAACGCATCAACTAACATGAGATAAACAATCAGTCAATACAGTCTTCAATATTATTGAAACCATACACGCTAGGCACACCACACTTAAATGGGGCCAACAAGTCGGGACTATCAACAAGCAATTTATTGTTGTCGCCTATAAAATGTTCTCCTCTCACTTGTTCTGCCCAGTGAAGTATTTCATCAATAGTTGGTGTTGGTATATCAAGCTTCTCGGCCATCCATTTAGCTATCATATTGCCATAGTAAATATCATCAAGGAAAAATCGATGATTGCGGTCTACCTCCCATAACCCGTCATCATTTTGCACTACTGGAGTGCCTATTGAGACTAAAGTTTGAGAATTAACAAACGACTCTCGTATATCAGTATTCTGCGATTTATAAGAGAATCGCTCTAGAGCTAAATAGTCGAGCATATAACTATAATCTTTTTCGGGAGACAAAGATTTGATTGCTTGCCTGATTTTTTCATAATCTTGGTCTAAATCTGCCAACAATTGCGCTGACAAGTCGTCATAATCACGATAAAACCATGGCACGTCATCTTTTTGTTTCCATGTAGAGCCACATGCTTTATACAAGCCCAGGCATCGAGAGGTGTGAATTATTTGGTTGTCAACCGAGAGTGTTAGCGACAAAAAGTTGTCGCTTTGTTCAACTTCACCCTTTCCAAACCATTTGTAGCAGATATTCTCCAATAACTCCTCATCAATTTGCTTGAAATAATGCTTCGGTGAGACCGCCGCATAATTCGTTGCTTTACATCCGAATGTTACACCCCTATGCCCATACTCAATAATGCGACAAATCCAAGGGATAAGCCCAAAAGCAAAAGGAACTATATTATCAAGACCAAATTCTTTTTTTATCTCATCTACCATCCAGTTCCATCCTCCTTGGCCATAGACCGTACCAACAAATACAGTCTTTTCCTTATTAATGAAGGGGGCAATTTCGTGTAGAGCAACACGATAACGATGAACCGGCATACAAAACACAACATAATCAGCATCATGAAACAAAACATCGGGATTGCTAGAAATCTTCTTCAGTTCACCATAATAGTTACCTAATACTTTACCAGAAGGATCATGCCATTCAAGGTCTATTCTATGACTCCATTGCTCTGGACGTGAAGTATAGAGAGATACCTCAAAAATAGAGTCTCTTAACAATGGAATCAAAGTGTGGGCACTACTCCCACCTCCGCAAATAACTAATTGTTTCATAACACACTATATTGAATTATCTTTTACTAATCGCAACAATTTCCCTTGTTGCGTCTTCTTTAACTCTTTCTTTACAACCACCTTACTGTCCATCAAGCGCTGTGGAAAAGTCTCCTCAACGTCTTGTGATAGATATTCAAAGTCATCATTAGTAAAATGCTCGTTTACCATCACATGAAATTCAAGTACACCATCTTGTGGCTGATAATACTGAAATGCCACCACATTCTCAAAGGAACGGTCGCGAGGCGTTATTATGCATGGCATCAAGTCGTTGTTTTTATTAACCACAAAGTCGGATGTTCTACCTATTATAGAAAGCACTTTCCCATCATCATCAAGCTCTGCCATATCTCCTGTATCAAATCTAATAAGAGGCATAGTGCTATTCATAATGGATGTGGCTATTATTTTTGAGATTTTGTTGCCCGATGAAGTTTGCTGACCAGAATGTATAAATTCAACAAAACCATAGTTCATATTAAATTGATAATCTCCAAGGCCTACACTATGTGCTGCTGCGGCAAATTCAGACATACTATAAAAATCCAGTAGTTCAGTACCCTCAAACACATCCATTACAAGCTTCTTGTTTTCTCGCGAGAAAATCTCGCTACTTGCAAGTATCGCCTTTAATTTTGGGAAACGAACTTTATCATACTTATCTTTGATTAATTTAGCCAAAACCGTCAACGACGAAGGGTAGGCAAGCAAGCATGTGATACCCTCACTCTTTATCGCCTCTATGTAGCGGTCTACATTCTCAGGATAGAGTTGATAAGAAGAAAAGACCACCCTGTGCATTCCAACCCTCTCTACAAACTTGCCTTGTGATGGTTTATTGCCACGCAAAAGTCCTAACTGAAGAGGCTTTCCAACAAATTTTTCATATAACATGTTGGGGTAAACCGTGCGAGAAAAAGACAAAGTGGGGGAATAATAAAGTTTTAGGGGCTTTCCTGTTGTTCCACCTGTATTCTCTTTTCGCAGCAAGAACTTGAAAAACTTATCCGATACAAAATCTTTTTCCCTTCCTGAGATATCATCCTTTGTCAAGATAGGGAAATTAGATAAAGTGAAAGGCTCATCTGTTGAGGGCAGATAGTTTTTATAATCATTGTTGCGATAATATGGCACATTCTTAATAGCCTTCTCAACTGCCATTCTTAATTTATCTTGACTGAACTCTTCACTCAAACTTTTATAAGTGGCATGATACTGAGGCGTGAACCTTGCCAAGTCGCGTATGAACTCTTTTACTTTATTGTTCATGTCAAATCGGATAAAATAGCAAATTTCATTTTATCTTTAACCACCTTAAGCATGAACTCAAGGTTTTTAATTGACACTAAGCTTTTTGGGTGTCCAATCAAGACAAATATGTCACGAGATTTCTGTTTTGAGATTTTGTGCAAAAAATAGCGATGCATCCAGCATGGGAAAAGACAGTAGTCCCATGTTTGAAACTCTTTCTTGAAAAAGAAAGATATTTTTCTTATGATTCCTCCTCTTGTGCCTCCCGAAGATGTTTTTGCTGTAAAAGAAGCTTGTGCCGACTTGTGATTAAGCATTATAGATTTAATCCTCGTTATGGACATAAACTTGAATAGGCGAACAATAGGAAAAGAGACTATAGGCAATTCTATAATATCAGTGTTTTCTTTGCAAGGTTCTTCAAGCTTCTCATCTACAAACCATTTTCCCATATCACTTGGAGAAGTGCTGTAATCATATATTGATAGCGCCCCTTGCTCAATGGCACCAGGCACTATTGATGTATCAACCCTCATGCCACACTCACGCAAAGCCTCTACAATCGCCTCTGACGGCTGGGCATTATAACCACCTGCACGCAGGGCATAGCACTCATAAGCAGGGAAATGTGGTTGAATAATACCCTCCAATGTATGCTTGCCTTTACTTATCAACTGCTTAAGCGTCATAATGGAAGAATTGAAATCACTCAGTCTCCAATTCTTGTAGTCAACCTCCCAATGATCGTCGACCCATTTAGCATCTACCCATTGAGGATGAAAGTGGAGCTGAACATCATGGCCACGCCTTATCATGTCCACAACTTGCTTTTCCATCGCCTCAACAGGGTTGTTGTCATATCCCATGTGATTACCACTTTCCCACTGCTGCTTAAGACGCCAATATTCCACTACCTCAAAAAAGACAGTGATTTTGGCTCCATAACGCTCTGCCACTTCTAAGATAGAATTGGTAGGCTCAACAATGTGCTTGAAAACATCACCAGAACCATCGCCAAAGAGCTCATAATCGAGTGTTAGAAGTAGTTTCTTCAAGGTCGATATCTTAAATTACCTATTTCAAATTGTCGTTTCCTGCACTCATCAAATAAATCATCATTGTCGATAACATACATTATCTTATATCCAACCGACATACGTCGATAGGTCGAGCATTTGAGATCACGCACATAATCTCCTGCCGTCATACAATGATTCAAGACTTTATCATCATGAATATAAGTCTCTACTACTGTAGGTGTGCCTTCTTTGTCAATCAAGTCAAGCTTGTATTTGTCCTTTTGATAATAGAAATCTATAGGGTCGGTAAGTATATCCTCAAAGGAGTGGAAGATAGGAATGTTCTTCAGACCTATTCCCAGTGACTTGCTAGGCTGCTTAAGGAGACGACCATATGGAGAGTCCCAATAGAAAGGAGTAGTGGCTTTATCGTGTCCAGCAGCAATCTCTTTTGCATCTTTTCCCCACACGCAAACTGCTTTAGTAGGATGCTTACTCATATAAACACCGGGCATCTTTGAGAACACATTGGTAAGAACGCCCATTCCAGATTTTGTGTTGCGCATATCAAAAACCTCATGTCTTGCTGCCCACTCTGTTGAATTAATGGGAGGATAATAAGGCATCATTATAACACCTTTATCCCCTATAATATTCATTAGTAAGTCAATCATTTCTTGAGGTGAGAATGAAGCGTTAACATTGCCAAAGCTTGATGATACAATAATCCTGTCACCTTTTTCTATACCTAGCTCATCAACAATAATTGATCGCATTTCTTTCAATGAGATCTTGCGACGAGGTCTAACTTTATTCAAAAAGTGACGCTTATACCTTCTTAAGGCTTTACGCTGATTAGATGAAGACAAGTGCTTGAGCAGTGATTTTAAATGATAATTCATTTCTTGATTTGTCTTCTTTTATAATAATTGTTTATATATTTCAGCAAGCTTTTTGGCCACATTTCTAGGGAAAAAGCCAACAACCATTTCACTATTTACCTTTCCCATTTCATTGAGTAATAATTTATTATCAATAAATAGTTTTATAGCATTGTATAGTGCCTCTTTGTCTCCAGGATCAAAAAGTACACCATTGTGCCCATCCTTAACCAAAGAAGGTATGCCTCCTACTCGAGAAGATACAATATCCATATTATAATACATTGCCTCAAGAATAGACAATGGCAAGCCTTCAACATAAGACGGCAAGACAAAGACATCACAAAGATTAAGCAATTCTATTTTCTTATCGTCTCCAACCCATCCTTCAAACTTTACTATGTTTTCAAGGCCTTGAGACTTTATTCTATGTTTCAATTCATCCACCTCGCCATTGCCTCCAATGTGCAACATGATTTTGCCTTCAAACTCCTGTATGTGGGCAGCCAACACATCAAGCAAGTCATAAATGCCTTTGCGCTCAATGATAAGACCCATAAAGAGCATGTGGACCAAGCCATCAATTTCTGCAGATTCTTTAATAACTGGTTCTGGAATAACATTCTCAACACATGTGCTGGCAAAACCTATAGAAGCATAAAAATCAACCCAATCTTGAGACAATGTAATTATCTTGTCGCATCGCTTCAGATTTTTTGTCACAAAACTGGTGTGACTTTTATAATACTTCTCAAAGCCTCCTCCATGAATGTGCATCACCACTTTTTTTCTAAAACACTTAGCAACTTTAAGAAATATTGTAGAGCGCAAGAAACTAACTTCTGAAGCAGTGTGTATATGAACAATTTTTATTTCTTTGTCTATAACGAGATTCGCTATCATCTTTATGACTGCCCATAAAGCAATTAACATGTTGATAATGCCATTGCTCTTACGAGAATTTTCAATAAACTTGAAATCCTCAAAGATGTAGTTGTCATAGTTCCACAACACCTGTGCAATCCCCCCTCGAGGAGGACTATACTTGCATCCAATGGTCAAGACCCTTGAAGACAAATCTTTATTCATCCAAATACCATCTTCCATGATAATCGGTCATGCCTCCATTCCAATCAATAAAGAAGTTGCCAAACCACAATTCATTATGAAACAAGTGATTTCTCATCTCTATTATTGGCGTCAAAACAGCATAAAACATTGGAATAAAAGCAAGTATCATTATAATTAGGCTAACGCCTTTTATCTTGTCATAATTCTGACAAGCGGTAATAAAGAGGAAAGAATAGAATAACAATACGCCAATCTTCAGGAAACGATCAAAGAAAATAAGCTCAGCATATGCAAAGTTCACAACAGTATAAATTGTCATAGCAAAAAAGAACATCTGCAAATATTTCTTTGAGAACTGAACTCTACGACTCCAAAAAATCATTAATATTATAACACCAAAGAATATCATCAACTCTGAACGATAGCTATAAAAAAGATTGGCTTTTTCTCGCAATTCAACAATCCTTCGCAACATGTCTTCATGTATATAAGACACTGTTCGTTTTCCTAAATCCAATCCAGGAATGTTCTTAATGACCCATCCCATGAAATCCACACTAAGAGATCTATAGATAAATGATATACCCAATAAAAACACCCTAATCCACACCCACATCTTACTTAATAACCAGTTAGCAATGAAAATAATGAGTACATTTACCAAAGTATAGTGAAAGAATACACACACTGTCATTAACAACAAATATCTCTTCTTTTCAGTATTCAAATATTTGAGATAGCAACCACCAAAATAAAAAACCCCAATCCAAAACCTGATACCTTGATACCAATAAAACTCAACAGTAAAAACTACACACAATAATAACAATCCACAACTAATAGGCAAGAATTTCTTGTAATACTCTCTAAACTGATTAAAGAAGAACAAGAACACTGCACTATGTATCAAACAATTAATGCCAGCAAATATCTCCCTAGATTTTGTAATTCTAGAGACTAGGTATTTCATGACCACATGATAATAATCCAAACCATTACCAAAGGCATCGGGATTCAAAAGAATTTGACCCCAAGACTTATCACTATAGTACATACGCATACGTATGTAATGGTTAGTTATATCATTGGCAAGATAAAAATGCATTCCGAAATAGAACGCAAAAATCAACATAAAAATCTGTGATATTGGTTTCTTATAAAAGATAAGAGCAACAAAAAAACTAGCTATTGGCGATACCAACATCAACAGAGATTGGAATAAAAAGTATTTACCTTTACTATACATTTACTGTTTTTTCTTAATCCTTATAAGACGACGCAACAATTTCACACCAGGCATGAAATTGTTAAGATAAAAATAGACTGCAAGCTTATAATGGAGAGGCAAGCGTTTGTGAGCAAACGCTTGGGATGGATTGCTCACACTATAAACCTCACGATTGCGGTTCACCTCATCAAGGTCATTATACAAAACATTGCGACTTAAACGACCAATTTTAAACAATCCAAATGCACGTTCTATTTCTTTATTTTCTATTTTATTTACTTCAAAAAAGTGAGAAAATAAGTTAATAAGCTTTATATCATTAACCATAGGATAAAGGCTTCTTGACAAGCGTTCATCACCACTACAATTGTAATAATATAAAGCGTCATCAACATAACTTATTTTATCCATAAAAAACAAAGCCTGCATCAGTATTGTCATGTCATCGCCCATATTAATGCCCGCTACTGGATATATTTTGTGGTCCTTTATTATTGAGCGACGCATCATCTTGTTCCAAGCTCCTGCATGAATATAGCCCTGTAGTACTTTTGACGCGAAATCAATATTATCGCTCGGCACGTTAACTTTCTCCAAAGAGCGACGATCGTTTGTTGTATAATAGTAATTGCACACAACCATGTCAGCATCTTCCTCTTGCGCTTTTGCCACCATTTTTTCAACCATCGTAGGCGCGGCATAATCATCGCTATCAACCTGAAGGATATACTCTCCTGTTGCATCCTTCATACCGTCACGGCGAGCAGCTGCACATCCCTGATTAAACTCATGACTTATAAATTTTACCTTATTAGTCATGTCGGGATACTCTATCAGCACTCGTTTTATCACATCAATGCTGCCATCTTTTCCGCAGTCATCTATGATTATTATCTCAAGATTTTTATATGTCTGATCAAAAACTGATCTAACACATTTCTCAATATATTTCCTGCTACGATAAATAGGTATTATGATCGAAACTAGCATAAGTTAAATTGAAGGAAGTAAAAAAGTGTGGTACAGAAAAGGCAAATTTGTGTCTATGGGCATGAATACACCCTTGTAAATACTGAACAAAAAATGAGAATATAACAACAAAAAAACAGCAACTGTAAATACCATATTCTTTGTTCTAATGAAATAAATCATCAAATAGGAGTTCATCACTAAATAGAATATAGTAAAATAATCAATTGGTCGCAATAAGAAATGAGATGTATTTATCAGCAAATTGCTCAAGCACATACCCACAAATGAAAGCACAAAGAAAAATGGTAATAATCTATCGTCTTTAAACAAAGCCTTCATTTTTGGATAAAACCATATTATAAGAATATTGCTACATAAAATTGACACTCTACTTGGTCCCCAGTTCAATGTCCTGAATTTACCAGCTACATTTGGATCATCAAGATTGCTGTAATTCTGATACCCTGTAAGGTCGAGGAACCATTGGTAGTTACTGAAATAATCTATCCAAAATGGCTTCAAACCAAGCAAAACGAAAACCGCAAACACCGAAAGCATTACCCACTTGTTTGGCAGCGACACATGAATATTGAAGTCATCGGTCAATATTAATATCAAGAACAGAATGAGGAATACTGGCAACAGCATTAATGCCGACTTGTGAATGAATGCAGCCAAAACCACAACACATAGAATAAATATTAACAGTAATATGTTTTTCTGTAAACTGCTGCGATTATTAATAAGAGAAACAAGAGCCACAAACAGACATACAACTACACTCTGTCGCACAGAGTTCATCCAACTCAAGAAAAATGGACCGCACATTAAGCCAAGTCCTACCCAGCAAAGTAAATGCTTATGGTTACGAAGTCCAAAATACAGGAAACCAATCTGCAATAGTGCCCAAAAAGCAAAGTAATAAAAATAATGAATATGGCACCATGCAAAGATTTTTGAAATCCACACAAAGCCATATTCAAAATTGTGGCGGCTGAAATCTCCAGTCTCCAGCAAGTGCTGATACTGGTCTAAGTACATAGCATGATCATAGCCAGTGTGATAACGCGCACCAGCTACGATTGAGAACACAACCAACGACAGCATTATCTCCCAACTATAGAACGGCAGTTTGTTGCCGCCATGTATGAGAGATTGCTGCTCTCGCTTGTTGACATGCCATCCCAAGAAAAACAGGATGGCACCTGTCAAACTATATACCAACAGACTCAGTAACATCTACTTCTTAAAGATGCCACAAAAGTCTAAAATAACCTTATCATCTCGCCTCTCAAGCTGCTTGAACTCATCGTGAGCAATCAAGAACACAACGATGTCGGCCTTCTCATAAGCATCTCTATAAGGTGTGAGCTTAAACACATTATGTTCTTTGATGTTTGGCTCTACAACGAGGAACTCGGAATTGTTCTTGCTCTGCATTACCTCGGTAGTGATGCGCTTAGCCGGCGACTCACGCAAGTCATCAATATTGGGTTTGAATGCCAAGCCCATCATTGCAACAACAGGCTTGCGGCTATTCTTGAGTTCAAACTCCAACATGGCATTTTTCACCTTCTCGGCACACCACTGCGCCTTATAGTTGTTTATCTCTCTAGCCTTGGCAATAATGCGAGCCTCTTTGGGATAAGCTGCAGTAATGAAATAAGGATCCACGGCAATGCAATGGCCACCAACGCCACATCCTGGTTGCAGAATGTTTACACGAGGATGCTTGTTAGCAAGATTTATTAAATCCCACACGTTGATGCCTGCTCGCTCACATATCATCGACAATTCGTTGGCAAAGGCAATCTGCACGTCACGGCTAGAGTTCTCCGTTAGTTTACACATCTCGGCGGTTCGGGCATTAGTGCGGTGAAGCTGGCCTTTAACAAACTGAGAATAGAACTCAATGGCATGCGAAGTGGAGTCCTCATCTATGCCACCTATCACACGATCATTGTGCTCCAACTCATAAATCACATTACCGGGAAGAACACGCTCAGGACAATAGGCTATGTGGATATTGCCTTTCAATTCTGGGCGCTCCTCAAATATCAGCTCTGCCATTTGTTCGGTGGCTCCAACTGGAGAAGTCGACTCTATGACATACAAGTCGCCTTTCTTGAGCAGAGGAAGCACCATGCGGGTGGCATTCACCACATATGATATATCGGGCTGATGCTCACCTTTGAATGGAGTAGGAACTACTATAAAATAGGCATCACTCTCTTCGGGATGAGACATCGCTTGGAATCTGCCACTTTCAATGACCTCTTGCAGCAAACCCTCAAGACCGGGCTCCACAATGTGAAGGTGACCGGCATTGGTCTGCTCCACAACCTTTGAGTTGATGTCAACACCTACTATATCAATTCCGCTCTTAGCTGCTATTATTGCTGTGGGTAGGCCTATATAGCCCAATCCCATGAAACAAGCTTTCATATATGATTCTTAATGTTTTTTACTAAATAGATTAGTCTTTTTTCTTCTTTGATTTGGAACTATTACCATAGCCATAGCCGTAACCATAGCCATAGCGACGATATCCATAACCATTCGACTCATCGGTCGTGCCGTTGAGCAAGATGACCATATTGTTGAATCGCTTATCAACATAGTACTTCTCAATCTCAGGCAGCATCTGACGGTCGAGCAATCCCGAACGAAGAACATAGAGCGTGACATCGACATGCTTGTTGATAATCGACGCGTCGGCAACAATGTCGATAGGAGGACAGTCGATGATTATATAGTCATATTTTTCACGCATGTCAGCAATCAATTCACTCAAAAGGTCGCTAAAGAGCAACTCTGTGGGGTTGGGAGGTATCGTACCAACTGGTAGCACATCGAGGTTCTCGTGAATTTTTCCCTTAACCATCACATCATTGATGTCTTCATAACGACCATTAAGGTAGTCAGAGATACCTCGTGGCGGCGAGTCAACAAAGGTAGACATCGATGCCTTGCGCAAGTCAAGGTCGATAAGCAATGTCTTCTTTCCCTTAATAGCAAAGCTCGCTGCCAAGTTGGTAGAGACAAACGTCTTACCTGAACCCACATTCGAGGAAGTGAGCATCACAACCTTGTTGTCTTTGCCAAGCACAAATTCAAGGTTGGTTCTAACCACACGGAATGCCTCGTTAATATTGTTGCCATTCTTTTCTTGAACGACAATCTCTCTAACATCCTTGCGACGATTAAAGATAGAAAGCAGTCCTTTGCGCTTGCGGTAAGACAATGGTATCTCGCCAATGAATGGGATTGAAAGATGCTGGATATCCTGACGGCCACGAACTTTGGTGTTCAAATTGTTGACAATGAAAAGTATCAACATTGGCAGCAACAAACCAAGAACAATTGCCACAATCAGCACATTCATCTTAACAGGCGAAGACGGAGAACGACTTCCTGATGGTGGATTAAGCAGTTTGGCATTATTGGCAACGGTGTTACGTGACAACTGATTCTCCTCGCGTTTTTGAAGCAAGAACAAATACAGCTGCTCTTTAACCTTCTGGTTGCGCTCTGCACCTAACAGATCCCTAGCTTGAGTGGGAACTGCACCAATCTTCTGTGTGGTCTGCGATCTAGATACCTCCAAGGCGTTTTTGCGGTCGTTAAGAGTAGAAATAACTGTATTAAGCGAAGTGATAATTGATGCACGCGATGAATTAAGCTGATTGTCAAGGTCCTGAACAAGAGGGTTGTTGCGACCACTATTGTCAGCAAGACTGTTGCGCTGAAGAACCTTCTCGTTATAATCTCTAATCTGAGCCGAAACGGCCTGATTGTCAATACCCGAATTAGGGGGCAACAACTTGTAATCACTTCCCGACAATTGATTCTTGATTAGATTGGCCATGTAAATCTGATTGTCGAGTTCAAGCAATTGAGTGCTAGTGTTCTCAATCTTGTTAAGATTGATTTGGGTGGCCACATCCATATCAGGTGTCAACGAAGCACTTTTCTGCATTGCAATATCGGCATCGACACTTCCCAGTTGACTGCGGATGCTGTCGAGCTCTCGGTCTATATATTTACATGCATTTACTGCCTGCTCGTTGATGTCCTCTTTCCACTTCTCTTTATATACTTTATATAGAACGTTAAGTACATCCTCGGCACGCTCTGCATTAACATCGCTTATTGAGATATCAACTACTGATGCTCGTTCCTGATTCAACTCTACTGTTAGTCTACTAGCATATTGGTTTGCAATATCACTAATTCGGTTTTTAGCAACTCTGATAGGAGTTTCATATTTACCATAATAGTGCTGCGTGGGTGTAATCACAACCTGGCCTATAGGAGTCTTTAGTGGGGTGCGGAAAGTGCCTTCTACAACCTGAGTGGAGACCTCGGGAAGCTCTTCCGATTTAAAATCGGTAAGTTCCACAACATTATTGTCCTTAAGCATCATTGTAAATGATGCATAACTATCGGGGTCAATATCTATCAAGGACACGATTACAGGTTGGGTCTTCCCATAAAGCGTCAACTCATGGAAGCGTCCATCGGTCTTGTAACTCATGTCAATGTGCAACTCCTCAACAACCTCTCTCATATAAGATGGTGATGACAGAGTAATCATCTCGTTGTAAATGTTGGTTTTACCAACTTGCAAGCCCATATCTGAGAACTGGCTGAACTCATTAGAGAGCGAAGTTGATTTCTCGTCATCTTTGATTAATATCGACGCTTTGCGACTGAAAGAGGGTGTTGCCACAAGCAGGTATAGCATTGCAAGACCCAAAGCGATAACAAGTGATATAACAAACCAGTACCACTTAGATAGGCACATGTATAGCCATTCCTGGATCTTCTCAAAATCTTCGTTCGCTGTTCCAGCGTATGGTTGTTTTACTTCTTCTGCCATCTTACTAATTATTTAAAGATAAGAACTGATACCGATGTTATCAGTGAAGCAAGTGATATCCACAACGTTGGCTGCAAGAACGCATTGCCAGCAGCAGTTGCCTCACGGGCTTTCTTCTCATTGGGCTCCACATATATCATATCACCTTGCTTCAAGTAATAAACTGGTGAGTTATATATACTCTGAAGATTGGTAAGATCTATGCGATAGGCCATCTGCTTTCCACCTTCCTCGCGCATAACAAGCACATTATCACGCTTACCATTGATAGTAAGGTCGCCAGCACGGCTCAATGCGTCAATAATGGTTGTTACGTCGTGGTCCATCAAGAAACGGCCAGGCGCATTAACCTCACCCATTACCGAGAAGAACAAATCGAGGAAATCAACTGTAACGATTGGGTCTTTTAGCAACTCGCGAGAAATGAGTTGATTTTTAATGTAAGCAGCTATTTGACTACGAGTCATGCCTTTTAGCGCCAACTTGCCCAAAACTGGGAAGTCAATCTCTCCGAACTCGTCAACGGTGTAACTAGCTACCTGACTAGTGCTCAAACTAGCATCCGACTGAGAGGTTTTGTAACGTCCCACAATCTGCAAGTTAAACAGATATGCAAGACCTGGATCCTTACTGCCCACAAGTATTGACAATTTGTCACCTGGTTGAACTGTCACTAGTTTGGGTTGTTGCAAATCCTGCAATTGCCCCGATTGAACATCCTGGAAATAACCCAACTTTGGAGCGCCACACGACGCCACCACTAGAGCCAGGCACATCAAGGTTATCAGTTTAATAATTTTCATAAATAGATATTTTATTAATTAATAATTATTCAAATTATATTTTTTTAAATAGTTTTGATGTTTTACCATAAATTTGCTCACATCACTTTCAAATTGTAAATTTACCAGCTATGATGACTTAAATACAAAAATTTGGGACATCAAGTGTATGACAAAGTGCTAACACTTAACGATTTAATTAATTTCCGCAATTTTTATGCTCAATTTTACTATCCTCCTAAAAGGGCGCAAAATCTCAAATAGCCTACAAAATTACTTATTTTTTTGCTAATATGCAATTTTTTCATTTTCCATTTTCCATTTTTTCAAAATATACAGCAGCATTTTTTATCCCAGAGAAAACACATCATTACACAAAAAAACCGAAGGCCCTAGTTTGAGCCTTCGGTTATGGATTGTAGTATGTAATTTACATTACATCATGCCGCCCATTCCACCCATGCCAGGATTGCCAGCGGGCATTGGGTTCTCTTCTTTCTTCTCAGCAATCACACACTCTGTGGTGAGGAACATGCCAGCGATAGAGGCTGCGTTCTGCAAAGCCACACGTGCAACCTTAGCGGGATCGATGACGCCAGTCTCAAAGAGGTTCTCATATTTGTCGGTATAGGCGTTATAACCAAAGTCGCCTTTTCCTTCACGAACCTTTTGGACTACTACTGCACCCTCAAGACCTGCATTGTCAACAATCTGACGCAGAGGTTCTTCAATAGCGCGGCGCACGATGTGGATACCAGTGGTCTCATCGGCATTGGCTCCTTCCATCTTATCAAGAACGTCGAGGCAGCGGATATAAGCCACACCACCACCAGGAACGATACCTTCGGCAACAGCAGCGCGAGTAGCGCTCAGAGCGTCGTCAACGCGGTCTTTCTTCTCTTTCATCTCAACCTCACTTGGAGCGCCAATGTAGAGCACTGCCACACCGCCTGCCAACTTGGCAAGACGCTCCTGCAGTTTCTCCTTATCGTAACTTGACTTGGTGGTCTCAATCTGAGCCTTAATCTGAGCCACACGGTCAGCGATAGCCTGCTTGTCGCCAGCACCATTGACAATTACTGTATTCTCCTTGTTTACAGTCACCTTCTCTGCAGTTCCAAGCATGTCAATAGTTGTGCCTTCGAGTTTCAAACCCTTCTCCTCGCTGATGACTATGCCACCTGTAAGGGTTGCGATATCCTCGAGCATCTCTTTGCGGCGGTCGCCAAATCCAGGAGCCTTAACAGCGCACACCTTCAACGAGCCACGCAGACGGTTAACCACCAAAGCAGCAAGTGCTTCGCTGTCAACGTCCTCGCTGATGATGAGCAAAGGACGGCCGCTCTGTGCAGTTGCCTCTAGCACGGGAAGCATATCTTTGAGAACAGAGATTGTCTTGTCAAAAATCAGGATGAATGGACGCTCCATCTCGCACTCCATCTTCTCGGTGTTAGTGACGAAGTAAGGAGAAATGTATCCACGGTCAAACTGCATACCTTCAACCACATCTACATGGGTGTCAGTGCCTTTGGCCTCCTCAACGGTGATTACACCGTCTTTGTTTACTTTCTTCATAGCTTCGGCAATGAGCTCGCCAATCTCTTGGTCGTTGTTGGCGCTTACGCGAGCCACATTCTCAATCTTGCCAAAGTCATCGCCTACTTCCTGCGACTGAGCCTTGATTTGCTCAACCACAGCGGCAACGGCCTTGTCGATGCCACGTTTAACTGCCATAGGATTGGCACCAGCAGCCACATTCTTGAGGCCTTCGGTGATAATTGACTGAGCAAGAACGGTAGCGGTGGTAGTGCCATCACCAGCATCATCACCAGTCTTTTGGGCCACCTCTTTAACGAGCTGTGCGCCAATGTTCTGGAACTCATCCTCAAGTTCCACTTCACGTGCTACGCTCACACCGTCTTTAGTGATGTGGGGAGCACCAAATTTCTTGTCAAGAATCACGTTGCGGCCCTTAGGACCAAGTGTAACTTTTACGGCATCGCTCAACTGGTCAACGCCTTTCTTAAGTTCTTCACGTGCTTTGATGTCAAATTTTATAATCTTTGCCATGATTTATTTCTCCTTAAAATTTTTATTAGTCTTCTACAATTGCCAAAATGTCACTCTGACGCATAATCAGCAGTTTTGCGCCATCTACCTCAATCTCGGTACCAGCATACTTGCCATAGAGCACAGTATCACCAGCTTTTACTACCATTTCCTCGTCTTTGGTGCCATGACCAACGGCTTTAACAATACCCTTCAAGGGTTTCTCTTTTGCGCTATCGGGAATAATGATACCCCCAGCAGTAACCTCTTCGGCTTTTGCAGGCTCTATAAGAACTCTGTCACTTAATGGTTTAATAGTCATTTTGTTATGTGTTTTAAGTTAATATATTATTTGCAATATTAAAAATAGGGCTTTACGCCTCTCCCCTACTATGCACAATCTGTGCCAAAACCACTCTTTTTCACCTTAACGACATTTTGTCATAAAAATTATTTACCTATTTAAATAAAATTAGTGCAAGTCGAGAGCAGAACAAAATATAAAAAACGAGTTTTTTTATTTTTTATGCCGAGACGCAACCTAATTTATCAAAAATAGTGTATCTTTGCACTCGTATTTCTGAAATCAAACAAACATAAACATATAAAACTAGTAAAAATCAGTATGACACAAACAATTAAACAGACATTACGCGATTCAGCCGGCTGGCGCTGGACCGCACTATTGCTGCTGGCTCTTGCCATGTTCTGCAGCTACATTTTCATGGACATCCTCTCGCCTATCAAAGACTTGATGCAGGAAACTCGTGGATGGGATTCTCTTGCTTTCGGCACTATGCAGGGAGCTGAGACTTTCCTAAACGTGTTCATCTTCTTCTTGATTTTTGCGGGTATTATCCTCGACAAGATGGGTGTTCGCTTCACTGCTATCCTTTCGGGTGCTGTGATGCTTGTGGGCGCAATTATCAAATGGTACGCAGTTACCGATGCTTTTAAAGGTAGCGGCCTTGAGACTTGGTTTACCAATAACCTCAACTACATCCCAGGATTCGACGAACTGGGCGTTTCGCCTTTCTATGAGGGCATGCCTGCAAGTGCCAAATTTGCCGCTGTGGGCTTCATGATTTTGGTTGCGGTGTTGAGATGGCAGGTATTACTGTTAGCCGTGGTATTGTTAAGTGGTTCAAAGGTCGTGAGATGGCCCTTGCTATGGGTTCAGAGATGGCCCTTGCACGTCTTGGTGTTGCCACTTGTATGATTTTCTCGCCTATGTTTGCCAAACTTGGTGGCAGCATCGACGTTTCTCGTTCGGTAGCATTTGGCGTAGTCCTCCTGATGATTGCTCTCATCATGTTCATTGTTTACTTCTTCATGGACAAGAAACTTGACGCTCAAACTGGTGAGGCCGAGGAGAAAGACGATCCATTCAAGGTTAGTGATATTGGCAAGATTCTCTCAAGTGGTGGCTTCTGGCTTGTTGCTCTTCTTTGCGTACTCTATTATTCAGCAATTTTCCCATTCCAGAAATATGCTGTTAATATGCTCCAATGTAACCTCACATTCACTGAGGTTGACCCCAACTCGTTCTGGGCAGGCAGCACTGTAACCATCGTTCAATATATCATCATGCTTATTGTTGCTGCAACAGCATTTATCAGCAACTTCTCTAAGACTAAAGCGATGAAATATGGCATGTTGATTGTGTCGGTTATTTGCCTTGTAATATTCTGCTATATGGGTTACATGCGTCAAAGTGCTGAGACAGTATTTGCCGTATTCCCACTGCTCGCTGTTGGTATTACTCCAATCCTTGGCAACTATGTTGACCACAAGGGTAAAGCAGCTTCAATGTTAGTATTAGGTTCACTGCTTCTGATTGCATGCCACCTTACTTTCGCCTTCATTCTTCCAATGTTTAAGGGTAATGAGATTGGCGGTATTACCGTTGCTTATCTTACCATTCTCGTGCTTGGTTCTTCGTTCTCATTGGTTCCAGCATCATTGTGGCCAAGCGTTCCCAAGCTCGTTGACTCTAAGATTATTGGTTCGGCCTATGCTCTTATCTTCTGGATTCAGAACATTGGTCTGTGGTTGTTCCCACTGCTCATTGGCAAGGTTCTTGAAAACACCAATGAAGGAGTTACCGACCCAACTAAGCTCGACTATACATGGCCACTCATTATGCTTGCAAGTTTAGGTGTAGCTGCATTGGTTCTTGGTTTGCTTCTCAAAGTTGTTGACAAGAAGAAGAAACTTGGTCTTGAAGAGCCTAACATCAAGCCCGAGGAGAACCCCGTAGAAGAGCAGCCAGTAGAGGCTTAATCTATAACGATTTAGAATTATTCAGGGCGTGTGTTGCTCATGTGGCTTGCACGCCCTGTTTTTATGACATGACAAAAGTAGCACAAAAAATCAACAACTCGCCCGCCCTACGCTGGACAGTGTTAGGACTTGTCTCTGTCACCATGATGATGGGGTACATAGTCGCCAAGCAGATGTCACCATTGCAGCATTTCCTTGAAGGCGATCTGGGGTGGACAAGCAGTGAATTTGGCGTATTGGCAGGTTCGCGAGGATTCTTCAATGTGTTCCTGCTCATGCTCTTTGTGGGCGGCATTATCCTTGACAAGACAGGGGTGCGATTTGCCGGTATTCTGTCGTGCGTGCTTATGCTCGGCGGCACGGCGATCGACTTCTATGCCATAGCTTTCATGGATCCATCACAAGTGCTGAACATCAACCTGCAGTGGATTGCCTATACCGACCCCACGATCAAACTCCAAGTACTTGTGGCTGCGCTAGGATTTGCCACCTTTGGCATTGGCTATGAGTTATGTGGCATCACTGTGTCAAAGGTTGTCGTCAAGTGGTTCTCAGGCAAGGAGATGGCTCTCGCTATGGGAATTCAAGTAGCCCTAGCTCGTCTCGGCACAGGACTGGCACTAGCAGGAGCTCCAATGTTGGCGGACAAAATCTCACTGAGCACTCCTATTCTCATCGGACTCTTCTCGGTCGGCGTGGGACTAATCATCTACTTGATTTACTGTTCAATAGACCGAAAAGCCGATACTGGCACACAAGAGAATGCCACCGATGATGACGAGAAGTTCCATTTCAAGGATATGGGCGCAACGATGAAGAACCCTGGCTTTTGGCTTATCACTTTATTGTGCCTGCTATATTACTCGGCACTATATCCTTTCCTCGATTTCGCCACCAAACTTATGATTTCAAAATATGGTGTCGAACCGTCATTTGCTGGCTTGATTTCTTCAATATTGCCGTTCACATCCATCATCTTGACACCACTCTTTGGCGGTATGTACGACAAAATTGGGAAGGGCGCCACAATCATGATTATTGGAACCATAATGCTCACACTTGTGCTGGCAGTCTTTGCTCTGCCACTAAACTCAAGCATATTGGCAGTTTGTCTGATGTTTATCCTAGGTATCGCTTTCTCGCTGCTGCCCAGCGTGCTATGGCCTGCAGTACCAAAGATTGTGCCGATGAAACAGTTGGGTACAGCCTACTCCATCATCTACTACATTCAGAACATAGGACTGATGCTCATTCCCATCATCATTGGCGGAGTGCTGGAGCGCAACACCGTGGGCGACAATGTTGACTACACTCAGGCAATGTGGATCTTCACCGGCATTGGTGTCGCAGCAATCATCGTCTCGATAATGATTCTCCTAATCGACCGCCGCAAAAATTACGGCCTACAAAAAGCCAATATCACAAAGCAATAAGAAAAGAAATCAACATTCATCCATCAAAAAGCTCGACATGATTTTGTCGAGCTTTTTGTTATCTTAGGCTTTCTAGGTACCAACGATATAATGCTGGTACTCCTTGTTCTATCTCCATTGTGTGGCGCCAGCCTAGAGAGTGGAGTTTTGACACGTCGGTAAGTTTGCGCAGTGTGCCATCGGGCTTGGTGCTGTCCCACTCTATAATACCGTTGTAACCAACCGTATCCTTTACCAATTCGGCGAGCTGCTTAATTGTGATTTCCTTGCCGCTGCCAATATTGATGTGGCAATTGCGCACCTCATGGGTATTGCCGCGCACATCGTTAAAATCAATATGTTCCAAGCAATAGACGCTAGCGTCTGCCATATCCTCGCTCCACAAGAACTCGCGGATGGGCGCGCCAGTGCCCCACAAGACTAGCCTCTCGCGGTTGATGCCATAACGGTCGAGCAACGCCTCAATCTCCACATGTGAAGCCTTGCCGTCAACGCCTTCTACAGGTCGGCTGTCAAGGTCGGCACGCAGTCCATCCCAATTGCCCTCATTAAGCATCTTGGCTAGGTGCATCTTGCGAATCATAGCCGGCATCACATGACTTGTCTCAAGGTTAAAATTGTCGTTGGGACCATATAAGTTAGTAGGCATTACGGCAATAAAGTTGGTGCCATATTGCAAATTGAAACTCTCGCACATTTTCAAACCAGCAATCTTGGCGATTGCGTATGGCTCATTGGTATATTCCAGTGGCGCAGTGAGCAATGCTGTCTCTGGGATAGGCTGTGGCGCTTCACGAGGATAGATACAGGTGCTGCCCAAGAACAGCAATTTCTTCACGCCATGCCTCCAGCTCTCCCCTATTACGTTCTGCTGAATCTGGAGGTTTTGATAAATAAAGTCGGCGCGATACTTGAGGTTTGCCATTATGCCACCCACATGAGCAGCGGCAAGCACCACATATTCGGGATGCTCTTCATCAAAGAAACTACGCACCGCCACGCTATCCATCAAGTCTAGTTCTTGGTGGGAACGGCCAATGAGATTGGTATAACCCTTCTTCTCAAGGCTTTTCCAAATCGCCGACCCTACAAGTCCCCGATGCCCAGCAACATATATCTTAGAATCTTTCTCCATTATTACTTAAAGGAGTTAAAGGAATCAAATAACTATATCCGTACCAGCGACTTTACTTTACACTTAAAACTTAACACTTTACACTTACAAATGGTATACCTTTTTCACGTGTTGCAAATCGTGATCCACCATGAGTTTCACAAGTTGGTCAAAGGTGGTCTTACGGGGATTCCAGCCAAGTTGGCTCTTCGCTTTAGTAGGATCGCCAAGCAGCTGGTCAACCTCAGCAGGACGGAAATATTTCTTGTCGACCTCCACAATCACCTTGCCTGTGGCCTTGTCAATGCCTTTCTCGTCAAGCCCCTCGCCTTGCCATTCCAATTCGATGCCTGCATGATGGAAAGCCAAAGTGCAGAACTCGCGCACCGAGTGGTATTCGCCTGTAGCAATCACAAAATCATCTGGCTCAGGCTGTTGCAGAATAAGCCACATGCACTCCACATAGTCGCGGGCATAGCCCCAGTCACGCTTAGCATTAAGGTTGCCTAAGTACAGCTTGTCCTGCAAACCATTAACTATGCGTGATGCAGCAAAAGTTATCTTGCGAGTCACGAAATTCTCGCCACGACGTTCACTCTCATGGTTGAAAAGGATACCGTTGGCAGTGTACATGCCATAACTCTCACGATAGTTTTTCATAATCCAGAAGCTGTAGAGTTTTGCCACAGCATAAGGACTACGTGGGTAAAATGGAGTTGTCTCGCTCTGAGGTATTTCTTGAACTTTGCCATAGAGTTCGCTTGTGCTAGCCTGATATATCTTTGTCACCTTCTCGCGGTGAGTTATACGCACCGCCTCAAGCAGTCGTAATGTGCCCACAGCATCGGCCTCGGCAGTATATTCTGGCACGTCAAATGAGACCTTAACATGGCTTTGAGCGGCGAGGTTGTAAATCTCATCGGGTTTGATGGTCTCTATAAGACGGATGAGCGAACTTGAGTCGGTCATGTCGCCATAGTGCAGATTGATAAGGCGCTGCTGACGCATATCACGCACCCACTCATCGAGATACAGATGCTCGATGCGACCTGTATTAAAAGAACTGCTGCGTCTTATGATGCCATGCACCTCATAGCCCTTTTCAAGCAACAACTCCGCCAAATAACTGCCATCCTGACCAGTAATGCCAGTTATCAATGCCACCTTTTGATTATTCTCGTTCATTTTACCCTGATTTTTTGTTTTAAAATACAAAATTACTGCAAGTTGAGAGAAAATCCAAATTTATTTGAGTTTTTCAGAGGCGCAGCCTAATTTATCTAAAGACACACTCATTTTTGGAAATTCATCAAAAATTGGATTGATTATTTCTCCTTAGGCAATTTCTCAAGTAATGATGGATGAATTGTAGTAGTGGCAACGGCGACAAGACCCATTATGCTCACAATCACACGACTATCGCCTTTCACACGTTGAAGTACGCCCTCAGCGCCCTCAAAGGGGCCGCCCAATATCCTTACTCTGTCGCCACGAGTAAATTGGCCTGGCTTGGGAGTGATATACTCCAGTTGCTCCTCATAGGTCCCAGCCACGGCAATGAAATTTTTCATCTCGTGCTCAGGCACCACCACAGGCTTCTTAGTAGCGGGATTCATAATGTAGCGGATTGGCATTTTGGTGGTCGCCTTATACTTCTTCATCACCGACGGTTCTATGTGAAAGAATATCAAGTTATGAATTGAAGGCACCAACTTCTTAACGCGACGCCCGCGACGTGTGCCCATCACATACTTCATAGGGACAAAACTCTCAATCCCACGCAAGTCAAGGTCATCCTTAACCTTCATCTCACGATTGAATGTCACGCGGATGGCATACCACACCTTTGCCTCTGGTTCTTCTGTAATATTAATAGGTGTTTTCTTTATATCTTGTTGTTCCATATTTTTTATATTTCTTGCAAAAATAAAATCAGATTTTTAATTTGCAAAATTTTCTTGCAAAATTAAAATTTCGATTTGGGAGATTTTTCAAGACTCTATCACATTAGCTATTGAACAATGATATCATTTTAACAAAACAGAGATCAACCACCACCAAGCAAACCAAGATAGCACGTGCAAAAACATAAAAATATCATCTTTGCGAATCCTTGACTTCAAATGATTTGTGATTGCTCTCTAGGAACATAATCAATATATTGCCATTCTCCGTCTTTAATTATTTTCATAATTATTCGTCGTAAACGTAGTCGAGGAAGTCGTGTATGGGTTTCAGAACCATGAAATCGTCATTGACGCGCTGCACCCAGTCATCACAGGAGAAGTAATCCTCATTCACGTGCTTAACTAAGATATACTCCTTACGCTTGAGATATTCGCCAAGTGGATGGTCTTTTGGGTATTCTTTGGGCACATTCTTCAGCGTCTCGCCCTCAAAGGAAAAACCTGTTTCAGCAATATGTGGGTCAGTAATCAGTTTCGTGAACTCCTCAGGCTCTGCGTCAATAAGTCGACGCAGCGCATCAAGTTTGTCCTTTGCAGGCCACCACACTCCACCACACAGCATCAGGTGGTCGGGTTCAAAATGGATGTAATAACCGCTTGAAACACAGTGGCGACCGCCTCGACCTATCACACCACTGAAATACTGCTTATAAGGCCGCTTGTCATGCGAGAAGCGGATGTCGCGATAGATGCGATACACAGCCTGCTTCACATCAAGTCCCTGCGCTTTCTCGTCCCACTCAGCCATGAGTGAAATTAAGCGAGCCATATCCTGCTCCCAAGCATTGCGCAAGGGGTCAAAAAGCGCTTCCTTGTTGGCTTTAAACCACACGCGATCATTATTTGCCCCCAGCAATCGCAAGAAGTCGAGAACATCATGTATATTACTCTGCGATTTCATATTTAATTACAAGTATTATTCCACATGGAAGCGGTAGATGCCACCATCGCGGCCGCCTACAACCAGCGTGTTACCTATCACCACTGGCGAGGACTCGAAGTTGCTTGAGAGCACCTCATCAAAGAGCTGGTCGCCAGTCTTGCCATTGAACATATAGAGGTGTCCGCTTGAATTGCCAATAACGACAAACAACTCGTTCTTCTCATTATAGAATCCCACAGGTGATGACCATGCGTAGAAGTTAAGTGGCTTGCGGTAAAGAAGTTTGCCTGTGTTTTTATCAAAGGCAAGGAACTCTGAGTTGACCTTGCCGTCAAGTTGATTAAATGAGGCAAAAATCATATCCTTGCAGTTACCATCACCAAGCAAAGGCGTGCAGTAAAGACCTCCATCAAAATGCTTGTCACCCTGGTAACTGCGTGCGCTAGGTGCCGACCATTCCCACACCAGCGAGCCGTTAAGACCATTAAGTTTCACGAAATGAGTGCGCGTGTCGGCTCCAGCCTGTAGGTCCACCTCACAGCCGCAATAAAGATAAGGCACACCATCCTCTACTTCAAGCACTATGCTGCCGTCGATGTCATCATGGTTGTCGAAGTGCCACACGGGCTTCATAGTGTTGAGGTTAATGCATAGTATATCGCCGTGATTGTCACCCACGAAACCGTAGTTTTTATAAACCGCCATACTTGACTCTACGCCTGCGCCGCCATCGCCTTTGACGACATAACGCAACGCGCTGTGCATCTTAAGTTTGCCATTACCAAGACGCTCATATTTATAAATGGTGCCGTTCTCGCCTGGCCAAAACAGGAACTGCCCTGCTACGATTGGCGATGAGTCGTAGGCGCCCCAATTACGTTTTGCTTTAGGGTCACGCCCCCAGGTGTAGGCAATCTGATGAGTGTTAAGATCAACTCCTATATGCCCGAATGGCTGATTTTCGGGAATGCCATGCCCCACATAAAGACTGCCGTTCAACGCTGGGTCGAGCGACACCGAGCCCTTAATGGGATTACCCACGTCGAGCGGACTACGGCTCTGTTTGCCTGTAGCATAGTCAAGGAAATACACATCTCCACACAGCGACCCTACGATTATCTCCTCGTTGCTGAAGTTGGCTGTTATCTCTGATGAAGATTTCTTGAATTGTTCCACCTGAGCGTCGCTCCACTTGATATAGACTGGTTCGCCAGTCCATCCTGAGCCTCCACCCCATTTGCCTTTCACGGCGGTGTGACTTACCCAATCACGCACAATCTTGCTTGGCGTGCCCTTCACAGTACCGCTGTAACGGCGCGCATCGCGCTTTGGTCCGCCTCTGAAAGTAAGTATGCCATCAACGCCATCGTATGGGTCGGCAAGGCTGTTGAGCTCGCCACTCGTTACTGTGTCGAGCACTTCCACGTTATATACCAAATCCTCAACACTTTGGAATGCCGTGTCGGGGAGCATAACATTGTCGTTTTCTGCTTGTTTTACGCTGTCAGAATCTTTTACAGCATTATTTGTTGTCAAGCCTTTACAGGCAGGGAATGTGACTGTTAGCAACAAAAAAGCCACAATCACGAAGAAACTCCATTTTTTTCTTGTCATCACAATTTATTTCTTAAAATACGGGTGCAAAGTTAGTGCAAAAAACACAATAACACCCTATTTTTATATTTTTCTTTAAAAATGTGTTGATAAATTGGCTTTAATCGCAAATTAATTACTAATTTTACCACATAAATCATCATTATTATGAAAAAGATATTACTTACCCTCACATTGCTGGTTAGTGGACTTTGCACTATGACTGCCGGCATCAACATCGGCGGCACAATTTACACTGCCGACACCATCATGCGCCGTCAAGTGGGACCGGGCATCTACAACACTATCATCCGCATCCCCGATTATCCTCTCAACGTCTATCTGCTTGAAGCCGACATGACCAATCCTTATAACCGTGTGGAGACCACCATCGGCCACAACACATTGGGACGTACCGAGTTGCTGACCAATGCATACAATCGCAACCGCACCGCCACACGCCGCCCCATAGCGGCTTGCAACGCTAACTTTTGGTGCGTGACAGGTAATGGTTCGCCAACTATGGACTTCGAGCTTGGTGATCCATTCGGCGCTGTGGTGCGCAACGATAGCGTGTATCTCAACACCGAGACCAATGCCGACGCATGGAACGGCGGTCCCTCTCGCACCGGCGCCTGCGCCATCAGCCAAGACAAGACGCTCTACTTTGGGCATTTCAACTGCGGGGGAACATTATCTTCGCCAAAACTTGCAGCAGCCGCGCCATTGAACACAGTGAACCGCCGCAACCTGCCTCACACCGCCGTGCTGTGGACTCCCGCTTTCAGCCGTACCCGCGAATTTGAGACCAACTGGATAGGCTACAACGAGACTGGTGTTGCCGATGCCGACAATTTCTACCTCACCTTCAACGAAGGTAGCCACTGGCTCGTGAATCAAGATATGCACTTTACTATCGCAAAGATAGTTAGAAATGCCGACAGACAGACACTGGGCGAATACGACGCATGCATAACCGCCACTGGCTTGATGAAAGACTATCTAGCTGCGCTTGCCGAGGGCGATGTAATCACTATCAACCACGGATGGACCTACAATGAGGAGACTCAAGTAACCCCATTCATTGAAAATATGGTAGAGGGCAACGCCCCCGTGATGCACAATGGCGAACTAACTGAGCGCAACTATGACGAGAGCTACAACTCAATGATTTATAGCCGCACCGCCTATGGCTGTGACGCCACAGGGAAGAAGCTATATATGATTGTAATCGACAAATCCACAAGCAGATACTATGGCACAAGCGCTGGTTGTCCCACAGCTGTGATGTGCCAAATCTTGAAAGACCTCTACCCCGACATTTCAGAGGTGGTAAACATGGATGCTGGTGGCTCGGCCGAGATGATGGTTGATGGAAAGATTATTAACACCACCACCGAGGGTACCCCACGCGCCGTGGCATGCGGATGGATGCTCGAGACCGAAGCACCACAAGACAGCACTATTGCATCAATTCAATTCTATGACTTCAGGGCCGACCTGCCCATCTACTCGTCATACACCCCTCGCATTGTTGGCTTCAACCAATATGGCGAGGTCATTAACGACAATGTGACAGGTTTCACCCTTTCGTGTGATGAGATAATGGGCTCAACCGAAGGCTCAACTCTAAATCTTAGCGGGCACGTTGGCGAGGGAATCCTAACTGCCAACCTTGATGGAATGACGGCGACAGTTCCCGTGAGAACTCTTGAGGCACAACCTTCCATTGCCATGAAGCCCATGATTTATGTTGACAACCGAGAATTCCCTATTGAGGTAAGCGCCACAGTATACGGCAACAAATACTACTATGATGGCGCCAAACTCACATGGACTGTCGACGACCCAAGCATCGCAACAGTCATTAATGGAAATATTAAGGGACTCAAGAACGGAAAAACTGCATTGAGCTGCTTAATAGGCGAATATCTTGACACCGACAGTGTAACTGTAGAGATAAGCGACCAAGAATATATTGAGCAGACTTGGGACGGGTGGACCCTAAAAGGAGCAGGAGCTAAAAACCTAGTCCTTGATGAAGATGGCAACCTCTCGTTCACCTATAACTCAAATCGTGCCCCCTACATCCAGCTTTCTAAGGACATCACTTTCTATAGTCTCCCTGACAGTATTTATTTAACTTTCACAAGTTCCCTTCCACTGCAATATGTGCAGATAGATGTGAGAAACACTGTTTTAAACAAGCTCAACTATCTAGAATTTGGGAAAAACACAGGATTTGAGGCAAATCAGGAATACACTCTCAATTTCGACCTCAACGCTATGGGAGGACTTGACAACCTGCTCACCTATCCACTGAGTCTGCACCTCATTAAGTTCACCCCAGTGAAGAGCAATTATGGCGAGCATGTTATTCAGTTAAAAACGCTCAGGGCACACTATCCCATCACTTCGGCACTGCCTGGTGACGTTAACGGCGACGGCGACGTCACAGCCGCCGACGTGACAACTTTATATGACTTTCTACTTAACGGCGATACCACTTCATTAATTAATGGTGACCAAAACAACGACGGTGACATAACTGCAGCCGACATAACAACGGTTTACAGCATCCTGCTCGGAGATTAGCCAACATTTGTTTTACTTTGGTTGTTTTTGTTATTAAGATTATTTGTTGTCTAAGTATTTGTAATTGTTATGGGCACAGCTAGTAAAGCCATCATAATTATCTGCTTTTTCTTCTTTCTTTTTGGCAATTTTTATGCTTTTGCCAATAATAAAGAGGTCAAGACTCAATGTATTGAAATAAAGTCCCCTCAGAACGATAGCTTATATAGTAAATTTGTTTTAAGGGACATGAAACTTGATACTACTTTTGTTTTTAAAACTGGCAATATTGATAGTGTGTTCTCTTGTAGAAATGATTACGAATGGAAGAAAATTTCCTCCGACATCATAATTGCTCAACAGGCCAATGTTGACAAATCGGCATATACCTATTTATATCTTGCTGAAGAGTGTCATAAAATGAGAAATTATGTTAACCTATTGGCATTACATGATTGTCAGATTGGCGACACTTTATTTATAATGGACAACATGAATACTATAGAATGTACAAGATCTGAAGTATCATGGAAAAATAGTGACATAAATAATTATTATATAACCAAAATAGATGAATATTATGTATTTGTCATACCTTCATCTTCATATGACACAAATTTCTACACTAATCAGCAGTCTTTAATATGCAACTGGGATTTGTCTGGATTAATTCAGGAGTATAATTCTAAAAAAGAAATAATGCAGCAATACACTTATAACTTTGGTGAAAATTTTGTGTCAAGGATAATATTACAAGAAGGTGGGAATTATAAGTTTAGCACAATGAGTTATTATGATTACCCTTAAATTCTTTATACATAAAACTTATATGAGACAAACAATATTATATTTCGCTTTTTTGTTGCTCTCATGTGCCACAGCCCATGCTCAAACTGATGATGCAAAGGCACTTCGATGTGCTGCTGAGTTCTTATCGCATAAGACTCAAACCTGTGGCGAGATGAAGGTTGTTAAGCGGCTTTCTCATTTGCTGGTTGTGAAAAGTAACTACAACCATTTTGTGGTTGTTGGCAATGACAAAAGTGGAAAAGATAATGTAATTGCTTATTCTATTGACACTCCGTCTGGCGAAATGCCCGATGCCATGAAATGGTGGCTCGAAACTGCCAATGCTGCTCTTCAACATGGCGCGACAGTCAACAGCACTGTGCCTGGAGCATTGAAACCTGAAGTTGCTCCACTCATCCAAACCAAGTGGGACCAAAGCACTCCGTTCAATAATGCCTGCCCCATATATATAGCCTCTGATGGCACTCAAGCTCCCAGCCTCACTGGGTGTGTAGCCACAGCTATGGCGCAAGTGATGTATTACCATCGCTGCCCAGCTCAATATGGCAGTGGCTCAAAAACCTTGACCGTGCATCATGGCGATGGTTCCACATCGACGGTGACAGTGAATTTCGCTACCACCTCATTTGACTGGGACAATATGCTGGCAGACTATACCAACGGCTACAATGCAGAGCAAGCTAATGCTGTGGCGCAACTGATGCTCGCTTCCGGAGTGGCAGCTAATACCACTTACACCTCAACTTCTAGTTCAGCATTGAGTTCAAATACTATTTATGGTCTCAAACACTATCTCAGATTTGAGAGTGGAGATTATTTCTCCAACAAGGAATCTGTTTCAACTGATGAATGGATGCGAGACATCTATAAGAATATCAGCGACTCATTCCCTGTGATTTATGGCGGAATCAACAGCCTAGGTGGAGTGCATGAGTTTATACTCGACGGCTATGACCAAAACGGATTGGTACACGTTAACTGGGGATGGGGCGGTAATTATGATGGTTACTTCAACATTGACCTGCTTAATCCATACTCCACTGCTACTGCAGGCTATAGCGATGAGCAGTTCAAGATGGTGAACATATACCCTGAGAATTTCACTTTAGAAAATGTGGTTGAGGTTGAGATTCCTGGCACATTGGCATCGCTGCTACCTGAGCCTTACGACATGCTATATCCTGAAATAAAAATAAACGGCGCACTCAACAGCGACGATGTGGCATGGATAAGACATTTGGCTCAGAATGTCACAAAATCATTTGATTTAAGAAATGCTTCAATAGTTGAAGGCGGCAGTCCTTATTTTGAAAACTATGTAACAGCGACCAATGAGTTTCCCGCTCATTGTTTTGATGGTTTGAGCATTGACACCATAGTGCTCCCACTAAACATTACTGCGATTGGTGACAGCGCATTTGTGAATAATAAGGCACTAAATGGTGTGATGATTCCTTCAGGCATTAAGACTATTGGCATTGGCGCATTTGCGAATTGTAGCGGAATTACAGACATTATCCTACCCTCTGGAATTGAAACGCTTGAGGATGGCGCTTTTGCTGGATGCACGAGCATTACTAGCATCGCTATCCCTGCTGGAGTTGAACGACTAAACGACAATCTATTCGCTAACTGTACGAACTTGAGTGATGTTACCCTTAACCCTGACCTCAAAGAGATTGGAAACGGAGTTTTCAGCAACTGTTCGGCAATTACTCAAATCAATCTTCCCAACTCGCTGCATACATTAGGTGAAGCAGTGTTCTTCAAATGCACCAAACTTGCATCAATAGACATTCCAATACTAATAAAACAAATTTGCGATTCCACATTCTACAAATGCTCCTCACTACAAAACGTCACATTTAACGAAGGACTGGAAATGATCGGAAAATCAGCTTTCTGTTATTGCAGCCTGCTCAACAACGTGGTTGTGCCTAATTCGGTTACTTCAATAGGAAGTGAGGCCTTTGCCAATTGCTCATCACTTGACAATATTCAATTAAGTAACAGTTTAACAAGACTTGAATGGTCTGTACTTTCTAATTGTGCGCTCCAAAGTATTAATATACCAGAATCAATTGTCTCAATTGAAGGATACGCTTTTGCCAACAATAACTTAAAACAGCTTGTTATTCCCAACTCGGTAAAAGAGATTGGCAGATATGCTTTTAATGGCAACAATAGCCTGAGCACGGTTGTGATTGGCACAGGACTGGAGACCACCGATATGCCTTTTGGTCCCAACAGCAATGGCAACAGACTGCGTCCCACGACTATAGAGTTCTATGCTACCAACTGTCAAGAGTTTGACATGAATTTCTCACAGGTTTCATCACTCACAATTGGCGACAACGTAGAGGCTATCCCAGCTTATTTTTTGCGAAACAACAAAATATTGGGAGAATTGGAGTTGCCTGTCTCTGTTCACAAAATTGGGACATATGCGTTCTATGCCACAGGTTTGACCAGTATTGAACTGAGCGAGGAAATAGATTCCATCGGCGAAAATGCGTTTGGCTATTGCCGCTCGCTCACTACTTTTGCCATCCCCGACTCTGTAAAAGTACTTGAAGCTGGTGTACTTTATGGCAGTTCTGCACTAGAAGAGTTAACCATAGGCGAAGGTTTAAATGAAGTACACATAAATTTTTCTGAAGGACTAACGGCACTTAAACGTGTTAATTACAATGCTGTGAGGCTTAATTCATTGCAACTTGCACAGAGTGAAAAGATTGAAGCAATCACAATTGGTCCAAAAGTAGAGGTGATTCCCGACTATTTTGCAAAGAATCAGAGGTTGCTCACATCAATTAGCTTTCCTGATGGTTTAAAGACTATAGGAAACGAAGCCTTTTATTGCTGCAACAATATTACTTCGATAGAAATCCCCCACTCAGTTGAATATATTGGTATAAGTGCCTTTTTATCAACAGGAATAAAGACTTGCCGTTTTCCTGCGTCAGAATTTGTGATGGGAAACGGTGCATTCTTTGGCTGCATATCATTGCAGAAAATGTACAGCTATGTTCATCCCGACAATATTCAACTTGGTGATGGCGTGTTTGCCTATGCTAACAATGTTGTCACCCTATATATGCCCACGCGTTTCCTCAATGCTTACATGAATGCAGACCAGTGGAACCAGTTCTATATTCAGCCTTTAGACGATGCCGACGTTAATATGGATGGAGCAATAACAGCCGCCGATATTACCGAAATCTACAACATCCTATTAGGCAATAACCAATATGCCAGTTGCTATGGTGACGTAAATGGCGACGATGTTGTAACTGCTTCTGATATCACAACAATCTACGACATATTACTTGGAACAAAGTAAATAACCAGCGAAACGACAAAACCTACAACTGATAACTAGTAACTAATAAATTATGAACTTTGAACTATTAACTCTCCCCTTTGGCGCTAGCGAGCTGGAGCCCGTGATTAGTGCCGAGACCATTGCTTTGCATCACGGCAAGCACTTGGCAACCTATGTGAATAACCTCAACAATCTGCTGCCAGGCAGCGGAATGGAGGACAAACCCCTTGAAGATATTGTGGCAAACGCTACAGGCGGCATCTTCAACAACGCCGGACAAATCCTCAACCACAACCTCTACTTTGAGCAACTGAAGGCTCCAAGTGACGACAACCGCCCTGTGGGCAAGATTGCCGAGGCAATTGATGAGCAGTTTGGCTCGTTCGATGCTTTCAAAGAGAAATTTACCGCTGCTGCCGTTACCCTTTTCGGCTCTGGTTGGGCATGGCTCGCCAGCGACAGCGACGGCACGCTCCATATTCTGCAAATGCCTAACGCCGACAATCCCGTAACCAAGGGACTGAAGCCGTTGCTAACATTCGACGTATGGGAACATGCCTATTATGTGGACTATCGCAACCGACGCCCCGACCACATTAACGCAATGTGGCAGATCCTCAACTGGGAAGAAATCAACCGCCGTTATAAACAATAAAAAAACAGGCTCAACACATGGTTGGGCCTGATTTTTTTTCAGAGAGAGAGTGGAACTTTTTCACTTAACTTCCAGGTAGTCGCGCAAGGCGGTGACATACTCTTCAAAAGCCTGCCTGCCCGAGTCGGTGATGCTACATAATGTGAGTGGCTTCTTGCCCTGGAACTTTTTCTCGACAGTGATGTAGCCTGCTGCCACCAGTTTGTCGAGCTGCACACTGAGGTTACCGGCTGTCGCCTGAGTCTGCTCCTTGATATAGACGAAACTCGCCTCCTCGCAGTTCATCAGTATCGACATAATAGCCAACCGCAGCTGTGAGTGCAGCAGGGGGTTAAGCTCTTTTAGCATTGCTTCTTGGCTTTAGCGTTCAACACATGCCCAGGGATAATCATCGTCACAATGAAGCATAAGATGAACAACGGAATCACCCACCATATAGCGAGCTTCACTCCTGCCAGCACACAGCAAAGAACAAAGGTGCCAGCCACCAAGGCGAAGGCTCCGCCAACTACCATCGACTTCTCTTGAATGATGAAGCCTTGCATACTGCATCCAAAACCTGCCAACAGGAAGGCAAACACCAACATTACTACCCAGGTGTCCTTGCCAAAGCACAGGAAACCTATCGACATCAATGTGCCCAAAGCAAACATCCAGCCGATTGTGCCCCACAAGTTGCTCGTAATGCGGTCAACATAGGTAAATGGCTCCTTCTCGATGCGGTCCTTGTCTTTGCGCTTCATGACCATCATGCCGATGCCACCCACAATCCAGATGAGGAACCACAGCCAGTTGCAAGCTTTATTGCCGCCCGTAAGCAACAACGACACGCCTACCAAAAGGCCAACGATAGCACTCGTGTAGCCCCACCAAAGCAACAAGTTGCCCTGACCAATGTGGAGCTGACGCTTGGTCTTGTTAATCATTCTTGCGATTAACTCCAAACTCTCTTGACTGTTTAATCTCTTCTCTTCCATAATTTCCTTACATAACAATAAAATGGTTAATAATAAAGTTTGTTTAGATTTATAAATCCATTGCAAAGATAAAGTAGTTTGTTTTATAAACCAAATATTTTTGCCTCTTTTTTTGAAAAAAATTGAAAAACTACTAATTTTAATAGTATTATGTTGTATTTTTGAGAACAAAATCTGAAAACTGACAACTGAAAACTGACAACTTTTTATTATCTTTGCAAAAATAATCTTTCACACATTAATTATATATTTATTATGAAAAATCTATCTAAAATCTTTATCTTCTCCCTGATGTGTATTTTGGGGCTCACATCGTGCGACTGGATTAGCAAAAGTAACGTGCTCGACACCGACAAGTATCTCCGAAATCCCAAGCAGGCCGTCATTATGCTGTTCACCGAACTGCCTAAACTACCTAAATACGAGAGAAACAAACTCGAGGAGGTAGTGAAATTCAAAGAAAGCGACAAGTTCAGCGACTTTCAGAAAAACAGGTTCTTCGAAGAACTAAAAAAGAAGGAAATTGAAGTCGATGTAAAGAAAGTAAAAACTCTTGACGACTACACCGAGGTGCAGTGCGAGATCACATGCAACGGCAAAACCGAAAAGCATAAACTCCACCTCTATAAAGAAGACAACATCTGGAAAACCGAAGTTGGCTTCAAACTACTTCAATTTATCATCAGCGGATAACGCTGTTGAAAGGATGTTGCTAAATTTGGCATTTATTGCTATTTTTTCCTCTGCAGCAACAACATTATAGATGCAAATTCAAAAATATTGTTATTAACACAAAAATAATATTAAATCACACGTCGCTAGCACATAACTATGTGAATTATTTGATTAATTTTGCGTCATAGAAAAGCGACAAGCTGTGATGCTGAAAGGGAAAATATTAGACACTATCGCCAATGAGTCTTTTAACCCATTGAGCAATAATATATTGTCCCACATAATTCATAGCAAACCCATACCTAATCAACCTTTTACGGCACATTCCAGCCATTTTAGCGGTAGTGTGCCGTTTTCTGTGCAAAATAATCCTATTTAATAACTACAAAATTTACAACTCATGAAAAAAGTTTTACTTATTCTTGTTGCGCTACTCACTACAGCGACAGTATGAGCGGAGGACCCAATCATTCTCCAAATGGGAGAGAACGAAGGATTCGAGTTTTCTGGTGGAGTTACCACTTTATCATTCACTCCTGAGGAAACCGACTACTATGTGTTCACAACCTTCAGTAGTGTGCCACATGGCTTTTGCATCAACGTGTGGACCGACAGTCTTTACGAGATTCTATCAGAGGCCGCTCCATTCCCTGGCGCACACGCCCTCAATCTTGGTTATCCACAAAAACTCATTGCAGGGCAGACCTACAGGCTTGGTATTTACCCACAACAATGCGATGTGACCACACAGGCCTATGTGTTTGTACGCAAAGGATATCTAATCAGCACCGATGCCGAGAGCGAAGGTCTTAATCACCTGCTGTCTCCCCTGCCTGTAGCTGCCTACGAAGGCGAGGAAGTGAAACTCAACGCGCCAAACACTGTGATCGACAACCTGACCGCAACTGCCAACGGCGAGCCTATTGATATCGAAATCAGCTCCAACACTTATGACGGCAGTACAACATGCACGTTTGTCATGCCAGCTGCCGATGTCACAATTAGCGGATCAGGACATCTAGCTACTACCGAAGTAAACTATGTAGATGGTGACGGTACAATTCATACCGCCAACGCTCTTCCACTCACTGGCAATGAGACAGCGATTGGTATGGAAGGAGAAGATAGATGGTATGTCGCAAGTGGCGAGCTTAACTACACCCAGACCCTCACCCTCAATGGTAATGTTCACCTCATACTTGCCGATGGAGCAGTGATGAACATTGGCACTGAAGCAGAACCCGTTAGTGGCGTAGGTATCGATGGCAGCTTCACTTCATCCACATTGACTGTCTATGGTCAGACGCTCAACGACGACACTGCCGGGCACCTGAATATCAACACCGACGATGATTGCATCTATATTGATGGTGATTATGCGCAACATAGCGGCAACGTCACCTTGAATTCCAGCGACGGCTGCGGTGCCGCTCTGTGGTACAACTTCACTTTCACTGGCGGCACACTCTATATTGCCGTTGATAAAAATGCCATCTATAATGATGGAAATGTTGACATTCTCGGTGGCAAACTCTCGGCCGTTAGCACTGGCAACTATTACGGCATATACACCATGCAGGGTAATGTCACCCTTGGTTGGAAAAACGCCGATGATGAAGTCACCTTCAAAAACTTAGTGTATGGAAGCTCTTACTGCACTGTGAATATTGTCGAAGGCCAAGCATTCACCGATGGTGAGAACATCTACGACAGCACCACTCCATCGGATGTGCTTTGGGCTTTGACCAACGTTACACTACGTCCCGTTGTGCCAACATTCGCCATCACGCTGCCCGAATCGTTTGAGCATGGCATGGTAACCTGCGATAAGGAGACTGCCACCGTGGGCGAGATTGTCACTCTCACTGTGACACCCGACCCGGGCTACGAGATTGATGTGCTCACTGTGACCACCATTGATGCAACTTCGGGAGCACCACTACGCGCCAATGTAGACCTCTCCGAGGGCGAGAACGGCACTATCACCTTTGTGATGCCCGCTGCACCTGTGACCGTGAGTGCCACCTTCAAGGAGAGCACTCCAACTGCTGTTGAATATCTCAACATCGACAAAACAAAAAGCGGTCAGCGCTACAACATGATGGGCCAGCCCGTAGGTCCCGACTATAAGGGCATTGTCATTGAAAACGGACAAAAACGCGTCATAAGATAATACTCTTGTCTATAACACCACTTATTAAGCGGTTACCGCACCACACATGGTACGATAACCGCTTTTTAATGCTTCAAGATGACATTTTGTCATAAATCAAATACTAAATATCTGAAATTCTGTCACTTACTCCTCCTCTACCCTATTGGCACCACCTTTGCATATTAATGGGCAGAAAGGAGAAAAAACAATATGAATTTCAACAATTTTACTATCAAATCACAAGAGACGCTGCAGCGGGCCATCACACTCGCTCGCAGCAATGGTAACCAAGCTCTTGAACCCGTGCACCTGCTTAAAGCGGTAATGAGCGAGGGAGAGAGCGTGGTGAAGTTCATCTTGCAGAAGCTCGACATCGCACCAACGATGATTGAGCGAGCATTGGAAAACGAACTCGCTCGCTTGCCTAAAGTAAACGGCGGCGAGCCCTATCTGAGCAACGACAGTAGCCATGTGCTTGACAAAGCCAGCGAGATAGCTCAAAAGAACGGAGACCAGTATGTCACCATTGAAGCTATTTTCATGGCTCTGCATGAGGTGCAGTCGCCTGCATCAACCATATTGAAAGACGCTGGCATCACTAAAAAGGATTTGCAAGCAACAATCGAAGAACTTCGTAAAGGCAAGAAAGCCACCAGTCAAGAGTCGGAGGAACAATACAATGCCTTGAGCAAGTATGCCATAAACCTCAATGAGCGCGCTCGTCAAGGCAAACTCGACCCAGTGATTGGTCGTGATGACGAGATACGCCGTGTGCTCCAAATCTTGAGCCGACGCACCAAGAACAATCCTATCCTCATTGGCGAGCCGGGAACTGGCAAGACTGCTATCGTTGAGGGGCTGGCACAGCGAATCGTGCGCGGTGACGTGCCCGAGAACCTGAGGCAAAAGCAAGTGTTCTCGCTCGATATGGGTGCACTGATTGCCGGAGCGAAATATCAGGGTGAATTTGAGGAACGACTGAAGGCTGTTATCAACGAAATTACCCAAGCTCAAGGAGAGATAATCCTCTTTATCGATGAGATACACACCCTCGTGGGGGCCGGCAAGAGCAGCGGTGCAATGGATGCAGCCAACATCCTCAAACCAGCCCTTGCTCGCGGTGACCTGCGCAGCATCGGTGCCACTACTCTCGACGAGTATCAGAAATATTTCGAGAAGGACAAGGCCCTGGAACGTCGTTTCCAGATTGTCATGGTCGACGAGCCCGACGAGGAGAGCGCAATCGCTATCCTCCGCGGTTTGAAGGAGCGCTACGAGAACCACCATAAGGTGCGTATCAAGGATGATGCCATCATCGCCGCCGTGCAACTGAGTCAGCGATATATCAGCGACCGTTTCTTGCCCGACAAGGCCATTGACCTCGTAGATGAGGCTGCAGCCAAACTGCGAATCGAGATGGACAGCGTGCCCGAAGAACTCGACGAGGTGAGCCGCAAAATCTCACAACTCGAGATTGAGCGCGCAGCCATCAAGCGCGATGGTGATGAGCAACGCATCGCCCAAGTCGATCAGCAACTCGCCAACCTACGCGACCGTGAGCATGATTACAAGGCCAAGTGGCAAAGCGAGAAAGAGCTCATCAACAAGATTCAGCAGAACAAAATCGACATAGAGCAGCTCAACTTCGACGCCGAGCGTGCCGAGCGAAATGGCGACTACGCCCGCGTGGCCGAAATCCGCTACTCACTCATCAAGCAGAAGCAAGACGAGAATCTTACGCTACAAGAGAAATTGCGTTCTATGCAGGGCGACACCGCACTCATAAAAGAGGAGGTTGACAGCGACGACATCGCCGAAATAGTTTCGCGCTGGACAGGTATCCCTGTGACCAAAATGCTGCAAAGCGAGGGCGAGAAGTTGCTGCATCTAGAGGACGAACTGCACAAGCGTGTGATCGGTCAAGACGAAGCAATCACCGCCATCAGCGATGCTGTGCGCCGCAGCCGTGCAGGTCTTAACGACCCACGCCGTCCTATCGGTTCGTTTATCTTCCTCGGCACCACTGGCGTAGGCAAGACCGAGCTGGCAAAGGCGCTCGCCGACTACCTCTTCAACGACGAGAACATGATGACACGTATCGACATGAGCGAGTATCAGGAGAAATTCTCTGTGACAAGGCTTATCGGTTCGCCTCCAGGCTATGTAGGCTACGACGAAGGCGGACAACTCACCGAGGCAGTGCGACGCAAGCCTTATAGCGTGGTGCTTTTTGACGAAATAGAGAAGGCTCACCCCGATGTGTTCAACGTGCTCCTGCAAGTGCTTGATGACGGACGGTTGACCGACAACAAGGGACGCACCGTCAACTTCAAGAACACCATTATCATCATGACGAGCAACTTGGGCTCTAGCCTCATCCGTGAGCGTTTTGAGACTCTAAACGCAGAGAACCGCAATCGTGTGGTAGAGCAAACACGCAACGACGTGCTCACAATGCTCAAGCAGACCATCCGCCCAGAGTTCCTTAACCGTATCGACGAGGTGATAATGTTCACGCCACTCGACGAGCAGCAGATTGCGCAAATCGTGGAACTGCAGCTCAAGAGCGTCAAGAAGATGCTGCACACCAGTGGTATAGAGCTTGACTACACCGACAACGCTGTGGCTCTGCTCGCACAAGCGGGCTACGATCCAGAGTTTGGTGCACGTCCGGTAAAACGAGCAATCCAGAACCTTGTTCTCAACCAGCTCTCACGCGACATTATCGCACACAATGTTGACCGTGACAAGACCATCGTGATAGATGCCGAAGACGGAAACATCATCTTCCACAACTAAACGAATTATCACAACACACAAAGCGCCCGAGCATTATTTGCCCGAGCGCTTTGTCTATTTATGATTTCTATAAGTCGCCTGATACTTTTATATTTTGCTTTAATTATAAAAATATTGTAATTTTGCAAACCATATTGTAAACCTGCAACCATTTTCACCATTTCTTAATATGTTATTTTCAAAAAGAATAATAAAGAATTGTGCCTTGCCTATAATGATTATGGCAAGCCTAATCTTTTTGTCGTTGCTGCTTATGATGTCGGTGACATCCATTCCACGATCTGCAATTAAAGACAATGCTGTATCGGTCATCACACAGATACACGATGAAGGTCCCTACCCAATTGTACACAACCCGATCCTACTCCTCGACAATTATACCGACTGCGTGATGTGCAATGTCATACTCTCCTGCGATAGCAGTTACTCTCTATTCCAAAAGTCACTGCTCAACCCAGTTCAAATATCAAATAAGGGCAAAGTGATTGAAGATACTTATTTATGGGCCATTGGAGAAAAGGATATCTCGAGAAAGAGCTACTACGGACGCTACTGGCACGGATATCAGGTGCCTTTAACCTTATTATTGCTAGTAACCGACTACAACGGGATACGCCTCTTTAACGGTATTCTTTATCTGTTTTTATTTGTATGCGCTTTGTGGCTAATGTATAAAAGATGTGGCTGGCAATTGTCCATAGCGTTTCTCGTTGCAAATCTTATAACTGCATCCCCATTTATTGCGCCAATGTCAATGCAATTCTTTGGATGCCACGCCATTATGCTCATAGCCACAACTGTAGTATTATTACGCAATCAGTCAAATTATAAGGGCTCTATAATCTTTATAACCATAGGTGCCTGTACCGCGTTTATCGACTTACTGACAACACCTATCATCACACTTGGAGTGCCATTGGCCTGTTTCATTGTTTATAATCAGCCCAAACGAAAAATGAGAACCATATCACTGATGTCATTAGCATGGGTCATAGGCTATGTAACGCTATGGGCTTCAAAATGGGTTATAGCAACAATAATCACTGGCGAGAATGTCATTGCCAATGCACTTGGCACAGCCCAATTCCGCACAATAGGCAATGGCTCGTATTTTGATGCTATGAAGCCAATCGGCTCAATCCTGAGCATGCTCGGCAAATATAATATCACCTCAAGTAAAGTTATTGTTTCTGCGATTATAATCATCGCTATTCTTGCAATGATTTTCATAATTAGACGAGGATGGAAACCATTAAAACAGCAACTTTGGTGGTTGATATTAGGAGCATTGCCATTAGTGTGGTACTGCCTTTTGCCTCAGCACTCAATAGCTCACTTCTTTTTCACTTGGCGAGCATTGCTTGTAACTGTTTTCTCACTCACAGCCATGATTTTATATTCAATAACACTTTCAAGAAATGAATAAAGTCAACAATTCATCGATTACTAATCAAAACAGCACTATAGCAGTATTGATCCCATGTCATAACGAGGCGGCTACTATTGTAAAAGTAATTGAAGAAGTGCGCAACGTAATGCCAAGCGACACCACAATATACGTCTATAACAATAACTCCACCGATGATACTGCACAGCTGGCACGTAACGCTGGTGCCGTAGTTCGCAAAGAAAACCGACAGGGAAAAGGCAACGTGCTACGGTCTATGTTTCACGACATTGATGCAGAATGCTATTTAATGATTGACGGCGATGACACATATGCCGTCGATGTTCTTCCTCTCATGTGCCAATGCGTGCTTAACGAGGGATTTGACATGGTTATTGGCGACAGATTGTCAACGACCTACTCCGATGAAAACAAACGACCATTCCACACTGCAGGGAACAAAATTGTGAGCAAGCTCATAAACCGATTGTTCAAAGGGAATATTAAAGATATCATGAGTGGTTGCCGGGCTATGAGCCGAAACTTTGTAAAGAATTTACCCATTTTAAAAAATGGTTTTGAAATTGAAACCGAGATGACAATTTATGCGCTTGACAACAACTACATGATAAAACAAATACCTATCACTTATCGAGACAGGCCATTAAACAGTGAGAGCAAACTCCACACCTTCAATGATGGCTATAAAATTATTAAAACCATTCTCACTTTATTTGTTGTTTATAAGCCACTAGTGTTCTTTTCATCAATAGCGATCTTGCTGCTTATTATAGCTGCCATTGCTCTATTTCCTGTTTTTATGGAGTATTTTCAAACAGGACTAGTTCCTAGATTCCCTACTTTATTTGTTGGATGTACGATAGTTATCATGTCTCTCTTATCTTTCATGTGTGGAATCATTCTTGAAGTAGCCAATTGGCGACATCGACAACTTTTGGAGCTTTTATCAAAATCATAACCATTATTCACACAAAGCGCCCGAGCATTATTTGCCCGAGCGCTTTTGTTTTTTACACTTAAAAGATTGTGTTTTACTTTACAATCTTAATCGCCTTGCGGCTACCATCCTGATAGGTCACAACCATAATGTTGATGCCATTGAATGGTGTGTCGCTCATAACGCCAGTAGTGTTCACATACTTAACCGATTTCACGTCATCACTGGTGACATTATCAATAGCAGATTGCTCAGTCATAGCGATGTTGAGGGTGCAGCTAGTTGCGGTGAGGTTGCTTATGGTAAGAGTGACATTTCCACTAATGGGGAACGTCATGTTAGCAGTACCATACGAGCTTGAGAGCTCGTTGTCACCAACTACGAGATTGCCCGCTCCCATCACACCAGAATCAAATAGACTCCAGCTCTCGGTGAACAAGTCAATATCACTAATGCTTGAGAGCTTGAAATCACCAGCTGTAGCACCTTCAAATTCTAGCGTATAGGTGCCGTCGCCGTTGTTGGCAAACACCTGATTGCCCTCTGGAGGCATGTTCCATCCACCAAATGCATCACCTGTCACGGCAATTCTGCGCTGTGCAGGATTAAAGACGGCTTCTTCGGTAAGAACAATCCTCGCCTGGTCAGTATTATAATTATACTGAATTAAATAAGAGCCCGATGCAGTCAATGTCCAAGCGCCCATCGATTTTGTTTCCTCCCAGTCGCCAGTAGGCGCCGAGCCATCGCCGTTGGCAGGACCACGCTGTGAGCCCCAGTCCTCTGTGTCACGGAAGAAAGCGAAAGACGAACCAGCCGTCAAAGTACCGCTCCAAGAAAAAATTCCAGTGCCGTCATCGATCATTGTTGTGCTACCAGTAGTAACCCATCCGTTGAATCCCTCACCCACCAGAAACATAGCAGCCTGAGATTTCAACCCAATCATTGCAATTAATGCAACTAAAGTAAGAGTAATAATTTTCTTCATAAGCTATAAGATTATCGTTAATAAATAATTTGTCGATACAAAATTACTATTATTTTTTATAAATCAGTAATTTTCAACAAAAAAACACAAAAAAAAGACCTGCAACCGTGTGCAGGTCTTTTTCGTTCTCTTAATTCTGCTATGCTTGATTAGAAACGATAACCGATAGCAATTTGGGCGTTGCCGTTCTTTTCCTTCGTATATTCATACACCTTGGTTAGGCCCATAGTGTAGCGCCCCTGAACAAACACATCATCAGTAATGTTATAGGTCATTCCAAGACCTACGCCAAATTCAACATCTTTAGTCGTTTTTTTAAAGTCCAAAGAAACACCACTGTTTGTTCTCTTGCTGTAAACATTGATTCCCAACTGTGGGCCTAAGTCAATGCTAAAGGCAGGTGCAACATAGAATTTCATCATTACTGGAACGTTAACATAATTAACGTAATAAGTAGTTTTGTCGTGCTTTCCACCTTGTGAAGCAAACACAACTTCGGGAGCAATAGCAAACATATCAGTGGCACGATACTCCATGAACAAACCAGCCTGATAGCTTGGTCTCACTTCATGACTAACACCTTCGCCCCAGAAATGAGTAATGTCAAACCCTACCTTGGGACCAAACGTGAACTTCTTCTGAGCAGTTGCTGCGCCAGCAGTCAACAGAACACACATAAGTGCGATTGTAATTTTCTTCATAATAGTCTTTTTTATTAAGTAATAAAAGTGACCTGCACATGGCAAGTCACTTGGTTTTCTTTACAATTTAATTAGAAACGGTAGCCAATAGCAATTTGAGCGTTGCCGTTCTTTTCCTCATCAACCTTAAACGCTTTGGTCATGCCCATAGTGTAGCGACCTTGAACAAACACGTCCTTAGCAATGTTGTAAGTAAGACCTAAGCCTACACCTACGTCAACAGTCTTAGTAGCGTTTTTATGGTCGGTAACTGTCTTGGTCTGATGAACACCATCATCTAGCTCATCGGTATATTTGCTATAAATATTGAAACCAACTTGTGGGCCTAAGTCAATACTTAACGATGGTGTAACATAGTACTTGAACATCACAGGAACATTGATGTAGTTAGTGTGATAAGTATAATCATGCTTATTGCCAAACATTTCAATATTAAACTTGCCACCTTGAGCAGCAAAAACAACCTCAGGAGCGATTGCAAAGTGGTCGGCTACGACATACTCAAAAAATAGGCCACCTTGATAGTTGATTTGCCCTCCATGCTGAACGTTCTTGCCCCAGAAGTGAGTGTAGTCAACACCAATCTTGGGACCAAAAGTGAAAGCTTTCTCTGGCTGAGCCATGGCTGTGCCAACGGCCATAATCATGCACACGAGTGCGATAGTAATTTTCTTCATAATAGTCTTTTTTATTTAAAGTAATAAAAGTGACCTACGCCGGGTAGGTCACTTAGTTTTTTTACAATTTAACTAGAAGCGGTATCCAATAGCGATTTGAGCATTGCCGTTATAAGTATCGCTGTCCCACTTGTACACCTTAGTCATACCCATTGTGTAACGACCTTGAACGAACACGTCCTTGGCAATGTTGTAGGTCATGCCCAAAGCCACACCAACATCTACTGTCTTTGTGTTATCCTTATAGTCAACTGTCTTTTTAATATCAAGATCCTTGTTTTTGGCCTCATAAGTAGTCTTGCTGTAAACGTTTATACCTAATTGTGGACCAAGGTCAATGCTAAACGATGGAGTCACATAGTATTTAAGCATTACGGGGATGTTGATGTAGTTGACGTTGTTGGTTACTGATGCTTCAAAATCGCCAAGCATTTTTGTGTGAATGCTTGAAGATGGCGCTTCAGCATGAATAATATTAGAATAGTCTACGACTGCGTCATACTTGCCACCCTGAGCAGCAAACACAACCTCGGGAGCGATAGCAAACTCATTGCTTAAGCGATACTCAAAGAAGACACCTGCCTGATAGTTCAACTGACCACCATGCTTTGTGTCCTTGCCCCAGAAGTGGGTGTAGTCAACACCAATCTTCGGGCCAAAAGTAAAAGTCTTTTGTGCCATGGCAGCGCCAATGGCCATAATCATGCACACGAGTGCAATTGTGATTTTTTTCATAATCATTAAAAATTTAATTAGTAAATTTATTTTATAACTCGTTTTTTCTTGTTGCGAGTAGCGATTCCCACAGGGGTCACACCGCAAAATTTGACACAAAAGTAGTAATAAAGTTTAAAATACAAACAAAAAACAATCTAAAAACACCATTTTTCAGGCAAAACAGAGCATTATAAGCATCAAAATGGCGTTTCAATGCTGGTAAATGTGCCGTTTGGCAGTCATCGACGTTAGCGAAAATGCCTAAAAGCACTCATTTTCTGAAAAAATCTAAAAATATTTTGCCAACACAAAAATAAGCATTACCTTAGCAAATGAAATAAAAACCATTGCACGAACTATCATTTTATATAATAAAAACATTACTAACAATCATTTAAAAGCAAAGCCAATGAAAAGAAAACTAATCATTGCGGCAGCAGCATTGCTGTCATGCGGCAGCCTCCTGGCTCAGCCCATCTCGTGGAGCGAGCCACAGCTGCTCATCAAGGCAGAGCAGGGACTCATGGCTCCAACCTGGTCGCCTGATGGCTCGAAAATCGCTGTCACTGGCGACAACTTCGTTGGAATCTGGGTGGTTCAAGAGGACGGCACCGACCTTCATCAGGTTTCGCAGGCCCCTGGAGCTGGCTACCAGATGCGCTGGGAGAGCAATCAGGAAATCCTGAGCACCCCCTACTCTATTGAGAACCAAAAGCGCTTGACGCGCATTGAGCGCGTGAATGCCACAACTGGCAAGGTGCAACAAGTAGCACCGCCCACACGCGACCTCAAGCGCTCAACAGTGCTAGATGCGACTAATGTCTTAAAAATCATGCTCGACGAGCCAAAGAATGCCACAGCCAAGATTGCTGGCCTGAGTGACTATGTCGGCAACTGGGTGATCAACCCCACACTCTCACCCGACGGCACTAAAATCGCATTCCAAATCGTGACAAAAGGCCTTTTTGTGTGCGATGCCGACGGTTCCAACCTCGTGAGCTTGGGTAAGGGTTCGCACGCCTCTTGGCTCCCCGACGGCCACAACCTGATGATGACACTCATCGCCGATGACGGCCACCGCTTCATAGGCAGCGATATCTACTGCGTGAACATTGACAGCGGCAACGCTATCAACATTACCCCTAACAGCGACGCTATTCCAGTGACCATTGCTGTGTCGCCCGACGGCACTAAGCTTGCCTTTGATAACGACACCGACGGTGCAATTTACATTATTAACCTCAATTATTGATAGCAGCTATGAAAAAATTTATGAAACTAGCGATAGTAGCTGCTATTGGCTGCTTCGCGACAAGTCAAGCGATTAACGCACAAGATCAGGAGAAGGCCGATTGGGGAGACTTCAAACTCTGGATTGACCCAGGTCACAGCAAGACCGAGAACATGGGTATGTATGGCTACACCGAGGCGCAGAAGGTGCTTCGCGTGGGACTCGCAACCCGTGAATACCTCATGGAGTACACCACTGCCACTCTCGACAACATACAGATGACCCGCGAGGATGACTACACTGAGGTGAGCCTCGAGGAGCGCTCCGATATGGCAAACGCCTGGGGAGCCGACTTTTTCTACTCTATTCACAGTGATGCAGGCGCCAATACCAACAGCACCCTGATGCTCTTTGGTGGATGGCGCAACAACGGCGTGGAGATTGAGAAAACGCCACACGGCGGCAAGGCCTACGGTGACATCCTCACTCCAAACCTCACCAGTGTGATGTATGAGACCACAACCCGTGGCAACTGGTACGACCGCTGCTGGTACGACCCCACTCCTGCCACTCACACCAACCAGTTCCCCTACCTCTCGGTGAACCGCCGCACCAATATGGCGTCATTGCTTAGCGAGGGTGGTTTCCACACACTGCCCATGCAGCAAGCTCTGAACATCAACGAGAGCTACAAGCGCTTAGAGGCATTTGGCACTTTCCGTCCCATCATGGAGTATCGCAACCTTGACCGTCCCGAGAAGGTGATGCTCGCAGGTGTGGTTAAGAACAGCGAAAACGGCCAGCCCATCGACAACGTGAGCGTTACTTGCAACGGTCAGACTATCGTAACCGACAGCTACGAGTCACTCTTCCACAACTATGTGAACAGTAAAGACTTGGTGCACAACGGATTCTTCCTCTTTGAGGGTCTCACTCCTGGCGAGACCTATGAAATCACCTACACATGCCCAGGCTACACCAGCGCTACAAGGACTGTGACTCTTAACTACGACACTCAATGTCTTTCGGGCGACAACGTGACGTGGGCAAATGTGGAGCTCACCTCTAACGCACCTGCCGTAGTTTCATCTAACAACATTAGTAACCCCAATGCTGTGAAGATTATCAACGACATGGTGCTCACATTCTCGCGCAACATGAATCGCGAAAGCGTGGAACAGGCGTTCTCTATCAACAATGCCGGTCAAGTGACACTCTCATGGGATAACGACTACACCCTGCGCATCGTGCTCAACCAGCTGCTTGATGACATGAGCTACACTATCACTATCGACGGCAGCATTGCACGCAACTCACAGACCAACCAACTGCTCGACGGTGATGCCGACGGTGAAGAAGGCGGCAACTACGTGTTCAGCTTCATGACCGTGCCTGCCGACCTTGAGGCGCCTTACATTGCCAACACAACTCCTGTTGAGGGCGAGACAATGCTCTATACCTTGCGCCCAGCAATCCGTGTCGAGTTCAACGAGGAACTTGCATGGAACGATGACAACGCAACCGAGATGATAACACTCGAATGCGCCGACGGTGAGATGGTTGAAGGTATCACAACACACATGGTGGTTCGCGACGCTTCGGTTGTCCACTTCTATCCCAATGTGGACCTCAAGCTCGACAAGACCTACCGTATCAAGATAAACGGCACCTTCACTGACCTCTCTGGCAACACCAGCACAATCACTCAGTACATTCGCTTCATGACCGAGTATCGTCCAGTGATCGACTTCACTATGATTGAGGATGGATCGGTATTGAACCACTGGTGGAGCCCCGACGGCTCTGGCTCTACAACGCACACTACTTCTAAGGATGGTGTAGCCGAGCCTAACTCCAACTACATTGCTCTTACCAACACAGTGCCCCGCACCGACCTTACCAAGTCCTATCAGTTGCACTACGAGTTCAACCAGGACTGCGATGGACCATGGCAGATTCGTGAGTATCGCAGCTATGACCAGAACCACTACAACACCGACAGCTATGACGCGGTGCTTCAGTGCGAGGTATTTGCCGATGGCTCTAACAACCAAGTTTGCCACATGGTGCGTCTCAATGGCTCGGGCGCAAGTGGCCTCATTCAGAATGAGCATATGGTGCTCGACTTCCGTGGATGGAAGACCATGGCTTTCGATATCTACAACGGACCTTTCGTACACTTCACTGGTGAAGGTGAGACATTAGGCGCTGCACAGAAGTGGTGCTACGACTCATTCTATCTACGTCACTACAACACCGACGAGGAATATGATGACGAAGGCGAACTCCTGCCCGTTCAGGCATGGGACGGCGACATTTTGTTTGGCAATATTAAGTATGTACACTACGACCGCACTGCCGAGCAAACCGCCTCAGTCAACGACATGCCAGCATCTATTGCTATTCCAGGCGATGTTGATGGCGACGGCAACGTTACGGCAGCTGATGTTATGGCTATCTATAATTGGCTGCTCAACAGCGATGCCAGCGCGATTGTCAACGGCGACCAAGATTGCGACGGCACCATTACCGCAGGAGATGTGACATTCATCTACAACATCCTTTTAGGAAATAGGAAATAATACCGAAACTCTCTCCCCTCTCCCTTATTACCAGCCTTGCAATAACCTGTAAGGCTGGTATTTTATTGCTACATATTGCCTTGTAAACTCGTTTGTTTGCAAAATAAAAAAACATAATTGTTAATAATTTCCCACCACATTATTTCAAATAAACAAAATGATTCACTAACTTTGCACAACTTTTCAAAAATAACACAATAATTACATATATAATCATGGAAGTAAAAGGTAAGATTATACAGAAGTTTGACCTGCAGAGTGGCACATCAAAGGCCGGTAATCCCTGGAAAAAGCAGAACTATCTGCTCGAGACTCTTGACAGTTTCCCACGCAAAATATATTTCGACTTTTTTGGTGACCGCGCCGACCAGTTCCCTCTAAACGTGGGCGACGTGATTAACCTCAGTTTTGACATCGAATGCCGTGAGTATCAAGGACGTTACTACACCGACATACGCGGATGGAAAGCCGAGAAAATCGACGAGAACGCTCTCGCTGCAACTCCTGCTCCCGCCATCAACCCACCGGCACCCGAAGCACCTGCTCCCGATATGAATTTTGAGCAAACTCAAGAAGACGATCTGCCTTTCTAATCGCATAAAATATGGGAAAAGTAATATTGACTGGCGACAGGCCTACTGGCAAGCTCCACTTGGGGCATTATGTAGGCTCACTGCGCCGACGTGTGGAACTGCAAAACGCAGGTGATTATGAGAAAATGTTTGTCTTTATGGCCGATGTCCAGGCTCTTACCGACAACGCCGACAATCCAGAGAAGATACGCCAAAACATCATCGAGGTAGCGCTCGACTACCTATCGGCTGGCCTTGACCCCGAGAAGTGCATCATCTTCATTCAGAGCCATATACCCGAACTTGCCGAGCTCACCACTTACCTGATGAACCTCATCACCGTGAGCCGCGTAGAGCGCAACCCAACGGTGAAGACCGAAATCAAGATGCGCAACTTCGAGGCAAACATACCTCTAGGCTTCTTCTGTTATCCAGTTAGCCAAGCTGCTGATATAACCCTATTCAAGGCCGACATCGTGCCTGCCGGAGAGGATCAGAAGCCAATGCTTGAAATCACTCGCGAACTAGTGCGCCGCTTCAATAGCACCTATGGTGAGGTGCTTGTTGAGCCCGATATCATGCTCCCCGACAACGAGACCG
>JAGCRW010000027.1 GCA_017964485.1 Muribaculaceae bacterium | reverse complement strand
GTTCCTGGGCGACCACCTGAGCATCTTCTGCTTGCTGATGACCATCACCAACATCGCCTACACCTATGTGAACATGCAGTCGCAGTCGTCGAGCCAGATGCCCGGCATGAAGTGGATGATGTACTTGATGCCTATCATGTTCCTCGTCTTCTTCAACACCTACGCTTCGGGCCTTAGCTACTACTACTTCATCTCGCTGCTCATCACCATCATCCAGACCTTCTTGACCCGCATGATGGTCAAGGAAGACAAGGTGAGAGCCGTCATGGCCGAGAACGCCAAGAAACCCAAGAAGAAGAGCGGCTTCATGGCACGCCTCGAGGAGGCTCAGCGCCGCCAGCTCGAGCAGCAAAAGCGCGCCGCCAAGGGTGGAAACAAATCCAACCGTCGCCGATAAACCTTTAGTTGTACTTAATGTCTAAAAAACACAAAATTTAAAACTATGGCAACAACCTACAAATGCCCTAATTGCGGCAACACAATAATGTTAGAACGACCTGTGCAGAACATCACATGTCCATACTGCAACACGACTTTCAGCACTGTTGACAACCAGCAACCACCACAATTCGGTGGAAACCAGCAGCAATATGGTCAGCAACAGCCCTACGGTCAACCACAATACGGCTATCAACAGCCTTATCGCAGCAACGACGTCTTTGCCGAAGGCCCTTCGGGCAAGAGTCGTGGCATCGCTGCCCTGTTAGCGATTCTCGTAGGAGCAATTGGCGTTCACTACTTCTACCTAGGCAAGACCACTCCAGGAATCGTGTTCTTAGTAGCCAGCCTCCTCACTTGTGGCATCCTGGCCACCGTCACTAGCATTATCAGCCTTATTCAGGGCATCATGATGTTTACAATGAGCCAGCAAGAATTTGAGGACAAATACACGAATCCCGCTGTATCATTTCCATTGTTCTAAACAACCACTACAGGGGCTTAACAAGCGACGTTTACAACAACGTTATAGATAAAGAGAGACATGAAAGAAAGCAACACAAATAGCGCATCTAAGGACAGCGGCAGCAATGTCTTCAAGCGAGTCATCATTTGGCTTGCTGTGCTGCTTGTGTTGCTGGGCATCGCCTCGTGGTGGGCCTACGAGAACCGACAGCTCATCTACCACTGGCTCTATGGCGAGGTGGTCGTTGACCACAGCAAGTACCCAATTCGGGGCATTGACGTCTCCAGCCACAATGGCGACATTGACTTCTACAAGGTGAAGCACGATGGTTACTCCTTTGTCATCATCAAAGCCAGTGAGGGAGAGAGCGACCTCGACTCAAAGTTCACCACCAACTACGACCGCGCCAAGGCCAACGGGCTTAAGGTGGGCGCCTACCACTACTTCCGCAAGAACACCGACGGAACCAACCAGGCCAAGCGTTTCATTGAGGCGGTTGGCTGGCGCAAGCTCGACCTGCCGCTCGTCATTGACGTGGAAGACGAGATTAACGATAACGTGAGCGACGACATCACGCTTAAGAACCTCGACGCCATGATCAACAACCTGCAGTCGCGCGGCTTTAAGGTGATGATCTACACCAATGGCAACGGCTACAAGAAATATGTGAAAGACCGCCAACAACTTATCGACGTCAACCTTTGGCTCTGCTCGTTTAAAAACCCTGATGACATCAGGCACATTCCTCACCAGTTACAGCAATATAGCCACCGCGGCAGTGTGGATGGAGTGAATGGCGACGTCGACATGAACGTCTTTAACGGTAATGAGCGGCAGTGGGAAAAATGGCTCAACGACGCAGTGCCACTGCCTGCCGACACAACTACAACAACTAATAAAACAGATGATATTAACGATGAGATTGAGATTAGCAAATAAATATCTATACCTGTCGGCCTTGATGGTGGCAATCGCTTTTTGGTCATCGTTCACGGCCGATGCCAAGGTCTATACCTGGGACAAATATGACATCGCCTTCGATGCGCCCGAAGGTGGCCATGTGCCGTTCAGTTTCTTCCAAGACCCCTCGTCGGCACAGGTCAACTGGGACGAGATGGTGATGACACTGCAACGCTACGTCAAAAACGAGAACACCAACAAGAAAAACCTTGAGGAGCGCCTTAAAAGCCGTGCTCTGGGATTCAATATGTACGACACCAAGATAATGAAAATCAAGGTGAAAGGCTTTAAGAGCCATGCCCTTGAGGGCACGATGCCCGACGGCACACGCTGCATCATCGCCTATTTGGTAAGCGAAAAGACTCCTACTGTGCTCGAGATTGTGGTCAACTATCTTTACGGCAACCAAGAAGTTGTGGAAGAGATGATCAAGAGCTTCAGCGAGGGCAATAACCAAAAGCCCAACGAGCGCGAGAAGCCCAAGCAGAAGATTCAAAAGAAAAAAGATGCCGACAAAGAGAAAGAGGAAATAGAAAAAGAGAAAAAGCGCAAGAACGAGAAAACCTACGAGTGCTGATCAAGAACAGCGCTCGAATCAATAAAACAATGTCGCTGGGCATGATACCCAGCGACACTTTTTTTTGTCCCAATTCTGTCAATCAGAATTTTGTAAAATCAGAAAATTCAGATAATTCAGTTGTTTATTTTAGAATCTGTGTTTTGACCCAGCGACACTTTTTTTGTCCCGATTCGGTCATTAGAGCAAACCTGCCAGCACGTCGATATTCTCGATAGGCGTTGCCCAGCTGGTGGCGAAGCGAGTGACGAAGCGGCCGTCAGGGAGCTTGTCCCACACCTCAAAAGCCACATAGCCTTCCAATGCGTCCATCTGCTCTTGAGTCAAGATTGGGAACTGCTGGTTGGTGGGCGAGTCGATATAGAACTCAAAGCCTTTGCTGGCAAACACATTCTTCAGCTCCATCGCCATATCGATGGCATGGCGCGCTATGTTCATGTAAAGATTGTTGGTAAACAGCGTGTCAAACTGCAGGCCCAGGAGCCTGCCCTTTGCCAGCAATGCTCCATGCTGCTTGATGATGGTGAAGAACTGGCGCGGAGAGTTGCCCTTAGGGAAAACCACCGCCTCGCCACACAGCGCGCCCACCTTGGTGCCGCCAATGTAGAACACGTCGCACAGCGTTGCCAGAGTCTTGAGGTCAACGTCGGCAGCAGGGCTTGCAAGGCCATAGCCCAGGCGCGCGCCGTCGATGAAGAGCGGTATCTCAAACTGCTCGCAGATTCCCTTGATGGCCTTCAACTCGTCAAGGCTGTAGATTGTGCCATACTCCGTAGGGAACGAGATATACACCATGCCAGGAAACACCATGTGAGGCCAAGTAGCGTCTCCGTGGAAGTGCTCCAGATACTCGTGCAGCTCAGCGGCATCCATCTTTCCCAGATGATTTGGCAACGTTATCACCTTGTGACCGCCATACTCCACTGCTCCACTCTCGTGCACAGCAATGTGGCCAGTCTCCACGGCAACCACGCCCTCATAGCGCCGCAGCACGGCATCGATAACGGTAGAGTTGGTCTGAGTGCCGCCAACCAGGAAAAACACATCGGCATCGGGGCAACCAGTGGCTTGACGAATTCTAGAACGAGCACTCTCGCAGAACGCGTCCTCGCCATAACCCTCAACCTGCGTCATGTTGGTCTCAACCAGCCGCTTCAAAATCTCAGGGTGTGCACCCTCAATATAGTCACAAGTAAAAGATATCATAACCTCTGTTTTTTAAAATTTCTGCAAAGATAACGATATTTACCAACTTTTCAAGTTATATGACCAAAGAATTATGGCAGCTCGAAGATTCCTCAAGAAATAGTGTTTAGATTCCCTGAAGATTCAATACAAGTTATTAGAAAAATTGTTTTTGCACGTACTACGAGGTAAAAAACAACAAAAACTTAATTTTTAAGTTAATTTATTTGGTGCATTGAGAAATTGAATATATCTTTGCATCAAGATAACTTATAAGTTAAGCATGAGATAACATTATGATTTAAACTTTAGCAGAGATGAAACGGAGTAAGATTTTGGAAGAACGTCGCAAGCGTGTCAATCCTGAGACGAGAGAAAGAGTTGCCCTATCGTTCCAAATCGTGGACAGAATTCATGAGATTTTAGTAAAGCGCAATTTGCGACAAAAAGACCTTGCCCAAATGCTTGGCAAGAGCGAAGCAGAGATTAGTAAGTGGATGCGTGGAACACACAACTTCACTATTGATACTGTGGTATCCATTGAAGAAGCACTGCAAGCACCAGTCCTCCAGGTTTACCACGAGGCAGCCACAGCTTAGATGGTCCTCTTTGTGGGAGCATAGCTATTGAACCATTTATTAACGAAAAAATCGCTATCTTTGCGGATGGCAGAAAACAGATTGAATTATGGAAAGAAAAAATTATATCTGCTTTTTATTATTGATAAGTTGCATATTAGCTGGATGTGCCAACAAGAATGATATTTATCAAATAATCAGCGACAAATGGGAAAAGCAAAATGAAAATGCTATTGTTTTTGATTTTTCAGAGTCTATGGGCTTTGAATGGGACACCATGCACATTTATTCAGGGAAATGCTCGTTAGAGGACATAAATAAAGATTTAGGATTTAACTTTAATGATTGGATTGATACAGGCGAATATATCATTTTTACTAAGGGCGATAAAGTAGTATACTCACAAGCTTGGTATTCGGTAGATTATGACTTAAAGAAAGGGGTAGTTTTCTACTCATTGGTTGACAAATTAAAGTTCAATCGCAATGATGCAAAATTTAAAGTCACAAAACAAGGTGAAACATTTTTTTTGCATCATCTCTCATCACAAAAGCATAATGAAAAGTAAAGTAATAAAAATAACATTATTAGTTCTCTTGTTGTTTTGTGCTATTGATTGCTCAAGAGATAAGAATATTAATGAGTGTTGCGGCGATGTCATTGAAATGATAGAAGAATATAAAGCAGCTAAAGGTCATTTGCCGGAATCACTTGATGATATTGATTTTGAAAACGGAAGTGGTGCCGATGAGATTTATTATGAACTGCTCAATGACTCAACTTACATTATTTCATACATTGCAAGTGAAGCCGATCATAACAAGTGCTATTATTCTGATGATAAAAAATGGTACGATGGTTTGAGGCCTGTTGATAATGACACTCTTTACTGGAAACACGACACTTGCGGATGCTTGAAATTGCGTGATTTTAATATGCTAGACCGCATTATAGACCGCTATCATCTTGTGGGCAAAGACACAGCAGTAATCGTAGAATATTTAGGCCGCCCCAATGAAATTATAAATATTGACAATGAATTACAGTATGAGTATTTCTTGGATGCGGAGTGCATAGGACAAAATCCTGAAAATGCAGCTGGCAGGTCATGGATTAATTTGCAATTCAATAACAAGTTTGAACTGATTGGCAAACCAGATGCAATATGTGTTGAATAGCCCTATTTTTTAAAAGAGTCAAATGTTTAATTTGTTATGAGCGATATACATATGTTATTGATACTTGCTACTGTTTGTGCAATACTGATAGCTGTTGTGGGAAAGATGCGCGGCATCCGCACAGCGGTTATTCATTCCATTGTATTTGTCTGCTATTCTGGATTGCTATGGTACAATTTGCTGTATAAAGGCGAGGGTGGCTCAAGTCTGGTGTGGTTATTCTACTTGATAATTGCTTATATGTTGCATATTATCATATTGATGTTGAGCATCTCATTAAGTGTTAAAAATCGAAAGAATCGTATATTGGCTATTGCTTTATCACTAATTGCAATAATAGTATTAGTTATATTCTTAGTTGTTTTTTGTGGTTAATATGATTCCTTTTTTAACGAAAAACCGCTATCTTTGCGGATGGCAGAAAACAGATTGAATTATGGCAAAACTAAGATTACATATTATTCTTGCAATAGCTTGTTTGGGGTTGTTGCTTCCTGGTTGTATGAAGACGACAGCTGATATCGACATTGACAATTATGAGTTCGTGTCGTTTAAGTCGGCCTATGGCTACAAGCTTCCGCCATCTGCCAATCCCAAAGAAATTCTTCGTAAAGTCTCTCAATCCCAAAGAATTAATGGGCAAATGAAAGGAGCTGCAGTGAACTTGTTTACCTTTGTCAATAGAAACAATAATGACACGTTAGATGTCTGTATCTATAAAGATGGTGATGAGAGCACTCACTTTTCCTTAAAAGAAGACTGGTGCCGCAAAAATATTTCGGGTTATCCCACCGACAATAACTTCCAGCAAGCTTTCTTTGAATCAAAAGAACCATTATTACCTAATTGATAATAATTTACTCAAATGAAAAAGATTATCACACTACTACTCGTTATGTTTTCTTGTGTCTCAATGAGTTCGCAAGAAATAGTTGACTATCTTAACGTAGGGAACACCATCGAGTTTAATGGCCAGAAAATGGTGCTAAGGTGGAGCACTCATCCTATGGAGCTGTACTATCTCCAAGAATGGATTCCTGAGAATGAGTCGTTCGACAACTATAGCCAAATGTTCACTGTAGCAGTTATCTTGGCCGAAGAAGTAACTCCAGAGCTGGCAGTGCAAATGAAGGTTGACGAACTTGAAGAAAGGGCAAAGACTGATGTCTGCTGCAATTACCAAGTGCTTGAAAACAACGGAGAATATATCCTAGATTTTCTCGTTAGCGATGGCAACGGCAAGACTCTTAACTTAGTGGAGTGGGACATTCACCACTACAAAACGGCAATAATCAATGGCAAAAAGGCACAACAGCTAAATTTTATCAGCACCAGAGCTTATGGTGATGTTATAATGCCATTTCTTGAGTCTATTAAAGACAAACGCGCGGAGTGGATAAATGCTCTGACGCAAATGGATATTAAATGTGAGATTAAGTAATAACGAAAAAACCGCTATCTTTGCCGATGGCAGAAAACAGATTGAATTATGGGAAAACAAAGATTACATATTATTCTTGCAATAGTTTGTTCGGGCTTGCTGCTTCTATGTTCATGTGCCAGCAGTTCTCAAGACATAGTAGGAGAATATCATAATATACCTCGTGCAGGTATTTATTGGGGGTATTATTTGAATATTACTCCTGATAATAGATATGAACTTTTTACAACCACATACGAACATAACACTGTATCAACTGGCAAAATAGAAAAGACTGGGACATCTTATAGGATGATAGATGACATAGAGAACAAGAATGCGGTTGAACTTATAAATTGCAAGGTAGAGGATAATCACAATTCTGATTATTCTTCCATTAAACTTGTGATTGAGGGGGATTCAACAAAAAAATACTATTGGGCTCCGATAATAAATGACAAGAAGATAGACGTTCCTGATCGTTTATATGCTGATTATGTTGTTTCTGGTCTAATTAATGGAAATTCTTCTGATTGTCCTTACGTTGGAAACTATTATTCAAATGCGTCTATATGTACTATAAGAGAAGATATTAATAAACTTAAATTTATTATTGGTTATAGTGTTAACGGAGATTTCACCATTCCTGTTCTAGTAGAATCTGAGGATATTAATTTAGAGAGACCAGTCAGGATTGGCGAGCAATTATATGTTACGTTTAGAATAAAAGAACTTAAGCCATGTATGACAGATGTGGTGATTAGGCAAAAAAAGAATAAAATTGAATTGATATATCCTTTAGCAAAAGATTATATAGAAACACTTTCTAAATAAACTATCTTTGCGGATGGGAGAAAACAGATTGAATTATGGCAAAACTAAGATTACATATTATTCTTGCAATAGCTTGTTTGGGCTTGTTGCTTTCTTGTGCTGTTTCGAAGACTGGAACTTCGCCGGCAATCTCAATGAAGGTTGATGAGTGTGACTCAATTTTTGTCGTTGAAAATGATGACAAACGAGACACTCTTACGGTTATTACAGATTCTGAACTGAAAAATGAATTGTTTGATATTTTGACTAATGACACCTCTCATGATATTGTGAAATTTTTTCCTAGAATTTCTTTAAAATTTAGAGGGCAAGGCAAGGAGGAGTCGATTGGTGTCTTGGGTGATTATATAAAAGGCAAGAATGGGACATATAAATGCCCAATAGATTTAGAAAAGAAATTAAGGGAACTTGTAAACCAAGAAAACGCTTTTATTAATCTCGAGTATGGTCAAGAGAATATTGTTTGGAACAACAAAGACAACAGCTTTATACACAATTATGCTTATAAATCATTTGTTGACAAGAGTATTGACAATAAAACATTGACTGCCGTTGCCGAGGCTATTTCGGACACAACCGACTTGGGGCATAAGATTTGTTCGAAAACGAGAAATCTTAGAAAAGGAGATATCGCATTCATTCTTTTGTATGAGTCACAATATGTAGAACCAGCAATTGATTTAAGAATGCAGTTCGACATTCTTGATGATGATTGCAAATTGCCCTCTGGATTGCTGGTCTATCTCGAAAAAAATAGAGATCAGGTTAAAAGTGTTATCTTAAAGAAATTACAAGCGAAATGAAAAAGAAAGAAATAATAATAGCATTATTAGTTCTCTTGATGGTTTGCGCCACGGGCTTCACTGTGGCGGCGCAATCGGCAAGTCAGGGTGCTTCATCGTATAACATAAATACAGAGAAAGAATATATTATTGATCAATATAAAGTTTTAAAAATAGTTGCTCATACACAGTTTTATGAAATTCACTTAAAACAAGGAGATAAGAAGCTCTTGGTCTTAAGCAAACGATCAAATGCAATTGGCAATCACCATATCAGAGTTGGAGAAACATATTCATTTAATTTATCACGATTATATTATTATAAAAGGCCACAACATATAATAGTTGATAATGATACAATTCCAATATTGCCCAATTTGGGTATATATAATAAAACTAATTACATTGATTATTGCAATGAAAGATTAGAGATTGACGGAGGAATTGAAATATATGAGGCTGATAATTTAAATGGGTTATATCTTAATAAATAATCTATCTTTGCCGATGGCATAAAACAGATTGACTTATGGCAAGAAAATATCAAATATGGGTTATATTGCTGCTGATGGTTTGTGCTACGGGCTTCACTGTGGGGGCGCAGTCAGCAAGTCAGGATGCTTCATCGCCCAAGACGATTACAGGCGTGGTGGTATCGGCTTTTGATAAGGAACCACTTAAAGGCGTTTACGTTCGTCTTAAAGGTACCAATATAGGTGTAGCGACTGATATAGATGGGCATTTTAACATAGAGGCGCAACTGGGAGACACTTTATCTGTGAAAGTCTTAGACTGCGATGAAATAGAGGTGGCAGTTGATGCTCAGCAGTTAAGAATATCTTTGTTTAACTTCGTTTCTGGTTGGTGTTGTGGCGACAATCTGCCGAAAGGGGTGTTTGGTACTGTTTGTAATGAAGACGAGAAGGCCCTGCAAGGTGCAACAGTCACGGCACTGCCATCGGGCAATAGCGTCGTCACCGATTCTAAAGGTTATTTCAATATCACAAAGATTAAGGAAAGTGACAAATCACTTAGAGTCGAGCATCCATCTTACAAGACTATTCAAGGGCGAATATCAGGCAACTGCTTCGAGATTTGGCTTGAGAGAAACATCGTGACAGGTCAGGTTCTGAGTGCCGAAGATGGAGAGCCAGTTATTGGAGCGCATATTTGTGCGAACGGCACAAAAAACGGCACTGCCACCGATTTTGATGGCAAGTTTAGCATTGAAGCTCTACAGAATGATACTCTTCAAGTAACACAAGTTGGATATGAGGATGCTAAAATTGTAGTTGGCACTCAACCATTAAGAATAGTTTTAATGCCACCAAAAATATTCAGCTTTTGGGATATTGCCCCTCTTCCTGGCTTATCTGGAGTAGTGATGGATGAAGACTCTATTCTCGTAGTTGGTGCAACCGTAACGGTTCTTCCCTCAGGGAAAAGTGTCACTACTGATTCTAATGGTTATTTCCATATCCCTAAAATAGGAGAAAATGATGATTCAATAAAGTTTGAACATCCTAATTATAAATCTCTTCAAGGAGGACTTACAGCTGGTAACACTTTTAAAGTCAGGCTTGAAAGAAACAATGATAAAAAGCAAGTTTCATCATTTCAAGATATTGACAAGATTATTATTTCACACATTGGGATGGAAGACAAACCTTTATGGACAGTACAAATCTCATACAAGCCATTCGGTGATATATTCAATAAAGAAACAAAGCATTTGTTTTACTATGGGACAACATATAGAGATTCTATAAAATGGGTGATTCTCTCATGTGACAGCCTTGATTTAAAAAGCTATGAACGCATTAAGTCATTGACTATAGACTATCCAAACAAATATACCGAAAGATCGTCTTTGCCAGGTAATTTTGAATACGGCGATTATTGCATATCTATAGTTGAGAAAGGTGTAATAACACGATATTATTTCACTAGAATAGATGCCATCAAATTGCTGGATGAATATATCTATATATTAGTCAAAGACCCTAAAGCAGAAGATGTTGAAAGGTATTTAGAAACTCTTGCTAAAAGGTTGAGAAGATAGCTATTGAGCTTATGATAGATGAGAAATCATTAGAGTGATCTGCTCAAAGAAGATTGCATTTTGTTTTTTCGATTATTGTGACTACTTTTGTCAAAAAATTTGAAACGATGAATATCAAGACCGCGAAATTTGAGATTAGTAACACCGACTACACCAAGTGCCCTGCTGGGAACAAGCCCGAGTATGCGTTTATTGGCCGCTCCAACGTGGGCAAGTCGTCGCTTATCAATATGCTCACCAACCACAAGGGCCTGGCTAAGACATCTTCCACTCCTGGCAAGACGCTGCTTATAAACCACTTCCTCATCAACGACGAGTGGTACATCGTTGACCTGCCAGGCTATGGTTATGCCCGCCGCAGCAAAGACAGCCGCGAGCAACTCAAGCGCATTATCGAGGACTATGTGCTCGAGCGTGAGCAGATGACCAACCTCTTTGTGCTTATCGACTGCCGACTCAAGCCACAGCAGATTGACCTGGAGTTTATGGAGTGGCTCGGCGAGAACGGCGTGCCGTTCAGCATAGTGTTTACCAAGCTTGACAAACTCGGCAAAGTGGCCGGGCAACAGGCTATTGCCGCCTACAAGCGTCACCTGCTGCACACCTGGGAGGAACTGCCGCCAGTGTTCATCACCTCGAGCGAGGACGGAAGAGGCCGCGATGAGATTCTTAACTATATTGAGCAAATCAATATGTCGCTCAACGACGACTAAGACACATTTTTAGAGAATCAAAAATATGAAGAAACAACGTGCGGTAATGCTTGGCTCAGGCAATGTGGCGACACATTTTGCCTTGGCGCTTAAAGACAAATGCGATGTGGTGCAGATTTACAGCCGCACCCTTGCCAACGCGCAGCAACTTGCCGAGAAAGTGGAATGCGAGGCGGTTGACGACCTGAAAATGGTGGTCAAAGACGCCGACGTTTACATTATCGCTGTCAACGATGACGCCATTGCAAGCGTGATTGACAACGCGCCCTGCAACGACGCTTTGTGGCTGCACACCTCAGGCTCCACACCAATCGAGGTTTTTGAGGGCAAACGCGCCCACTATGGCGTGTGCTGGCCGGTGCAGTCGTTGAGCAAGAGCAACATCGTGAAAATGGACGATGTGCATCTCTTTATAGAAGGTAATAATGATAAGGCAACGCAACGACTTGAGAAATTTGCCTATGCCATCTCGCACAACGTCCATCAGGCAACGAGCCATGACCGACTGCTGCTGCACATCGCTTCGGTCTTCGCCTGCAATTTCGCCAACCACATGTTCACCCTCTCAAGCGAGGTGCTCGACGAGGCAGGGCTGCCCTTCGACGTAATGCTGCCATTAATCAAGACCGCAGTAGAGAAACTCGAGCGCTTGACTCCTCAAGAGTCGCAGACTGGCCCCGCTGCCCGTGGCGACGAGAAGATTATAGAAAAGCACCTGTCAACCCTCAAAGGCGACAAGCGCAAAATCTATGAGATGCTCTCCAAGAGCATTATGAAACACAATTCTTAAGAGGCGGGTAAAAGAAGAAATAGCAAATAAAAAGAAAAGGAGGTTGTGCAGTTCGTTTATGCACAGCCTCCTTAAATCTTCAAGCCAAATCAGCCATTAGAAGGCAATTGTTTTCTTGCCTTTCTCGAAGACGAATCCACGATAGTTGCTGTCAACAGGCTTGCCCATGATGTTGTAGCGCAGGCGGTTGCCATTGCTCTCGGTAGCGATGGTGCTGATGCCAGTATTGGAACCTGCAGGCATGTAGATAACCTCGCCAAGCGCAGAATTGTCGGCATTGTCAAATACAACGGCTGCGATGTGGTCAAAGTCCTGAACATCAGTATTCCAGATGTTGCCCTGAGCATAAACTGTTGTGGCAGAGTTGTTGTAGAGGTCGAAACGCTGGAATTCTCCATCGGCGTCATAGCCATTGGAATACTTGGTATTTCCGTTGTCTTTAAACACGTTCTCACCTGGATTATACTCGTCATTGGCTCTTACTGGTTCGAGACAACCAGCGTTGATATCAACGTTTCCAATCACGGTAATACCCCACATGTTACCCTCAATGTAGTTGCCCTGCATATAAGCCTTGGCAATAATGCCTTCACCGCTTGAGTTGCATGTGATGTTGAGTCCACTACCTCCCAGGTCGGGGTCTGAGATGTACTTGTTGTTAAGCACAGTGTTGCCAATCATGCGCACATTGCCAGGACCAGTGAGGGTGATGCCATAAGAGCAGTTCTCAATGAAGTTGTTGGTAACATAGAGAGTGCCAGTTGGAGGATTGCCAAGCAGGCAAGCCAGCGCGATACCTCCCGAACGAGTGGTCTCGGCAGCACCGTGAACCTCATTGTTATCAATAATGATGTCGTAAGGACCTGTAGCGCTCAAGTTGATGCCAGGATAAAGACGAGTGCTTGCAGTGGGCTTGTTGATGATATTGTCCTTAAAGGTAATACCACAAGCCACATTGGCACCGCTAGCTACTGCCGACAGAGTAGGATTATTGAAGGTGTTGTTCTCAACCAGGTTGTCCTTGCTCAGCGATGTGAAGTTGATCACAGCGTTTCCACCCTTGGAGTTGTGGTCGTTGAATGTGCAGCCTGTAACTGTGATGTGGCCTTCTTCAGAGCCATTGCCATAGTTGATGCCCACATAGTTGAACTCGCTGTTGGTGATTGTTGCCGAAGCGCCTTCCATATACATGCGGAAGCCCTTGGCCTTGTTTTCCGAGCCCGCGGCAGCGCCAATTGTAGCACCATCGATGGTTAGATTTCCATTAATTTCCATTGTTGCTGAGCCACCAAAAAGCAGAGTCTCGCCTTCGCTGATAATCAGGTCGCCGTTGATGGTGAAGTAGTTCTTGGTGAGCACAATGTTGTCGTCGTCGTAGCCAAGGCCAGTAACGCCATCGGGCAGTGATGCTGGCAGATTGATAACATAAGCGCCATCTACTACAGCAACGCCAGTGCCGTCCTCCATAGCTGGAACCAGTTCAGCCAATTGGCTCAGTGTGTAGGTGTTAGCTTGTGCCATTAAGGCAACAGCCATTAAACAAAGAGTAAAGATTTTCTTCATGTTTCGTTGGGTTAAATAGTTAATAAAAAAATGCGTTATGATATTATAGAAATTTCACAACGCAAAAGTAATAAATCTTTTACAATAATACAAGTTTCGGCACAAATCTTACCAATAAAAACGATTATTTGATTATATTTTTAAACATTTCGTTTCAATTCGTTCAATTCACATGCTTTATGAATAGGCTTAAAAGCGGAACTTATACCCTACTCCCACGATGTGTGAGTCGCGGTCGTTGTAGCAGTCGTCATCGGTGATGTCCTGATAGCGGTAGAAGACGTCTATCTCGTCGTGCTTGCTCAACTTGAACTCACAGCCTGCGGTGTAGCGCATTTTCTCGATGCCTTCGGCCAGATACATCTCCACCGAGACGTAAGGCTCATACCAAGCCTTCTTTTTGTCATACGACACCATCAGGCGAGTCCTCGACACGTTATTGCCCTTGCCTTTCTTAGGTTCCAGGCGGTCATGCTCCCAGTCGTAGGTCACGTCAGCAACCTCAGGACGATAGGTGTATTGCCAACGCTCTCGCAGGGCAAACTTGAAATTTTGTACCTTGTAACTGCCTGTTGCCGAGAAAAACACGCGGTGCTTCGAGCACCAGAATGCCTCAGTCTCCTCCTGGTCCTCTTCGTCCCACTCGGCAAGCGAGTAGTCGCGCATGAACTTGTAGCCAGCGTCAAACTTCAGCCACGACAGCGGCTTGTAGTCGGCCTCCACAGCAACGTTCCATCTAGCGGGAGCACCCCAATGCTTGCCTTCCTCAATGTTGTCTTTGAGGCGGTACTCAAACTCAAGTCCCACGCTCCATTTCTTGTTGATTTTCTTCTCCATGCCCACAGTCATCCACAGCCCGAAGTCCTTGCCCTCCTTGCCGTCGAACTGTGCCCTTGCAGGAATCGTGAATGTGAACGCAAAGAAGACAATTAAGGACAAAGTGGTAATTATCTTTTTTATTAAGGACAATTGCCACCCCTCATTCTGCATTGAGCATTGAACATTGTAATTTCTCATTTCAATTCTTCTTTTGGAATTTTCATCATTCTGTCAACGCTGTTGCTGCCCGTGTCGGTGCTGCGGTAATGCACCCTTAGAACAGTCATGTCGCGAAGCATATCGATGGCGCCCACTTCAACCTTGGTGATGTCGAGCCCCGTGCGTTTCTTCAAATCCTCGACAAGTTCCTCTCGCTTATCTGGAGTGATGAGCTCTATCTTGTCATATTGGATGAGTTTCACCGCATCGGTCTTAAGTCGCCACTCGCATATCACGATGGCCACTATCACTATCAGGTTGGTGATTATCAATTCCTGAATCTTCATTGTCGCAGCCAGGGCGTTGACCACAGCCAGCGAGATAATGATGAACAGATAGGTCATCTCGCGCACCGGCATTGTGTCGGTGCGGTATCGCATGATGCTGAATATACCAAACAGGCCAATACCGAGACCTATTCCCGCCTTGCCCTTCATGTCCTCGAGAACGAAAATCATGAAGAACACAAGGAAGAAAATCGACACGCTGATGAGCATGAAGGTGAAATAGAAGTCACGGCGCTTGCTCTTGCGATAGTATAAACGGTCGATAATTACCCAACTCACCACGATGCAGATCAGGAATCTAATCAGCATCTTGAAATACTCGGGCGTCAAACCCATGATAAGTTCTTGTTTCATTATTTATATGGTTTTTATTCAATTTGATTAGGCATCTCTCTCGATGAGTCGATGCACGTAGTATATTTTCTCTTTTAAGCGGTTCTGCTTAATCTTCTCATTGGTAAGCGCCGTGCCGATGCAATACTTGCTGAAGCCATGCGGCTGAATGCGCAAGTCACGGAGCATCGCCAGCAGCGGTGAGGGCACATTGCCGTCGCGTTTCACCTCAATAATCACCGCCTGCTCTAAGGCATTGTCAACACCAGTGACGATATTGTGGTATCTCAAATCGGTGTCGATGGTCACGCGCTCGGTCTTGCCTTTGTTTACAAGCGTCATGCGGTTGAACCAGTTGCGCAATGACGGTTTCAAGGTATCGACGTCGTACCAGCACAGCGGTTCAAGGAACTGACGCTTCTCATCGCCCTCGATATTGAAATCGCTTATGGAGATGCGTTTCTTGCGGGTGCGACGGTGGTTGTTCTTAACCTTCACCTCAAGGAACGTGAGCCCCGAGTCAACATATTGCCTAACTCTCACCTTTTGCCTGCCCAGGCAGCCGTTGTGGTGAGTGAGATACATGTCGAGCGCCGGCGTGTCGTAGTAGAGCGTAGTGTATGCGCTGGCTCGCTTGCCGTCAATCTCCTGAATGAAATAATCGCTCTGAGCCATCTTCAAGAGCTTGACAAGTCGCGGCATTGTAGTAACAAACTTAGTGTCAACACGATTCATCAGCTTGACGCCGCTCATCTCGTCAAGACTAATTGAGTCAAAGTTATTTATTATCGTGTCCATGTAAGTTTATTAATGGCCCAAATTAAAGGTTACAACTTAATCGTTCTATTTATTGAACGGCAAAAATAGTCAAATATTAATCACTACAATCATTTTTTCAACCAGACTGCAAAAATAATCAACAAAACGCAATGTTTCAGTTTATTGGGCACGGAACTTGCGCATCAAGTGGCGGCAAGCAAATTTCACATGGCGCAGCATGGTTGGCACGGTGCCGTAGTAGTGGCACATGATGCGGTAGCGCTCGCGGAGCGACTTCTTGTGGTTTTCGGTAGTCAAGCCCTCACTCAGGTAAGAGATAATAGGTTCATCGCCCACGTAGGCGCAACTGTCGCTTTTGCGCAGCACCTTGATGCACCAGTCATAGTCGGCGCTGAAGCGGTAGTTAAGGTCATAGTGTGGGCATAGCTCACGCCTAGCAATAAAAGCCTGGTGGCACACGAGCATGCCGTCCTTGAAACTCTGCCATGAGAGATGCTCAGGAGCGGTGAGATGCCTCATTCCAACGACCTTCCCCGTTGCGTCAACGAGTTGTGTTTGACCATAAATCACGTCGGGCTTGTCTTGTGCTTTCATGGCGATTAAAGCCAACGTCTCGGCAGTGGCAAAGGCATCGCCAGCATTGAGGAAGATAAGGTATTGGCCTTTGGCCCTGTCGATGGCTTTGTTCATGGCATCATACAGTCCTTTATCAGGCTCGCTCCACACCGTAGCGGCGGGAATGCGGGCCTGCTCCACGAGCGACAAGGTGTCGTCGGTCGAAGCGCCGTCAATGATAAGGTACTCAAAATCGCGGAACGACTGCTCATTCACACTCTTGAGCGTGGCGCTCAGCACCTTGCCGGCATTGTAAGTAACTGTTATGATAGAAAAAAGCACAATTTTTAAGTGTTAAGTGTTAAGTGTCAAGTGTTAAGTGTTAAGTGTTAAGTGTTAAGTGATAAGTGTTAAGTGTTAGGTGTAAAGTGTTAAGTGATAAGTGATAAGTGGCTGCGCATCAAATTTTCAAAGAAAAGACTTTACATTTAAAACTTATGACTTAACACTTGGTTTTTTTTACCAATCAAACACATTTCTCAGCACCCACCACAGCACCGCAATAACGCCGATTGCCGCTATCACGTAGTGGTGAGTTATCACCTCGCCCACCTTGCTGGGAATGAGTTTGGTATAATCGTTCAGCAGATAGAGGGCAATAACTGGAACCGCAGCAAGGAAGAAAGCGTTGTAGTGCAGCGCGTCAACAATATTGCCATGAAGCAGCGAGTGGATGGCACGCTGGGCTCCACAACCAGGGCATTTAAAGCCTGTGAAGGTGAGAAACACGCATCGAGGCACATACTTGCTGGTGGCAGGATTTATACTGAAGTAAAAAAACGCCACCACTACTAGCACTATTACGAAAACCCAAATCTTGGCAGAACGACTTTTGCTCATCCACCAAATGATTGAAGAATTGAGCTTGAACAAGCCAGAGGCATACAAATAAGACCCAACATGATAGAAGCGATGATTGCCCATGCTCCATATTCGCTGAATTTCTCGGCCTTACGATAGTTGCCCTCTTTGTAATGCTTCTTAGTAAGATAAGCAAAGATGATGCCTAAGATACCCAAAGGCCAACAGCAGCAAATCGTGGAGATTATCGCCCACACAAGATTGGTGGGAGGGCATTCAGGAGTCTCACTAACAGCCTGCGCATAACCGTTGCCGCCACTGGCATACTGAGGAGCATAGCCACCTTGCTGACGGGCAGGACCTTGAGGGCCATAATTATATGGTGGCAGCTCAGCTGCCTGATTGGGAGCATCATTTTGCGGCACATCGGTCACTTGCGATGCGGCAGTCTCCACGCCAGCGGCCATGTTCTCGAGCATCTCGTTCAACTCGGGCACCTTAGTGATTTTCACCCAGTCGGCAAGACCGCTATGCCACACATAGGCCGTTTTGTCAACACCCATTCTCTCAAGGTCTTCAATCGAGAGCGGGCCACTTTGCTTTCCTCTAAAATTTATCCAATAACGCCTCATTTTATCTGTTTTTTAAATTCTAATGCAAAGATAAGCAATAGATTTAAAATAAAACGCACTTTGGTGGCATTTTTTTGATTTTGATGCACTTTTAGAAAAAACTTTCAAACGATCAAGTACGAATAAAAACAATTTCTTTAGAGGCTGGGTGGTCGCTGGGGTCACTTGAGTCGCTTGACTCATTTGAATCTTTTGACTCATTTGAGACACTTGCGTCATTTGGGACACTTGGGACAGTTTTTTCTCAAATTACGCAAAAAGGTCAAACAACTGAAAACAAGCACATTACAACACAAACAACTTTTATGTCTAATTCTCACGTGGGACAGTTTTGAAAAAAAATTGGTTCTTTTGATTCATGATGATAAAATAATTATTAATGTTCACATGCGCACAAAGATAATGGGTGATGAAATGTAGATGCCACATTAAATAATCATTGTTAAGAGCTTCCTTGCTGTATGCACCTTAACTACATTTCTAATAATCTCTTAACCAAACTGAGCGCACAAAAAAAGAAAAACTGCAACAATTGTCGCAGTTTTCAATTAAAAGCACTAAAAAACTTTAATTATAAATCGTCATCTACATTTCTAGTTTTCATTTTTACGTGTTCAATAGCTTCATTGTTTGAATATATGATTATTAAATAATCTACATATTTTTTCCAATAAGAAACAACAATATTTCCTGTTGGCAATGTCCATGTGAACTCAAAACTAAGTACATTATCTTCAATTTTATGTGGACCATATAACTCATCATACTTATTTACTAACTCTTTAGCTAAAAACTTTTGACCTGGGCGTGTGTTTACAGCTACTGAAGATACATTTGGAATGCCTACTATTCTTCTAATATTTATTTCACAATCAGTAAACTTCCAAAAATCACCTATATAGGATTTAGTCATCAAGCCTTCATAACTAACCTCTTTATAAGAAGGTATTAGATTCTTTTTTGCTACAAGTTTATCGCAAAAATCTTCAAATGGGCCTTCAATAGGAACTCCCATAAAAGCTATTTGATCTTGTGCTAATATAGATAAAGATGAAGTAAGACAAATCAGCATTAATATGATAATACGTGTTCTCATACCGCATTTAGTTTTTATGATGAATTAAGTTATTTGATTATAGACACATTCTCACTTGTAGATTAAGCTTCAGATAATATTTGCCTTTTTGCTCATATACCCATCCAAAGAAGAAATTTTTCTTTGGGTTACTTTTGGGATGACCTGGGTTGTTTATATCTTCACTTGTTGATGGTTGTTCAAAATAGGTTGAATTAAGCAAAAAATTAAGAAACTGGTTTTGCTCGTATATATGGTAACACACAACGTCACCACTATCTTTAACAATTATTTGGCCACCAGTAGCATCATAAATGCCAGTCCATACTGTTTCTGGTGTCATACCCATTGCAACGTCCTGTAAAAACTTCTTTATCTTGTACTCATAAAAAGGCCATCCTAATGACAAATCAAATTGCAAAGGATTAGTTTCTTGTAATTTTTTGACACAATAATTCACTTTATTATTATTATCACGGTAACGAGTAAGCAATAATTCAGCTAGTATAGGAGGCAAATCACCATCAATCATTCTTAAGTTTTGAAGTAGTGTGTTAGATTGAACACCAACAAATTTCAACTTAGCACCCATCTCTTCAAGTTTATTGATTCGCACAGTAATCTTATTTGTTATTAAAGTTGAACGATTAAAATCGTCTACATTAAAACTGCTGGAGTCTTTTAAAACAACTTCAAAGATAAAATTTGTTCCAGTTCCAGCATTAAATAAAGTAGAATTATTACCTATTAGAGATTTAACACTAAAACCTAAAGTCTGATGCATGCCACAATGAAAGTCTTCAATTTTAATAGTTATATCACGTTTGTGACCAGTATCCCTAACTGAATAAACACCTAGACTTGAAAGAAATTGCTCTATGTCTGGAAATTTAAAAGATCTACCTTTTTTTTCTTTTAAATAGGAAAAGAGTAATCTACTATTTTTAGCAAAATCTTCAATAGTAACATCAAATTGCTCAACGTTTCCTGTTTCTATATTTGACAAATGAACATGTATGCAATCTAAATTACGAATATAACGGTTTTCTGTTGTAGCCTCAATTCTAAGAACTTCAAGAACACGGTAGTATTCTCCAGGAACTGCATTCAAATTTTCATCAGCCACATCAATTTTACCATGAACAAGCGCATAGAAGAAAGCATAAATTTCACTCCATTCGCCTTTATTTCCTTTTAATGCCATAACTATCTCTTTTTGCGTAATGTTTTCAATATCTGCTCGGCTGTAGCTTGAATTGCTGGAACTGCAACCGAGTTTCCAAATTGCTTATATGCGGAAGCGTCTGCAACAGGTATAACAAAGACAGGTTTTCCATTGCCAGTATCATAAACAGGATAACCCTGCAAAGCTCCCCACTCGCGAGGTGTCATTCTGCGCCACCCATCACGATTATACTCGCCTTTAATTCGGGTTGTTGGTGTCATATCGGTTTGTCGTTTGTCTATAACGATATTTCGCTCCCTACCCATACCACCAACCACAATAGCATTTGCCACTCCATCATCGGGAATAATGGCATAACCGAAACCATGTCCTTTTGCTTCGTGTCGTTTTTTGTGGTTAATTAGAGTGTTAACATAAGTAGTGGAAAGATAGTATTTAGATGGTACTGGTTCAGCTTCTCTAACATCAATCCAATGCTTAGTAACTTCTTTCTGCTCTGGATAAGTGAAATCTTCGGGATTTATACCTAAATCTTTCCTAAACCCTACTATATAAATGCGCTCTCGATGTTGAGGAACACCAAAATACATAGCATTTATGATTTGCGGCTCAGGTACGACATATCCAATTTCGTCAAGAGTGTTTAATATCGTTTTTAACGTCTTTCCTTTATCATGAATGGCAAGCCCTTTAACATTTTCGAGGAATAACGCTTTGGGTTGCTTTCGCCTTAATATTTCGGCAACGTCAAAGAATAATGTGCCTCTAGTTTCAGCGAAACCTAACCGCCTTCCTGCAAGAGAAAATGCTTGACAAGGAAACCCAGCACACAAAATATCAAAATTATCTGGAATATATTTCTTTGAGCTTTCAAGTGTTATGTCACCAAAGGGATATTCACCATAATTGGCAAAATAAGTTCTTTGAGCCTGTGTGTCCCATTCAGAAGAAAAAACACACTTTCCTCCCAAATTTTGAAGCGCCATTCTAAAGCCACCAATGCCAGCAAAAAGGTCTATGAAAGTGAATTTTGGTTTTTTTATAGGTTGAAAAGGCGCATTATATACATCCTTGAAAAGAAAAAGCTCAAGTGCTGTTTCTGAAAGAACTCCATCATCAATGTAAACTTCTTTAGGCTTGCCTCTTACCCAATCAGCCCAAAAACGAGAAAAATAAGTACCTTTTTCCTTGTATGTATCTTCAAAATTTGAGCCTTGATTATGCAAGAAATGTGACACAATGGCCATTTGGGTTTCAAATGGTATAATGTTTCCATCTGAATCCAAAGAGTTTTCATCATATATTTGTATCTTTCCAGCCTTTTTTAATCCAAAGTCAAAAAGGTTAAATGGTTTCTCGTTTTCCATTTAGTAGAAATAATCTTTTATTAAATTGCAAAGTTACACATTTCCTATCAATATTTTTGTCGTGAAGTGAAAATAATTTGAATTTTGAATGTAACTTTACTGCAAAGATAATACACAAGAGTGCCAAAATCAAGCCCATGAAATACAAAAAACATCAATCAAGACCAAAAATCACTCCAAAAATTTGGCTTCACTACTTTCCAAATAAGTCCGCAGTAAAAAATCATTCCTCGAACGCGTTGAGAATTACTTACGCAAAAAAGGGCGAGTGGCTATCGCCACAACGCCCATTGTGCATTGTGCATTATGCATTGAAAGAAGTTATTCTTTTTCCAAATAAGTATATCCGTAAAGTCCTGAACGGTAGTTGCGGACGAACTCGTTGCCCTCTTCGGCGGTGATCTTCTTGGTGCGGATGGAGTCGGCCACCCATGCCTCAACGTTGCGCACTAGTTCTTTTGGGCTGAACTGCACATAGTCAAGCACCTCGGCAACGGTCTCACCGTCAATCACCTGGTCAATCTCATAGTGGTCTTTATACACGTCGATGTGCACAGCGTTGGTATCGCCAAAGAGGTTGTGCAGGTCGCCCAAAATCTCCTGATAAGCACCCACGAGGAACACTCCCAGATAATAGTGCTCGCCATCTTTAAGCTGATGCACAGGCAGGTAGTGCGAGAAACCCTGATTGGAGATGAAGTTGCCAATCTTTCCGTCACTGTCGCAGGTGATGTCTTGAATGGTAGCGAAGCGGTCGGGACGCTCGGTGAGTCGGCCCAGAGGCACCACAGGAAACACCTGGTCGATAGCCCATGAGTCGGGCAGAGACTGGAACAGCGAGAAGTTGCAGAAGTATTTCTCGGGCAGCATGCGCGCCACGCTTCGCAGCTCCTCGGGAGCGTGCT
>JAGCRW010000026.1 GCA_017964485.1 Muribaculaceae bacterium | reverse complement strand
TTTCGTTTCGGTCGGTTTTTATTTTATTTTGGTTTGTTTATGTACTGCTAATTGTCTGTAATTTTGCACTATCAACAATTATTCAATCATTAAACAATTATCAAAGATGGATAAACAGAAATCAATCGAGGCGTTACAGTTTTTTGTAACCCATCTGAGCGATGGTGCATTTGTGCACAAGATTCAAGGTCACATTTTCAAGTCACAGGGTTTCACCAAACTCGGTGACAAGTATATGGGACACTACACCGAAGAGATGGGATGGGTGGAGAAATTCATCGACCGCATCCTTGACCTCGGCGGCGAGTTGAAAGTTGAGGACCGCAAGGGGCGCGAGTTGATATGTGACCCTGTGGAGTATGTGAAAGCCGATCTCGCCATTCAGGAACCAGGCGTTGAGTTGCTGCGCAAGTGCATGGCATCAGTGTGCGAAGATCCCATCACCTATGACATCATGAAGGCCTACCTCGTTGACGAGGAAGAAGATCTCGGCTGGAGTTTGGGACAACTGGAAATCATTGAGAAAATCGGTGTTCAGAATTGGTTGGTTAAACAGATGTAATTCATTAACATAAAAAACTATCTATGAAAGAGAAAGTTTTACAAGCGATGCGCGAGGCTGGCAAGCCAGTTTCGGCAGGTGAAGTGACAAAGGCATTGAACGCCGACCGCAAGGAAGTTGATAAAGCGTTTGCCGAGTTGAAGAAAGAGGGAGCGATAGTCTCTCCAGTACGTTGCAAATGGGCACCAGCTTAAAAACATGGCATAGTGAGGCGTGAAAACGCCACCATGCATATCCATTTAATTGCCTGGGGGAGGCTTATGCTTCCCCCTTTTGAAACTACAAAAAGAAGAAAATGAAAAAATACGTTTGTCCTTGTAAATACAAGTATGACCCCGAAAAGGGAGATCCCAAACAGAACATACCTCCCGGCACTCCATTTGAGGAATTACCTGACACTTGGCGTTGCCCTCGCTGCAAACGCAAAAAAGAGAAATTTGTACCAATAGAAGAATAAATCAAGAATTATGGAAATCAAGGCTATCAAGGCATTGTGCATGTACGACGGCGGTTTCATGCACCAGCAATTTGCCTTCGGCGGTGAGGAAGGCAAAGAGATGTTTGACGAACAAATCATCTACCGCAGCAGTCTCCAGAACTTCCTTATCGACATGGGCGACGAGGTGATTCTTGTGGACACTGGATTTCAGAACGATTTCGCTGGCCCAGCGAAGAAACTTGGTGGGCCGCTCTATATGGGCGAGAAAAAGAAGGATTTCATGGAGGCTTTTGCCGATTTAGGCTACAAGCCCGAGCAGGTGACGAAAATCCTCATCACCCACAAGCACCCCGACCACACGGGCGCGCTCCAGTATTTCCCCAACGCAAAAGTGTATATTTCCCCCGAGGATGCCGATGCGATGAAGCTTCCCGAGGGCGGCAATGTCATACGTGCCGAGTACAAGGAGTCATACAAGAACTTTCCTCGAGCCGAGAAAATCGCTGATGGCTTGTGGTTCATTGAGGCAAAAGGCCATACTAAAGGCAATAGTATTGTCATCCTGGAGCACGACGACCTTTATTATATGTTCCATGGCGACGTGACCTATTGCGACGCTGCGCTGAAAGCCGACAAGCTCAGTATCATCTTCGAGGACTTGGATGCGGCACGCGAGACCCTTGACCGTGTTCGCCAGTTCATCAAAGACAACCCAACTGTCTATCTTTCCACCCATTGCCCTGAAGGGTACGAAAATCTGGAGATGAAAAGAGTGATGATGCTTTGACAATTTAATAATTATTTTACGCATAGAAGCGGTTACCTGGGTAACCGCTTTTTTGTGTTTTATGGAGCCAAAAATCAACAAATATAGAGAAAACGTAGTATCTTTGCACAATAATAGAGTATTCTGTCCACAACAAATCCATATAACAACTTATAAAATAATCAATTATGAAGAAACTTATCTCTTTTATTATGTTGGCCTTAATATGTGCGATAGCGGCATCTGCGCTGCCTTTTGTGCCAACTACTGACCCAAACTTGGCTAGTACTAATTGGTATTACATAAAGACAGAAGGGCTCTATGTGGTAGGAAGCAATTCTATGGCCTATCCAAGTTCAAGCCAGTCCTCGTCTAGCAACTATCAATGGTGTTTCGTTGGAGACAACAATAGTGGCTATCGACTCTATAACAGGCAGTATGCGAAATATCTGGGCATTAGCACCTATATGTATCCTGAGGGTTATCAAGAATTGGCCCAATATAAAGAGCGTTCTGGCAACACTTTTTATCTGTATTACTACGATGCTGCTTTTAACATGCACACCTACATGTATTATGACGCAGAACAAAACGACCTAACAGCATTTGGATCAGTCAATGATTTTCCAGTAGGATGCTTCGAGGCGGTCCTTGCCGAGGAAGGAGCAATTCTCCCACCAACTCCCGCTTGGACTCGCTATGATGCCAACGGAGTAGGGTATGGATTTATTGAGGGAGGCGCAAGCTCAGTACAGAATGAGAAAATAGAGAATCTGTGCGACGGGAACGCCGAGACAAAATATTATGGCACAATTAACAATTGCTGGATTACTATGCAGGCCAGCCAGGAGGTCGCCGTTCAGCAGTATAGCGTTGTCACTGCCAATGACTCTCGCAGTTACTATGACAGATCACTAAGAAGTTGGGAACTGCAAGGTTCAAATGATAACGTCAATTGGGTTCTTATTGATGAACAAAAAAATTATCCAATGCCGTTTGATGACCAAGTGGAAGTGGTTATCTCTGTCAATGACAATCGCAAGTTTAAGTATTTCAAGTTCTTATGCACAGGCGGTGTTGCCCAGAATTCTACCGTGCAACTGAGCGAAGTGTGGATAAACAAGGAGCCGCACGGCTCTTGGAATCTTGTATCAACTCAAGACCATGGTTGCGGGTATCCACAAGTGTCGAAGTTACAATGCAGCAAGTGTCACATATATAAGAATGACTTGCTTGGGCCTGCAAGTCAGCATAACTATGTTGACGGCAAATGCTCGGTTTGTGGCATTTATGAAGATGAGACAATATTGCTCTATAATGGACAAATGTTAACACCATATTATGTCAAGGCACTGCATGCCAATCGCAATAGTGATAGCACCTGGCCCTCGGCACCCGACAGATGGAATATGCTGGATTTCGATGACAGCAACTGGATTGACTTGCCTCTACCCATGGCGAGCTATAATCACTCAAGTGGACCTTTTGCATCACTCCAATATAATTCTTATTGGTACAACGAATACAACTGTTACTTGATGCGACGCGTCTTCAATATTGATGAGTTGACGCCAAATGCAACCTATATTTTACACTGCATACACGATGACAACATGGTGGTCTATGTCAATGGGCAAGAAGTAATCAACATCGAGGGGTGGACTGAGACCCCTAACAACTGCACATGGGAGACAGCCTATCAAGAGTTTGTTATTCCTGCCTCAGCGTTTCGAACGGGAGAGAATGTCTTGGCGGTTTATATACAGCAAAACTGGGGTGGTGCCTACTTCGACTGCGACCTCAGGGTCAAAAAGTCAGCTACGTCTGCTGTGGCTGGTGATGTGAACGGCGATGGCACAGTGACTAGTGCCGACGTGACCTGCGTTTACAACTACCTGCTTAATGGAGATGAAACATTCATTGACACATGCGATGTGAACGGCGATGGCGCAGTTACCAGTGCCGATGTCACTTTCATTTACAATATCCTTCTTGGAAATTGATCAATTCGCAAGCATAATGTAATTGGCGCTCCTGAATGAGGAGCGCTTTTTGCATTCTAAGCAATAATGCATTGTGGTTGATCATGGCGAGCCAAAAGTAGCCTCTGGGTGGCAGATGTAAAAAAACGGATGCAAGTTGCTAGCAACTTGCATCCGTCAAAAGGTGTCCAAGATGAGAGTCGAACTCACACGCCCAATCGGGCACTACCCCCTCAAAGTAGCGCGTCTACCAATTCCGCCACCTGGACATGAGGTTAAAACCTGGAGCGACAGACGGGACTCGGACCCGCGACCTCGACCTTGGCAAGGTCGCGCTCTACCAACTGAGCTACTGTCGCAAAAATTGCAATCACGATATTTTTTCGGATTGCGGGTACAAAGGTAGTGTTTTTTTTTGAACTGGCAAAATTTTTCGCGATTTTTTTAAATTATTTTTTTGCTTGTGTGAGTGCGAAAAATCTTTGTTGTAGTTGAACGTCCTCAAAATCACCGCAATAGTGCATAGTGATAGTTGTGGACTGCTGTTTCTCGATGCCGCGCATTTTCATGCACATGTGTGCCGCCTCGCACACCGCGATCACGCCTTTTGTCTTGAGGTGTGTGTTCACTGCATCACACACTTCCTTAGTGAGTCGCTCTTGCACTTGGAGGCGGCGGGCATAGGTTTCTACCACGCGAGCGAGTTTGCTCAGTCCTACGATTTCACCATCAGGTATGTAGCCGATGGTGAAGGTGCCAAAGAATGGCAGGATATGGTGCTCACACAATGAGTAGAACTCAATATCTTTGACAATAACCATGTCTTTGCCGTCGTGTGAGAAAATGGCTTGTTTAATGAGCCTCTCGGCGTCGCTGTGATAGCCGCTGGTGTTGTCGATAAGTGCTTTAGCGGCTCGCTGGGGCGTTTTGAGCAGTCCTTCACGGTTGGGATCTTCGCCCAGCAGTTCGATGATAGATTTTATGTGTGATGCCAGTTCCTCGACCAGCTCGTTGTCATATTGTGGTACTTTGTTATTGCTCATTATTTCCACACATTAATGTTGTCGTGAATAATAGTCATTTCCTTGGAGTACATGGGGAACGCTTGCCTGAGCTGCTTCAGTGCCAGGTGCGCCGACTCCTCGTCTACAAAGTCGCCTACTCTCAGGCGCCAAGTTGGAGCTTTGTAGGTGAAGTAGAACTGATATTGTGGGAATTTCATTGTAATGTCTTTTGCTCTCTTTTGGGCATTGGCCTTAGCGTTCTTTGACTTGTTGGTGTGATATACGAGGATGCGGTAGCCATAGCTTCTCATTTCCACCTCCTGGTGCGATTGCAGGTTGGAGCTGTTGTTTCCAGTACTGTAGTCCTGGTTGGGCGACTCGAACCTCTTGGGCTCGGCAAAGTTGCCATTGTTGGCCGCATTAACCGACGAGTTGTTCGATTGGGTATTGGTTGGTCTGCTGGCATTTGCCGACTGGTTGTCGTTGTTAGCCTCTTTGTTTCCACCTTCTTTATTAGCCTCGCTGCCATTGTCGGTATTCTCTACTTTTTTCTCTGGATCGGGTTGAGGCCTGCGATTATCGTTGATTGTAACCTGTGTCAGCGAGATGGGCACAATAACTACAGCCAACAGCAACGCGAGCATAATATGCTTGAAATGAGAGTGTTTCATATCTTTTCTAGTTATGGAGATGTTATTTGGGTACAAAGGTAGTAAATAGTTTTCAGTTATAAGTAATAAGTTATCAGTTTTTTTGCATGTTGTTAATATTTTAAGTTGCAGAGTAACATTTAATTTTATTAGGTGTGTGAGTTTATTTTTCATGCTAAAAAATACCTATAAAGTGCCGTTGTTGATAAGTTAGATGGGAGAAATGTGTGTGGAATGAGAAAAAATGATTAAATTTGCGCAAAAACAAGAGATATATTATGATACTATCAATGACAGGTTTCGGCAAAGCCACTTTGGTGGTTAGTAACAAGAAAATTACTGCCGAGATAAAAACGTTGAACAGCAAGCAGATGGACTTGTCGGTTAAGGTGCCTCTGCTGTATCGTGAGCTGGAACTTGAGCTGCGCAATACCATTGCTAATGAGCTTGGTCGAGGCAAGGTCGATGTGTATATAACAAGCGAGTCTATTGACAGTGCAGGAGCTTCGCAGCTCAATGTTGAGATGCTTCGCAGCTATAAGTCTCAGGTCGAGAACGTGTCTCGTCAACTTGGGCTCCCTGAGCCAACTGATTGGTATTCGACATTGCTGCGTATGCCCGATGTGTATAAGCAGGACTTGAATGAGGAAGTGGCACAAGAAGAGCTTGACGGTGTGCGCGAGGTGGTTAGGCAGGCCTTGCGGGCGACAACAGACTTCCGCAAGCAAGAGGGAGCAAAGCTTTATCACTTCTTCAAAGAGAAGATTGCCGCCATCCAGCAATTGCTGAACAGCATTGTTCAGTATGAGCCCACTCGCACCGAGAAAATCAAGACACGCCTTATTGAGCAGCTCGGGCAGCTCGGGCAAGTTGACTATGACAAGAACCGTCTGGAACAAGAGCTGATTTTCTATATCGAGAAACTCGATATCACCGAGGAGAAGATAAGGTTGCAGAATCATCTCAACTATTTCCTTGAGACACTTGACGGTCCAGAGCGTCAAGGCAAGAAACTGGGCTTTATCACCCCGGAGATGGGACGCGAGATAAACACCACTGGCTCAAAGTCCAATCACGCCGAGATGCAGAAGATTGTGGTTGAGATGAAAGACAACTTGGAGCAAATTAAAGAACAAGTTTTAAATGTACTATAGAATATGGCAAAAGGTAAATTGATAGTTATTTCGGCGCCATCGGGCACAGGGAAATCGACGATAATTGGCGAGCTGATGAAGGATGCTGAGCTCAAGCTCGAGTTCTCTATATCGGCCACAACACGTCCTCCTCGTGGCGCTGAGCAGCATGGGGTAGAGTATTATTTCCTCCCTCTTGAGGACTTTAAGCAGCGCATTGAGAATGATGAGTTTGCCGAGTATCACGAGGTGTATGAGGGACGTTTCTACGGCACCCTCAAGAGCGAGATTAAGCGCATCACTGATAAGGGGCATAATGTAGTCCTTGACCTTGATGTGCTGGGCGGCATCGACGTGAAAAAGATTTATGGCAAGAAAGCGCTTGCAGTATTCATCAAGCCACCCTCAATCGAGACATTGCGTCAGCGGTTGCTCTCTCGTGGAACCGACAGCATTGAGGATATCAACAACCGCGTTGCCCGTGCAGAATATGAATTGTCGCTCGCCGACCAGTACGATTGCTGCGTGGTCAATGATGTTCTGGAAAGCGCTGTTGCCGAGACCCATGAGATAATCACTAAATTTATCAAGAAGAGATGAGGCGCATAGGCATCTTTGGCGGGTCGTTCAATCCCATTCATGTAGGTCATGCTCTGATTGCCAGCTACATTGTGGAGAGCGGAGCAATCGACACGTTGTGGCTGATGGTCTCGCCTCAAAACCCGTTGAAGGAAAACAGTGGCTTGGCAAGCGACTATGACCGTTTGCGCATGACTGAATTAGTGTCTCGTCGCATTGAAAATGTCACCACCTCGGCTTTTGAGTTTGATTTGCCAAAACCTTCCTATACTATTGATACTCTTAACGCCTTGCAGGCTAAGTTTCCTGATGACGAGTTCTATCTAGTGATTGGTGCCGACAACTGGTGCCTCTTTGACAAATGGAAGGCTGGTGATGAGATAATCTCAAAATATCACATCCTCATATATCCTCGCCGTGGATATGATATCGTTATCCCCGAGAAATATAGCGATAGGGTAAAGGTGGTTGAAGCTCCACTCATCGAGGTGTCTTCAACACAGATCAGAGAGCGACTTGCTCAGATGAAGCCGGTGTCGTTCTATGTGCCCGAGGCCGTTGAGAAATATATTGTCAAGAACAAACTTTACATGAAATAATATGGAAAACGATAAATTGTCGCCCACGAGTCTTGCGTTCATCGCAATGGCCAATGAGTATTGCGAGATAATCGAGAATTGTGCCGAGCATGGCCGCGAGGGTGTGGTTGAATCGATGCTCAAACTGTTGCCGCGCATCTACATCACTGTGAGTGATATAGAACCTAGCCTTGAGTATTTTGATGCCTTCATCAGTCAATCTCTAGATGAGCCTAGCTACGACATGGTGCGTGCTAACCTCAGTGCCTTAATGGGGGAGGATGATGTATATTTAGAGGTGTTCTTAGAGGACATGAAATATAGCGACACACCCATTGCCACGTCAATTTCGGAGAATCTTGCCGACCTTTATCAGGAGTTTTATAATGCGGTGTCTTCACTTCGTGACCTCAATACCGATGAGCAGCGCCAAATCCTAGGTATGTGCAAGGAAAATTTCATCGAATACTGGGGACAGACCTTGTGCAACGTGTTCCGCGCACTTCATTCATTGCGTGTTGCCGACAATAACTACGAGAACTATTAACATACAATCGATATGAAAAGCAAATACATTGACTCATTACTGAAATTCATGGACAACAGTCCGTGCAACTTCCTTGCCGTTGACACAATGAAGAAAATTCTTGCTGACAATGGTTTCAAGGAGAAAAAACTCTCGGAGAAGATGACAGCCAAAGCAGGCGAGAAGTTTTTCTTCACCAAAAACGACTCGGCAATCTTTGCCGTGAAGGTGGGCAAGAAACCCATAAAAGAAACTGGCTACAAGATTGTTGCCGCTCATAGCGATTCGCCTTGTTTCCGCATCAAACCTAATGCCGAGATGCGTTGCGATGGCGGCATCGTAAAGCTCAATACCGAGGTTTATGGCGGTCCAATTCTATATACTTGGTTTGACCGCCCCCTGTCTATTGCCGGTAGAGTGATTCTCAAGGGCAAGAACCCATTGGAAGTTGTATCAAGAAACATCAAGATTGATCGCCCATTGATGCAGATTTCGCATCTTGCTATCCACTTCAACCGCGCGGTTAATGAGGGCAATGCGCTATCTAAGCAGAAGGATATGCTGCCAATCATAGCTAAAGTGAACAAAGATTTTGAGACTGGAAATATGCTTTTGAATCTTGTGGCTCAAGAACTTGATGTTAAAATAGAAAAGATACTTGATTTCGACCTGTTGCTCTATGACACAACTCCCGCTTGCACATTTGGTCTAAATGACGAGTTTATATCGTCGGGACGCCTCGATGACCTGAGTATGGCCCACGCTGCCATCACTGCCATCACTGAGGCTACCGATGAGGACGCTACTTGCATCGCCGCCATCTTCGACAACGAGGAGACCGGTAGTGGCACTAAGCAGGGCGCAGGTTCGCCCGTGCTCGCCAATGTGCTCCAGCGCATGGCCGAGAGTCAGGGTTGCAACTTCGATGACTACTGCGTGGCATTGCAGAAGACTTTCCTCGTGAGTGCTGACAACGCTCATGCTTATCATCCCAACTACGGCGAGAAGTATGACCCCACTAATCACCCCACAATGGGCAGTGGTCCTTGCATAAAGATCAATGCCAACTGCAAATATATGAGCGACGCTCACTCTGCCGCAATATTCAAAAACTTATGTGATGCCGCCGGCTCTCCTTGCCAGTACTTTATCAATCACAGTGATGTGGCAGGTGGCTCAACGTTAGGCAACATCCTTACTGGACAGATTGATATTGAGGGTGTTGACGTTGGCAATCCATTGCTTGCCATGCACTCGGCACGTGAGACCGCTTCATGTGAAGACCATGTGAACATGATAAAAGTTTTCAAGACTTTTTTCAGTTGAATTTGCCAGATTGACAAAAAAATGCTACTTTTGTGAAAAATAATACTAATATAATATAAACTAAGAATTATGAATGACGAGAAACTTATTCAAGAATTGACCCTTAAAGCACAAAAATGGCTGGGAGAGGGTTATGACGAAGAGACCAAGGCGCAAGTGAAGGCGATGATTGATGCCGATGACAAGACCGAGCTCATTGAGTCGTTCTACAAGGACCTCGAGTTTGGCACTGGTGGCTTGCGTGGCATTATGGGACCTGGCAGCAACCGCATGAACATCTACACCGTGGGAGCTGCTACTCAAGGACTTGCCAACTACATCAACGAGGCCTTCAAAGACCTTCCCGAGCGCAAGGTGATTGTGGGCCATGACGTGCGCAACAACAGCCGTCTCTTTGCCGAGACAGTTGCCAACATCTTCAGTGCCAATGGCATCAAAGTATATCTTTTTGAGGGCCCACGCCCAACTCCCGAGGTGTCTTACGGCATTCGCTTGCTCGGTTGCCAGAGCGGTGTGAACATCACTGCTTCTCACAATCCCAAGGAGTATAACGGCTACAAAGCCTATTGGGACGATGGCGCTCAGGTAGTGTCGCCACACGATGTAAACATCATCAACTACGTTAATGCCATCAAGGACGTCAGCGAGATTAAGTTTGAGGGTAACCCCGAACTGATTGAGATTGTAGGAAAAGAGCTCGATGACAAGTATATAGAGGATATCTATGGACTCTCGCTCAGCCCTGAGACTAACGAGCGCTATAAAGACCTTAAGATTGTCTATACACCAATTCACGGTGTTGGACGTTATATCATTCCTCGCTCCATTGAGCGTTGGGGATTCAAGAACATCATCCACGTGCCCGAGCAGGATGTGATGAGCGGTGACTTCCCAACAGTTGAGTCGCCCAACCCCGAGAATGCCCCAACAATGCAGATGGCTATTGACAAGGCCGAAGAGACACAGGCCGACATCGCTCTTGCTAGCGATCCCGATGCTGACCGCATCAGCGTGGTGTTCAAGAACAACAAGGGCAAATATGAGCTGGTTAACGGCAACCAGATTCAGATTATCTTCCACTACTACCTGCTTACCCGCAATCGTGAACTGGGCAAGCTCACTGGAGATGAGTACATCGTTAAGACCATCGTTACCAGTGAGACCATCAAGCGCATGGCCGACAAACTTGGCGTGAAGATGTTTGACTGCTACACTGGTTTCAAGTGGATTGCCACCGTGATGCGCGAGATGGAAGGCAAGGGCCGCTACCTGGGTGGTGGCGAGGAGAGCTACGGCTTCCTGCCTGAGACATTCGCCCGCGATAAAGATTCAGTATCTTCAATTCCACTGATGTGCGAGATTGCCGCTTGGGCTAAGGATAAGGGCATGACCATGAACGAGATGCTCATCGACCTCTATCTCACTTATGGCTACTCTAAGGAGCGTGGCATCTCGGTAGTACGCAAGGGCAAGAGTGGCGCCGAGGAGATTATGGCAATGATGAAGAACTTCCGCGAGAATCCTCAGAAGGAAATCGCAGGTTCACCTGTTGTCACCATCAAAGACTTCCAGAGCCTTGAGGAACTTGATGTCAAGACTGGCAAAATCACCAAGCTCGATATGCCAACTACCAGCAATGTGCTGCAGTACTACACCGAGGATGGCACTAAGGTTTCAATTCGTCCTTCGGGCACCGAGCCAAAGATTAAGTTCTACATTGAGGTACATGACAAGCTCGAGAGCGCTGCCGAGTACGACGCCAAGAACGACTGGGCCGATGCTAAAATCGACACCATCTGCCACGATCTGGGAATTTAGTTTTGCGTGCTGATTATATTTTTTAGTTTTTTATTCGTATTTAAATATTATGGCAAACAAAAGACAATTAAAGAAAGCTATCGGCTACGCTTGTGGTGAGATGGCAGGAGAGTGCTTCTTCGCTCAAGAAACTTTTGAGAACACCAACCCAGAATCGTGGGACAAGATCGTGCTTGACATCGCTCTGCTTCAGGCCGAGGCAGTGAACCGCGTGTCGGTCGATTTTGATAAGGTTCCCAAAGACTTTGCCAATGGCAGGGAATACAAGAAAGCTCGTCGCGCCTATTTCAAGGCGGTGGAGAAAGCCATCAGCAACTACATGAAAGAGGAGAGCGAGAAGATTGTGGGCGAAATGAACGCGCTCATCAAGAAGTAAATAAACAACAACAAAGTATATTTCGGATTCAGTGGGGATAATCTGTTCCTGAAACAGCACTTATCCCCACCATAATCCACCGAACAAGCAGCATGATAAGCAAACTGCTAGACCGCATCATGAAGAATCATGGGTGGAAGTTCGTTGTGAACATTCCATCCGTTAAGAAGTGCGTGATTTGCGTTGCTCCCCACACCAGCAACTGGGATTTTATTATGGGTGAGCTTGCTAGCCGCTCTGTGGGCATGAAGGCCAAGTTCTTGATGAAAGACACTTGGTTCTTCTTCCCGCTTAAGTATTTGCTTCGTGCGCTTGGTGGCATCCCTGTTTCTCGTGAACATCGCACTAATGTGACAGGCGGAGTTATTGACACTTTCAATCGCCGCGACAATCTCGCAGTGGCAGTTACACCTGAGGGCACTCGCAGTCTCAATCCCCACTGGCACAAGGGTTTCTTGTATATTGCAAAAGAGGCTGGCGTGCCCATAGTGCTTGGATATTTCAACTATGAGAAGAAGATTGTGTGCCTTGACCGCATTTTTGAGCCAACCGACGACGTCGATGCCGACATGCTCGCCATCAAGCGCTACTACGACACCGTAGATTGCAAAGGCAAGTATCCAGAGAAATTCACTACTGGACTTTAGGCAATGCATGATGCACAATTCATAATGCATATAACATATAAACTTTTATGATTACCAAAAACCTGAAAATAGCTCTTATTGAGGATGATATCAAGTGGGGCGACAAGTATGCCAACCTTGAGCAGCTTGGCCGCAATATCCAGAACGTGTCTAACGGCACCGATATCATTGTGCTGCCCGAATTGTTCACAACAGGCTTTATCGTTGATGATAGCGCTCGCGAATTGGCTGAGCACAACTCGGGAGAGACAGTAAAATACCTGAAAAACCTTGCCAGTTATTATAATGTGGCATTTGCCGGCAGTTTCCTGGCTACCGACGGCTCTGGCAAACTCTACAACCGAGGCTTCTTCCTCGAGCCAAATGGTGAGGAGATGTATTACGATAAGATGCACCTTTTCACCATGTCGGGCGAGCAGAATGTTTATGCCGCAGGAGAGAAAACCTCGGCGATAGTGCGCTTCAGGGGCTTTAATATCAAGTTGATAGTTTGCTACGATTTGCGATTCCCAGTGTTCTGTCGCAATGTCAACAATGCCTACGATGTGCTGATTGTGGTCGCCAACTGGCCCAAAGTGCGCCTTCATCCGTGGAAAACATTGCTCCAGGCACGAGCCATCGAGAACGAGTGCTTTGTGTGCGGCGTGAACCGCTGCGGCACCGACCCTAAAGGACTGGAATACGCTACAGGAGCCTCACTTATAGTTGACTATAAAGGAAAAATAATAGGGGAGAGGAGCAACTCGCCAATTATAGAAGCCGAACTCTCACCTTCCGAACTCACACGCTTCCGTGAAAAATTCCCCGCCTGGCGCGACGCCGACGAGTTTAAGATAAAATAATAATGAGTGGTTAAATGCCACTCATTTTATTTCTCAGCTAGAGTTATTGTCATTTCGCAGCGGGAGCAGTCGCAGTTTACTCTTAGCAAGGTTTTTCCGTTGCGCAGAAATAGGGGAGTAGGGAGTTTGCTGCCTCCCTCTTTAAGGCATGCTCCAAGTTCGCGTCGCAGGCAGTAGCGTGTGGTCATTAGTGGCTGACCTTGTTTTGGTTGACTGTTGTCACATTCTATTGCTGGCTCTATGCCTGTTACGCCATGCTCATGGTAGAACTGCTCTGTGATGTGGTTTGCCACATTGTCGGCACTCGCGAGGTTTTGATAGGGGAATGTGGCGCTTTTGTCCTCGTTACGTCGCAGGTCGCTTTGGTAAGCGATTTTGTGCGTTCTTTCAAGCAGGGCGATTGTCTCGCGTCTAAGTTGAGTGAGCACTGATGCGGGGATAAAGAAGTCGCCCCGGATATCACAGTCGCGCAGGGCAAAGATTGTGTCGCCTAGTTTGGATAGCACTTGCCGCTGACGCTCGGCCTGAGGCTGTTTGGCTGCTTCGGGAGCGGAGTCGAGGGTAATAGAGTGCGTTGCCATGCATCCTCGTTCATCGCAAGCCTTCAAACACAGCCGATTGCCAGCAGTCCACAGTGTGAAGTCAAGGTCAATGGTTCGCTTTGCACTAGGTTTGGCGAGTATGTAGCTAAATGCCTTGTCGTAGGTCTTATATACGCTGTCGCCAGGCTTGACATTGCATTTCTCCTTGAGAAACAGTTTGTTGCCTACCACTTTATTGACACGGAAACCGTCGTAGTTGCCGTTACTGTCGATATAGCTCAGTCCGTCACCGTTGACAAAAGAGGCATTGCTGTTGAGGGTTATTACATTGCCACTCGCTGTCGCCACTTTGCCCACATATTCGCCTTGCGACTTAGGGGTGTGGATCGATGCCATCTTTATGCCATTCTTGGGATGACGGCCATCTATAAAATAATGTGTGAACGAGCGGTTGAAACTCTTGGCGAGTGATGGAGTGAATGTGAAAGAAGACATGCCAGCCGAACTGCGCTCGAGTGTGTCGTCGTTTGCGATGATCTTGTCTAAAGCCTGGCGATAGTATGCTACCACATTCTTCACATAGTCAACGTCTTTGAGGCGGCCTTCAATCTTGAACGACGAGATGCCAGCCTCAATCATCTGCTGCAGACGGTCGCTGGCGTTGAAATCACGGAGCGAGAGCAGGTGCTTCGACTTCATCAGCTTGTTGCCGTCGCTATCTTCCAAGTCATAGCTCAGGCGGCAGAATTGTGCGCATTCGCCGCGGTTCGCGCTGCGGCCTTTCAGGGCTTGACTGATTTGACAGCGACCGCTGTAGCTCACGCACAAAGCCCCGTGGCAGAAGCCCTCGATAGGCACTTTCACAGTGTTGCTAATGCCCTTTATTTCTTCGAGCGAGAGTTCACGGGCAAGCACAAGTTGTGAAAATCCCATCTTTTCAAGGAACTGCGCCTTTTCGGGAGTGCGAATGTCGCATTGTGTGCTGGCATGGAGGGCGATTGGAGGGATGTCAAGACGCAAAAGTGCCATATCTTGAACGATAAGAGCATCTACACCAGCGCGGTAGAGGCCGTGAATCATATCCTCAACCTCCTTCAACTCATGGTCATAGATAATGGTGTTGACTGTGCAGTAGATGCGGGCGTCAAACTGGTGGGCGAAGTCTGTAAGACGCTTAATGGCGTCAATGTCGTTGCCCGCCTGTGAGCGCGCGCCAAAGGCGTTGGCACCGATATACACAGCATCGGCACCATGCTTAATCGCCTCAATGCCAATTTCTTCGTTCTTGGCAGGAGCAAGTAGTTCTATTTTGCGTCTTTTTAAACTCATGTGAGTTGAGCCGCCCATAGCAGCAAGATTAGTCTTAATTCGTTAAATAAGTGCGCTTTAATCAAAAAAAGAGACCCAAAAACTAGTCTTTGAGTCTCTTGAAAAGTAGCGGGACTGAGAATTGAACTCAGGACCTCCGGGTTATGAATCCGACGCTCTAACCATCTGAGCTATCCCGCCATTTCACTTTTGCGACTGCAAAGGTACAACTTTTTTTTATACTGTGCAAGTTATAATGAGTTTTTTCTTAAAAAAGTTCAGAAACCATGCTGATTTGTTGCTGGCAAACTGTTCTTGTCACACGCTATGACTGTTCGCAGTTTTGAGATATCGAGATATTTCCTTGCGATCTCTTGCAGCTGGAGGCTAGTGACGCTCCTGATTTCCTGCACCTGCTCGTTGAAGTAGGTAGGATAAGTGCCATAGCAGAACATGTTGCCGATATAGGCGGCGATGTTGAACGGCGAGTCGAGGGTCTTCACCAGGTCGCTGAGCATAAAGCGTTTCACTGTCTCAAGTTCCTGCTCAGGGATGAGTTCATCGTGCAGCCTCTTAATCTCATTGTGTGTTTCGTTGATGACATTCCATGTGTGGCGTGTGTCGCACTCGGTTGCAATTCCCACATATCCGTCAAATGCCCTACCGCTATGGTTGGCACTGATGCCGTAAGTGTAGCCCTTGTCCTCGCGAATGTTTTTCATAAGTCGGCTGCCGAAGTAGCCACCTAGCACAGTGGCTAGGATGCGCAGCTTGAAATAGTCGGGATGTCTGCGCGGCACGGTCTTGAGCATCATCACTATAGCGGCTTGCACGCCACCTGGCTTATCAACGATTTTGAACATCTCGTCCGATGGCTCGAATGGCGATTCCACTTGCGGGGTGGGCTCGCCATCGGGCAGCCACTCGCCAAGCACCGTTTCGACAGTAGCAATCTCCTTGTCGCTGATGTTGCCCGCAAACACCAGGTTGCAGTTCTGAGCTTTGTAGAAGCTAGAGTGGAAACTGCGCATATCTTTTTGTGTCAAGGCGTTGATGTCATCGGGCGTTGGATCTGTGGCGAGAGGGTGGTTCTTGCCGTAATAGAGTCTCATAATCTCTTTGTTGGCAAGGTATTTAACCTTCTCGCGTGACGTGGCGATGCTCACAGCCAGTTGACGCCTTATTGGCTCAAACTCATTGTCGGGAAAGACAGGTGTCCTCAGGCTCTCGATGAAGATTGGCAGAGTTTTGTCAAAATTCTCATTGAGCGACGATAACGAGAATGCCGTGCAGTTGTCAAAGACCTGAGCCGAGCGCCATGCGCCGTAGAAGTCGATTGCCTCGGCAATCTCGGCATAGTTCATTTCCTTGTTGCCATTGAACACGGCAATCGAACAAGCGGTGGCCTGAGTGGGACGCGATTCCTGGAATGCGCCACCAGTCATATATATGCTGAGTTTGTTGATTTCTTCCTCTCGGTTGCTGGCAATCCACATCTTCATGCCGTTGGAGAGCGTGATGGGTTCAGGGACATTGAGACTGATGTCGCCAAAGTCGCTTACAGGCGGGGGAGTGCTGCGGTCTATTGCCATAATGCTACTGTTGGTTTAGGAACTGTTCGGCGCGCTCTAAATCTTGGGGAGTGTCAATTCCGATTGAGGTGTGTTGTGTGACGCCCACTTTGATTGTCATGCCGTTCTCAAGCCAGCGCAGCTGCTCAAGCGACTCGGCGAGTTCGAGCGAGGACGGCTCCATATTGGTGATGCGCTCTAGCACGTTAGCGCGATAGGCGTAGATTCCCAGATGGGTGTAATACTGATGCTTGCTAGGCCACAACGCTTTGTCTATGCCACGCAGGTGTGGAATCACCGAGCGTGAGAAATACATGGCATTCATGTTGCTGTTGAGCACCACTTTTACCGAATTTGGATTCTCGAGGTCATCATAAATTCCTGCTTTGTCAAATGGCTTGACTAGAGTGGCAATGTCAGTAGCTTCGTCATCAAAGCACATCTTTAGTGCCTCAATCTGCTCAGGGTGGATAAATGGCTCGTCGCCCTGCACATTAATTATTATGTCCTCATTGCCGCCGTTTTTCAGGTAAGCTTCCCAGCAACGGTCGGTACCGCTGCGGTGTTGGTTGCTGGTCATCACTGCTTTGCCGCCAAAGGATGTCACATGGCTGAGAATGCGCTCGTCGTCGGTCGCAACAATAACGTTTTCAATGGCTTTAGATACTTGCTCATACACTCGCTGAATCACCGTCTTGCCACCAAGCATGGCGAGGGGTTTGCCCGGGAAACGAGTCGAGGCATATCGCGCAGGAATTATGGCTATAAATCTTAATGGTGTCATATTATTTCTTTCTTTGGTGCAAAATTAGTGCAAACAGAGAGAAATACAAAATGAAAAACGTAGATTTTCATTTTTGTTTCCTCGGCGCAGCCTAATTTATCCAAAATTACAAATTATCTGCGATAATCACAAAAAAATACTGACCGCATTAAGGTGCGGTCAGTATTATAAGAATGAAGGCTTCTTATCAAAACCTTGTTTTCTTGCTTACTCAGCTGCGGGAGCTTCCTCGTCGAGGTCTTCCTCAACTGCGGGAGCCTCTTCCACTACAGGAGCTTCCTCTACTACAGGAGCCTCTTCCTGCTTAGGAGCGTTCTCCGAGATTACCTCGAAAGGAATCTCAACAGAAACTTCCTTGTGAAGAAGAATGGTGGCAGTGTATTTGCCAAGTTCCTTAACATTGTCAACCTTGATAATCTTGCGGTCAACCTCGTGTCCTAGCTTAGCGAGCTCCTCAGCGATTTGGTTGCTGCCTACAGAACCATAGATAGTGCCAAAGTTGTCGGTCTTAGCGCTGATGGTAAGGGCGATACCCTTCATTGACTCAGCAATAGCCTCAGCGTCACCTTTGATCTTAGCGATCTTGTGAGCGCGTTGACGAAGGTTCTCTTCGAGCACTTTTAAAGCTGAAGGCGATGCCATGATGGCTTTGCCAGTTGGAATAAGATAATTGCGGGCGTAGCCGTTCTTAACTTCAACAACGTCGTCCTTGTAACCAAGGTTCATAACGTCTTCTTTCAATATAATCTTCATAGTGTGTTACCTCCAGTTTTAAAATTATTTCATCAAATCGGTTACGTAGGGCAGTAAAGCCAAGTGGCGAGCGCGCTTGATGGCGCGGGCAACGCGGCGTTGGAACTTGAGCGATGTGCCAGTGATGCGACGAGGCAAGATTTTACCTTGCTCATTGAGGAACTTCTTCAAGAAGTCGGGATCTTTGTAGTCAATGTACTTAATGCCACTTCTCTTGAAACGGCAATATTTCTTCTTTTTGGTATCTACCGACAGTGGAGTAAGATAGCGGATTTCGGATTGAGCTTGTGCCATAGTTATGTTTCCTCCTTGCATTATTCGTTAGTTACTTCGTTAACTTCGGCTTGAGGTGCGGTCTCAACGGTCTCGGCAGGAGCTGCCTCTTCGGCCTTAGGAGCCTTCTTCAAGCTTCTTCTCTTAAGTGCATACTCGTGAGCATACTTGTCCTGACGGAAAGTCAAGAAACGGATCACCTTCTCGTCGCGACGATAGGCAGTCTCAAGTTTGCTTACGATAGTTGGTTCACCAGCGAACTCAAGGAACGCATAAAATCCGGTAGATTTCTTCTGGATGGGATATGCGAGCTTGTGCATGCCCCAGAGCTCTTCATTCTCGATTGTGGCACCATTGTCGGTGAGCACAGTCTTGAATTTCTCTACCGCTTCCTTCATCTGTGGTTCAGACAAAACGGGAGTTAAAATGAAAACGGTTTCGTAGTTGTACATAAAAAATTTTTTTGTGTAAAATTAATTGATAAAAAATGCTTTTTCCAAAAAAGCGGTGCAAAGGTAGTAAAAACCATTGAACTACACAACTTTTTGAGTGACTTTTTTCAAAATAAGTGAATTATTAGCATTTTTATCGCTTAAAGGTGGTTGAAGAGCAGAAAAGCACTTGCATATTTCAGATAATATCACGATATTTGCAGAAAATACTAACATTTCAAACACACACCATTATGAGAAAGTTTTTATCTCTGGTTTTTATTGTTGCATTGCTTAGCGCGTGCAGCACAGTAAAGAACCAACCTGTTTCGAACTACCAGTTACCAAAGACCGAAGATGTCGTGATGTATCAGATTAATCCACGTGTGTTTGCTCCAAACAACTCGCTTAAGGCTGTGGAGCAGCGTGTGGAGGCAATCAGCGACCTGGGCGCAAACGTTATGTGGGTGATGCCCATTTATCCTATTGGAAAGGTGAAAAGCAAGAACTCGCCTTATTCTATCAGCGATTATAAGAAAGTGAATCCTGAGTTTGGAACCATCAATGACATGAAGTCGCTTGTCAAGACCTGTCACGCAAATGGAATGTCGGTAATCCTTGACTGGGTAGCCAACCACACCGCGTGGGACAATGTGTGGATGAAGAACCACAAAGACTGGTACACCCAGGATGCCGACGGCAATGTGATATTTCCTCCTGGCACCGACTGGACCGATGTTGCCGATCTCAACTACGACAACCCCGATATGCGCGCAGCGATGATCGATGCTATGAAGTTCTGGGTTACCGAGGTGGGTGTTGACGGTTTCCGTTGCGACGTCGCCGACCAGGTGCCAGCCGACTTCTGGAAAGATGCTATCACTCAACTGCGTAAAGCCGCTGGTGGCCGCAAAATATTAATGCTCGCCGAGGGTGCTAATCCCGACAATTTTACCGTTGGTGGTTTCGACATGAACTACGCTTGGGGATTTATGGGTGCTCTCGACCGTGTGTTCGTTAAGGGCAACAAAGCCAGCGACCTGATTGAGTGCGACAAGAGGGAATACAACGAAATCCCAAAAGGCAAAGTGAAGCTGCGTTTTACTACCAACCATGACGAGGCGACTAAATACTCTACTGTTCAGCAGTTTGGCAGCGTGGATGGCGCCTTGGCAGCCTTCGTAGCCACTACCTTCCTGCATGGTGGTATGCTCGTTTATGGTTCGCAGGAGGTTGCTTATCCAGAGAAAATCAACTTCTTCAACTATGTGCCAGTAGATTGGAACTCCAACCCCGAAGTTCTTGCCACTTACAAGAAGCTGATTTCTATCTATAAAGCCAATCCCGCCATCAGCAAAGGCGACTTGGTAACCTATCCTGACGATAATGTCCTGGTATTTGAGAAGACCGACTATGTAAATGACTTCCTGATTCTAGTGAACGTGCGCAACAGCAAGCAATCGTTCAAAAACATCCCCAGCCAGTGGCAGAACATCAATCTCACCGACATGATGGCAGTAAGAAACATCCGTCTCCGTCTGGGCAAGGAAATAGAACTGGCACCGTTCCAGTATTTGATTCTCAAAAAATAAGTGAAAATCTTTATAAGAAAATAGGTGTGTCAAATGGCACACCTACTTTTTATTATTCCCACACGAAGTTTTCCTTTCCAGCACCGATTTCGAAATGGTATTTCACTATTCCAAGGTCAACTTTGGAGTAGAAACCAATGCCGGCTTTTGCAGTTACCTTGTTGCCGGGTTTCAGTTCGAATTTGAATTTTTGCTGGTTGAGGGCTGTTGGTGCAAGTAGGGCGCATGCTACGCCTTGTTTGTACCATTGTGGTGCTGTCTTCACGTTAGTCTTGCTCACTTTGTCGGGTGACTTCCGTTTGTGGTCCACACCCTGAGTGGCACCATAACCTATTGAGATAAGGCACACCAATTTCTCACCATAATTTATGGTCATTACGCTAGATATTTTCTTATATGAAAGACCCACCCAGCAGGTGTTAAGTCCCATCTTCTGCGCTTCGAGGACAACTTTCTCGCCGTAGTAGCCAACTGTCTCGTCGAGCGAGTCGCCTTTCTTGCCTATCATGGCAAAATAGTTGGTCACGCCGCTGAACTTGCCATAACGCGCCAGCAGACTCTCGCCAAAGGAACGTGGCTCATCGGTGATAAGCTGTATGTGAAGTCCACTCTGCGCATTATATTCTTCTACAAGTTGTTGCAAGTGCTGTATTTTCTCTGGCTCTATGGCTTTGTCGGTGTAATGTCTCACCGAGTGCCGTGCTGCTAATGCTTCGATTAAATCCATAATTATAATATCGTTTCGAGATAGGTTTTTAGGGGTTTCATGCCGCAGGTGTCGTAGAACGCTTTGGCGCCAGGGTTGCATTCCCACACGTTGAGGGTGACGTTGTAGAATCCGTTGTTACGGGCATAGTCAATCACGTAGTTATAGAGCCGCTTAGCGATGTGCTGGCGGCGGAATTTCTCATCTACACACAGGTCGTCGATATACAGCGTCTTGACATCAGTGCGGTTGTTGTCGTTGATATATTGTTCCACAATGCCGAAGCAGTAGCCCAGCACTATGTCGTTGTCATCGGTCAGGACAAAGATTGGAGTCTTGTCAAAATTGGCGATTATTCCCTCCAGTTGTTCATCGGTATATTTTCGGTTTCCCTTTTTGAACAAATCGGGTCGCCCGTCGGCATGCACATTGTTGACCTGCGTGAGCAATTCGTGGATGCGAGGGATATCTCGGTTGTGTGCTTTGCGTATTTCCATATCATTAATTTTGTACAAAGGTAGGCAGAAATCTCGTATGTCAATAAAAAAAGTGAAAAAAACATTATAAAACGTGCGGATATTTATTTTTTCATTAATTTTGTAGGTTAAAATTTAAATAATACTATTTAATGAAAAACTATAGGACTATTTTATTGGCAATAGTTGTGATGAGCGCTTCAGTGATGATGGCTCAGACCAACTGGGTAAGTCAGGTTGAGGACCTGATGGACAAAGGAGAATTTAAGAAGGCAGAGAAACTGATGAAGTCTCTGCCAAAGAAAGTGAAAGCCGCTGAGGAAGTGAGGATTGATTCCTTGATCACCATTATGAATCGCATCCGCAAAGACTTCACGATGACTCCCGATTCGGGTTTGAGTCTTATTAAAGAAAAGATGCCAAATGTCACCGATGCTCAAATAGCAAAGTGGAAACGCGACAAGAAGATAGAATATATGGTTATCGACGGCCAGGAATGGTGGTTCCGCAAGTCGGTAAGGAACTTGTGGCTGCTTGCCGACGAATTGAAAGAAGACCATGATGCCGATAAGATGGAGACCTATAACACCCGCCGCAAATATTATCTTGAGGCAATGCAGTCACCGGCTGATGCAAATGGTCTGCGCGACTGGAGGCATGTGAACATTACATTTAACCTCGATGTCAATGCCGATGTTATTCCTGATGGCGAGACACTGCGGGTGTGGATGCCGTTCCCCTACGAGAATATGCGTCAGAAGAACATTAAGCTCGAGAGCAGCAACCACGAAGTTACTTTCAGCGTGGGTAGCAAGCACCACACTGTGTATATGGAAGCCATTGCCGAGAAGGGCAAACCTACACATTTTGAATATACTTTCAGTTATGATGTTGCCGAGCGCCACATCTGCCAGCAAGACCTGCTAGCAATGCTTGAGCCTTATAACACTAATAGCCCCGAATACAAAGAATTCACTGGCAATTATCCGCCACACATTATTATAACTGACGACACTCGCGCACTAGCCCGTGAGATAGTGGAAGACGAAACCAACCCCGTGCTTCAGGCTTCAAAAATCTTTGATTGGATATCGATGACCTATCCTTGGGCAGGGGCTCGTGAATACAGCACTATTAAGAATATGCCTGAGTATGTGATGGCAAACGGCCATGGCGATTGCGGACAAGTGGCATTGATGTATATCACGCTGGTTCGCAGCCTCGGCATCCCTGCAAGATGGGAGAGTGGTTGGATGATTCACCCCGATGAGGTCAACTGGCACGACTGGGCTGAGACCTACTTCGAAGGCGTGGGCTGGGTACCTACCGACCAGTCCTTCGGCCGCAGCGCTGTAGGCACACCCATGAACAGCTACTACACCACTGGCATTGACCTATATCGTATGGCATCTAATGAGACCATTGGCGACAAGCTGAGTCCCGAGAAGAAATATATCCGCAGCGAGACTGTAGATTTCCAGCCTGGAGAAGTGGAGTGGCGCAAGGGCAACCTTTACTACGACACATGGAAATCACATCTTATTGTTAACTCGATAGAAAAAATAGAAAGATGAGAAAAATTTTGACATTGTTGTTGGTGGCATTGGTTGCCATTGCAGCAACAGCAGGTGATGACATCAACCAAGTGCTCAACGACCTCAAGTCGCGCGTGGCGCCCGATGGACGCGTGGCGATTTGGAAAATAAATGTGGTAGATAGTACTGAAATACCCATTGTTCAAGGCACTGTGGGCTATACCTACCAAAAAGAGGAGATAACCGACGAGCTTAATATGTTCAATATTCGTCATATCAATGAAGTCAAGGTTCTTGCTGATGAGATTCCAGCCAGCAAGCAGTGGGCAATAGTGAAACTTTCGATTGCGACACTCCGCTGTGATCCAAAGCATTCGGCCGAAATTGCGACTCAATGTTTGATGGGTACTCCGCTGCGTGTGATTGAGTTAGTTGACGACTGGCTGCGTGTGCAGTGTCCCGATGATTACATTGCCTACGTCCCTGAGAGTTCGGTAAGATTTCTTACACAGATGGACTTTAATTCTTGGCAAAGGACAGAACGCTACATCGTTACAGTCTATGATGATCAATTGGTGACTAAACCTAAGGGCGACGAGACCGTAAGCGACCTTGTGCTAGGAGATATCCTGCAGTTTGTAAGCAAGAAAGGCAAGTGGATTGAACTTTCTACGCCTGACGGCCGCACGGGATGGGTAAATAAATCGAGTGTAGAGCAATTCGACAAGTGGGTGCAGCAGCCTATCGACCTCAATAAGATTGAAAAGACTGCCCGCCGAATGATGGGCTCGAGTTATCTGTGGGGAGGAACTTCTACCAAAGTCACTGACTGCTCAGGACTTGCTAAGGTAAGTTATTTCTCTAATGGCATCATCTTGCAGCGCGATGCGTCACAGCAGGCACTTACAGGTCTGAAGATTGCAGACTGGCATGATGCTCAGCTCTGCGACTTGCTGTTCTTTGGCAACAGCAAGACAGGCCGCGTTACTCATGTAGGGCTCTATCTGCGTGACGGCAAGTATATCCACTGCTCTGGTCAGGTGAAAATCAACGATTTGGATCCCGACGCTCCCGACTATCTCTACAGCCCCCTCTCCATCAGCCGCATCAACGGCATGGTGGGCACCAAAGGCATAAAATATGTGCGCGACCATAATTGGTATTTCAACAAATAATATTGACTAACACTAAACAATAATAATATGAATCGAAGAAAATTCTTAGTGGGAACAGGTCTTGGCTTGATAGCTGCCTCGGCTCCTATTTCAATTTCAGCAAAAGGTAAAGCCACCAAGAAAGTGGCAAAAACAGGTAGGCTTAATCTCTCATTTGAGCCTTATGAGTTAAAACTGCGCCACGCGTTCAATTTGGCACGTTATAGCCGCACCACAACGCCTGATGTGCAGGTAAAACTTGAGTATGATGGTATCGTTGGCTATGGCGAGGCGTCAATGCCACCATATCTGGGCGAGAGCGTTGAGAGCGTTACCAAGTTCTTGAGCAGCCTTGACTTGAGCCAGTTTAACGACCCATTCAAGATGGAAGACATCTTGACCTACGTTGATAGCGTTGCGCCCAACAACCGCGCAGCCAAGGCGAGTGTTGACATCGCTCTTCACGACCTGCTAGGCAAGATTATGGGGCAGCCATGGTATAAGATTTGGGGCTATAACCCCGACAAGACTCCTGTGACCAGTTTCACTATTGGTATTGACACCGAGGAAGTGGTACGCCAGAAGGTAAAAGAGGCTGCGCCATATAAGCTCCTCAAGGTAAAGATGGGTCTTGACAACGACCAAGAGACCGTTGAGGTTATCAAGAGTATGACCGATGTGCCTATTTGCGTAGACTGCAATCAGGGTTGGACAAATAAAGAGAAAGCACTTGAGATGTGCTACTGGCTCAAGGAGCGTGGTTGCATCTTTGTGGAGCAGCCATTTGACAAGACAATGATTGACGAGACAGCATGGCTGCGTGAGCGTTCGCCACTGCCCATCATCGCCGATGAGGCTTTCCAGCGTCTACCCGACATTGTTAAGTTCAAAGGCGTGTATGACGGCATCAATATCAAACTGATGAAGAGTACTGGTCTCTATGAGGCACATAAGATGGTTACTCTTGCACGTGCTCTCGACATGAAGGTGATGATTGGCTGTATGACCGAGACTTCGTGCGCTGTGACTGCAGCTGCCAACCTATCGCCAGTGGTTGACTTTGCTGACCTTGATGGCAACCTGCTTATCGCCAACGACCGCTTTGAAGGCATGACTGTGGAGAATGGCAAGATCACACTGCACGATATACCAGGCATCGGTGTTAAGCTGATTAAGTAATAAGAAGATAAATGAAAAAAGCCTATTTTGCGATTTGTGCCATCTTGCTTGTGGGGTTGGGCGTGTTCTATGCGTTCTCACGCTCAGATATTGATCTGAAGCTAGGAGAGACCGAAATTAAGAAGGGCACGTTTCAGGAGACGCTGTTCGCCTCTGACCAGCACCGTGTTGCTAAACCTGGTGAGAAAGTTCCGCTGCCGCTTAGCAAGAAAAAATCGGAGAAGGCGGAGATGGACACCACCAAGAAGACCATCCTGTTCATTGGTGACTCGATGGTGGAGTGTCTGTTCCCCCGCATGTCGGCCTACGCCAAGAAAAACGGCCACACCATTTATTGCGTGGTGTGGTACAGTTCTTCTACCGAGATCTATGGCACTCGCACCACGCTCAAGGATTATATCAAAAAGTTTAAGCCTGACTACATCTTGATTACGCTTGGTGGCAACGAGTTGTTCATTCGTGACATCAGGCAGAAGAGGCAGAAATATGTCGATGAGATTATTAAGCAGATGGGTAATATTCCTTTTGTTTGGATAGGTCCTCCAAACTGGAAGGATGATACCGGCATCAACGACATGATTAGTGAGAGTGTGCCTGCTGGCTGTTTCTATCTCTCTTATACACCAGATCAGCATTACGATCGCAAGAAAGATGGTGCTCATCCCAAGGCTTCGTCTTCAATATTGTGGGCCGACCGCATCTGCAAGTGGATAATGACCAAGTCGGCTCATCCCATCAGGCTTGAAGCACCACCTGCCGGCGAAACTGCTCGCCCAACCAAACTAGAGCTATTGCAGCCGCTGAGATAAAATGTTTTAACGACTATTTGCATGAACTTAACCTCAATAGATGTATCAACAATGTTCCATAACATCTGGAATATGTTGAGTTATGATCCAGAGAATCCGCTGATTTTCAATAGCGGGTTGTTTTGGGTACTCTTTCTATTATTCTTGCCGATTTATGGAATGTTGAAGTCGCGAAAGACAAAGATGATGGTCTTTGTCATAGCGTTCAGTCTTTATTTCTTCTATAAGTCGAGCGAGCTATATTTCTTGCTGCTAGTCGGCACTTCGCTGATTGACTGGTTTATAGCAAAGCAGATACACCATGAGCCCACCGTCAAGATGAAGCGGTTCTGGCTTACAATCAGTATAGTCCTCTCGGTAGGCACTTTGGGAGTCTTCAAGTACAGCAACTTCGTTATTTTCAATCTCAACGAGTTGTTTAAGAGCAATTTCCAGCCGTTAGACTTGGTGCTGCCGCTAGGAATCTCTTATTACACATTCAAGACCATCAGCTATGTTGTTGACGTGTATAAGGGCAAGATAGAACCAACGAACAATTGGCTAGAATATCTTTTCTATCTCTCGTTCTTCCCGGCGCTGGCGATGGGACCTATTGTGAGGGCATCACATTTTCTACCACAGCTCAAAGAAAACAAAGCACCATCAAAATCGATGGTGTATAGTGGTTTTTGGCTGGTTTTGGTAGGTGTGATTAAAAAAGCTATCTTTGCCGACTATTTTGGTCAGTACACGATGATAGCCTTTGGCAGTGCCGACGGGTACAGTGGCTATGAGCTGGCGATGGCTACGATAGGCTTTGCGATGCAGATTTACTGCGACTTCTCAGGATATAGCGATATGGCTATAGGTATTGGTCGCATGATGGGCTTTGACCTGGGCATAAACTTCGATTTCCCATACCGTTCACAGAATGTCACCGAGTTCTGGAAGCGCTGGCACATTTCTCTGTCGAGCTGGCTCAAGGACTATGTGTATATTCCTCTTGGCGGTAACCGTCGCGGCAAGCCCCGCCAGTATTTCAACCTAATGGCAACGATGCTCATTGGCGGTCTATGGCATGGTGCCGCATGGAACTTTGTTGTGTGGGGCGGAGTGCATGGCGTGGCGCTTTGCATTCACAAGATGACAAAGAAGCCTCTAGACCGTTTGTTCCCTAGCGACAACAAGATTGTGATATTCTTCTGTTGGCTGATAACCTTTATTTACGCATCTTTCGCTATGATGCTGTTGACCGCCGATATGAGTACGGCGTGGACTGTGATTACCAAGTCTTTTACTGATTTTGACCTGGCTTATGTTGTGCCGTTCTTCACGGCAAGGAAGATGTGGTGCTACCTGATGATTATTATCTTTATCCTGCATTTTGTTCCAAAAAAGGTATATGAACTAATGAGCAAAATGTTTGTTAAGTCACATTGGATAGTAAAACTGCTGATTTTCATTGTTGTGGTGCAATTGGTAATCCAATTTTCTAGTGAAGAAGTGCAGCCATTTATCTATAATCAGTTCTAGGATGGCATTAATTAAATTCATCTATGGCCCAGCATAATATACTTGGTAAAGCAGGTGAGCAGGAAGCGGTGGACTTTCTTGTGAGGCAAGGGTTTACCATACGTGAGACCAACTGGCGGATGAATAAGCTTGAGATTGACATCATTGCTCAAGAGCAGGGTATGATTCTGCACATCGTGGAGGTGAAGACTCGTAGCAGTAATGAGCATTTCGATCCTTTGCGAGCTATTACCGAAGCCAAGAAACGTCACATGGTGGCGTCGGCTAATGCTTATCTCAACTTTTACCAACTACAATGCGAAGTGCAGTATGATGTTATCATTCTCGTTGGCGAGCCAGGTTTTTTCAAACTGGAGTATTATCCCGATTATTTTATGCCAAAACTAAAAACTTATCGTTGAAAGTATGAATACACACAAGTTGTTGTCTCGAATTATCCTAATCTTCGCCATTTTGATGCTATCGAGCACTAGCATGGCGCAGAAGTTTGCGATTCTCAGTGATATACATGTCTCTCCTGGCAATGCCAATGAGGACAAGCTGAAGGAGGCTGTGCCTGAAATCAACGCGAGTGACGTTGATGCGGTGATTGTGAGCGGCGATCTCACTAACGAAGGTAGTGATGAGCAGTTGTTTAACGTAAAAGGGATTCTCGACGGTATCACCAAGCCACTATATGTCATTCCTGGCAACCACGAGAACAACTGGAGCCAAAGTGCTTGCAAGACATTCAACGACCTGTGGGGTAACGACCGATTTGTGTTCACGATTGGCAAACTCGTGGTAATCGGCATGAACTGTGGCCCATTTATGAAGATGGGTGACGGACACATCAAGCAAGAAGACCTTATCTGGCTCGATAATACGCTCAAAGAAATGGTGAAGCCTGGCATGAAAGTGTTGAGCATCAATCATTATCCACTACTTAGCGATCTCGACAACTGCGATGACTATGTGCGTATTTTACATAAATATCCTGTGATTACCCACGTGAACGGGCACTGGCACCGTTGGCGACAGTATGAGACTGAAGGCATCAACGGTCTGATGGTGCGCAGCCTTGATATGGGAAATGGAGATTATGGTTATACCATTATGGATATTGATCTCGACCATAGCTGGATTCATGTTTACAACAAGACCATTGGTCAGCCCTTTGATAGTACTATTGGGCATCCGAATAATATATTCTATGCATACAGGATAAATACCGACGATTACTATATTTTAGCATGTAGTCGCAACTTTAGTCCAGCCGTGCCTGAGGACTTCAAGGTGGAAAAGGTTTATGCCGACAATGCCTCGATTTTCACTCGATTAGGAATTGACAAGGATAATATTTATTTCGGTAACTCATTGGGCTACTTGAGAGTGATTGACAAGAAGAAAGCCAAGCTCAAATGGGAATATAAAACCGCGAGTATGCTTTTTGCGCGTCCTGCTGTTGCTGAAAACGTTGTAATCCTTCCCACTGGCGACAAGCGATTGATTTGGCTCGACAAGAAAAACGGCAAAGTGTTGAATGATGTTGCTGCCAATGGCCCCTACGTCGCCGATGGCGTGATTGCCGATGGTGTTCTATATCAAGGAGGGTTCAAGACCTTCCAGGCATGGGACGTTAAAGGGAAGAAACTGTGGGAGTACAACGACATTAATAACTATTGCCAAGCCGAGCCATTTGTGGGAAAAAATGACATAATCTTTGGCGCTTGGGACACCAAATTGCGATCTCTTGATCGCAAGACAGGTGCGATCAATTGGTCCTGGGACAACGGCAAGAGTAACAATCTGTTCAGTCCTGGCAATGTGGTGCCTGCAGTGACCGAAAGCCGGGTTGTGATAGTAGCGCCCGACCGCAATACCACAGCCATTGACCGCAACTCTGGTAAACAGCTGTGGCGGCACTATGACCCTGCTGTGAAGGTGCGCGAGAGCCTAGGATTGAGCGAAGACGGCAAGCGTGCTTATGCCAAGACAATGGACGGCACAGTAGTGGCGATGGACACGCAAAGCGATGACTATAGTGAATTATGGGACACCGACTGTGGTTTCGGTTACGAGCATGCTCCGTGCATCGTGCTCGAGCATGACGGCTATATCTATGTGGGTTCGCGTCGCGGCAAGCTAGCGGTGCTCGACGCAACAACAGGCAAATTGGTGTTCTGGCATCAAATGGGCAGCAGCGAGGTCAACGGCTTTGAGGTTGACCCTGCTACTGGAGATATTTATTGTTCACTGATTGAGGGTACGATTTGGCGTATTTCTAGGCCTTAATTTCTTTTCTTCTTGATAATAAATGGTTCCTTGCTTTGGTTGATAATACGATCAACTAGGTTTTTTATGCCCTTATAGTCTTGCTTATTGAAGACAAGGCGGTTTATTGATAGCTGTGTTGATACTTTGACTGTGTTTGCTGTTGAGGTTGGTGTGATACTCATGACAATAGTTTTGTCGCTGGTGTTCAGCGAGATAGGAGCAGGCACATCTACAACTTCCCATCCTTCAGGGACAGTGAATGAAATGTCGATTGTCTCATTCACTTTAGTTGGGAATTCTATGGGGTTATAGCGTGTGTCGCTTTTGAATAGATTCTCATCAATGAATGGCACAATGAGTTGTGGCAGAGTAATAGTGCTATCTTTGCAGTTGAGTTGGGTGCTGCACTCAATAATCTCAGTAACAGGCATCTGAACGTTGTCAATTCCCTGTGTTTTATAGTCGCCAACCATAATTTGTGATGATTGTAGTTTGTTGTTTGGACATTCATCACCGCGTTTTTTTATGGCAGTACGCATCATTTCTGCCGCCTTGTCGTTATAAGTGCTTACGCAGGTTGCTGTCAACTTGCCGTTTTGATTGATATCGCCAGCCAATTTGTGGCTTGCTTTGTATAATCCTTTATCTTCAAGGTTAATCCATGGACTATGATTATCTTTCTTGATGACTCTTGCCTTGCTCACGAGGAACTTGGTGTGAAGAATATCGATTGTGGCATTTCCCATCGAGCCGTCAAAAACTTGAAATTTGTCGCCCTTGTCAATCATGACAATAGTGGAAGACAAATTCTTCATGGTAGGATGATTGTCGTCAATGATGTCACAGTCGCGAGCGATTAGAACAACAGGATAGGCGTTTATCCCGATATCGTTGAGCATGTCAATTAACATGAAGTTGATGTCTGCATTGCTGCCGGTGCCACTTTTGAGAACCTGTGACGCTGGAATGCCATAGATTTCGTACTTACCATTCCATTTAACGTGCTGTCGCAGCAGTTCTACAGTTGCCATAATCTTCTCATCGATGTTGTCCATTTGATAAATGCCGGCTTTTTTCATTTCCTTTTTTAGGGGATTACCCTTCAGCAATTTGCCAAAGTTGTTGTGCTTGAGAAGATACTGGTCAATTTCATTCCAGGTCATGGAGTATTGATGCTTGGTGTGGCGTGGCAACCACTCGGTATCAATATCAATGATTACTCGCTGGGCATAGACTTGTGGCGAGAAAATTAGTGGTTCATTTTTCAAGGCAGTCAAGTTACGTCCCTCAAATTCAAAGTTTACTCCCAAGCACTCATATTCTGCTCCTGAAGTCTCAATAATGTAAGTGGGACGTTTGTCGGTTCTCTGTTGTGTGATTTTGCTCCTGTTGTATTCATTTCCAATAGTTTGGACGTAAAACCCAAACCATTCGGGAATAGACACGTCATATTTTGTGTATACCACAGGCATCTCACATTGTGCTTCCCAGTCTTTTATTTCTCGATAAATGTCGCTGGTGATAGTATATTCATATTCTATTATCGAACCTGCCTTAACATCAGGGAAAAGTAGTGTCATTACCCTCTGTTCTGGATCTAAAGCCCTTTGGGTATTAATCATGTTGCTTGTCAACTCACTTCTCTCTAGCTGGCCGTTCACTAGGTTAAATGTGGTGCCTTTAACGTGGGTCACTTCTTCTCTGTTTCCCTCTTCACCATTATTGACTGTGTAATAGATGTCAACATTACCATGTTTTATGCCTTCTGGTTTTAGGATTTTAATTCGCCCCTTGACATCATATAGCACCTGGATGATATCTTTAGTGATAACATATTGCACATCGGTGGTCTTGCAGAGTACCACCGCATCGGCATTAGTGTCGGGAGTATAGTCGACCATCTCCAATTCCTGATGTGTGGGATGTCCCCACTTGAGATTTGGCCCACCAATAAGTTGTGCTTGAATATTACTTATCATAAAGAAAGATGCGACAAGTAATATAAATGATATTATATATCTCATAATTTAAAAATGTAACAAGTTGTTGTGAATTATGTTTGTTGCAAAGATATACATTATTGTTCAATTTGTATAGTTTGCAACAGGTTAATTCCACATAAGATCACGGATTATGTTATCACTGACCATCACTCCTTGCGGGGTGAGAGAAATGATGTTGCCTTTCTGTTTTAATGATCCTTGGTTGATGAATGGCTGAGCTTGCTCGAGGAGGTGGTTGTATACTTGGGCGCCATAGTGTTGTTCAATAAGGCTTGTGTCCAGGCCATCGCTGGTGCGCAGCCGCACCATAATTTCCTCGTCATAGCGTTCCCACCACTCAAGGTGTTCCTCAATAAATACTGTGTTGCCATTGCTCAGTGTATTAATATATTCCTTAATGTTTGATGGATTGTAGCGGCGAGTGGCGCCATCAAAGCTGTGGGCAGCTACGCCGAGTCCCAAATATGGCGTGAAATTCCAGTAACTGGAGTTGTGGCGAGAGCGGTAGCCAGGACGTGAGAAATTGGAGATTTCATAATGCTCAAAATCAGCATCTTTGAGCATTTTTACGAGTGTGTTATGCATGGCGATGCAGTCTTCATCGCTCACTTCCTGCACCTTGCCACGCTCACGCATCACCCACAATCGGGTGCCGGGCTCATAACTTAGGTTATAAGCCGAAATGTGTTGCACGTTTAGATCAATTGCCTGCTCCACATTGCGTTGCCACGAGTCGAGCGCTTGGCCAGGCAAGCCATAGATTAGGTCGATGCTCACGTTGGTGATGCCAGCGTCTTTTATGGCACCAACGGCATCGATGGCTTGCTGAGCCGAGTGACGGCGGTTGATGGCTTGCAATTCGTTGTCGTTAAAACTTTGCACTCCCATGCTCACTCGGTTCACGCCTAGTTGTTTTAGCTCCTCAACATAATTAAGGGTTACATCATCGGGGTTGACCTCAATGGTAAATTCCTCTATTCGGCATAAGTCAAATATGGTTTCAAGTCCTTTGACCAGCTTTGTGAGCAAATCAAGTGGCATCACCGAAGGCGTGCCGCCACCTAGATATATGGTATTTAGATTCTTGCAAGCAATTTCATCTTTCCTTAACTCTGCCTCGCAAAGTAGCGAGTGCACATATTGCTCCATTGTCTCGACCTGCGGGGTAGAGTAGAAGTCGCAATATATGCACTTGCTCTTACAATATGGGATGTGGATGTAAAGGCCCAAGTAAGTGTTAAGTTTTAAGTGTTAAGTCATGAATATTAAATGTCAAGTAGCGTGGGTATTAGGGTGCTACTTAATATTTCACAATTAACACTTATTTATTTGGTCAATAGCGGTTTTGATGTCATCGAATATGTCCTCGATGGTACCTATGCCCTTGATAGCATGATAGAGGCCTTTCTCCTTGTAGAACTCCTGCAATGGTGAGGTCTGGTTGTAGTAAACGTCAAGGCGTTTCTTGATGGTTTCCTCGTTGTCGTCGCTGCGGCCACTCATCAGTCCGCGTTTCACAAGGCGGTCAATCAGTTCTTCCTCAGGCACCTCAAGGCCTACTACGGCACTAACGCTTGTGCCACGCTCGTTTAGCAATGTCTCCAAAGCCTCGGCCTGAGGAATGGTGCGTGGGAAGCCGTCAAAAATGACTCCATTTTGAGCCTCATCCTTGTTGTCGTCGATAACTTGCGCAAGGATGCCAATCATCAGTTCATCAGGGATTAGTTGGCCTTGGTCAATGAACTCCTTTGCGGTCTTCCCGAGTTCGGTGCCACGACGCATGTGGTCGCGCAGCACGTCGCCGGTAGAGATGTGGAACAACTTGTAGTGCTCAATCAGGTTCTCGCTCTGTGTGCCCTTGCCCGAGCCAGGAGCACCAAATATTACTATATTCAGCATAATTTTATGATATTTATAGGTTATTATGTTAATCTTCTTTCTTAAGCACGTAAATCTCTTTTAGACCACGCACTTGCTCATCGAGGTCGAGACCATATCCAATGATAAACTTGGGAGGAATTTCAAAGCCCACATATTCAGGAACTTTTCCCACCTTTAGTGAAGCTGGCTTGTAGAGCAATGTCACCATCTTAACGCTCATGGGACTCATCGCCTCGATGTCTTGACGCAGGGCATGAGCAGTGAGGCCAGTGTCAACAATGTCCTCGATAATAATCACTTCGCGACCTGTGATGTCATCGTTCAGTCCCAAGATTTTATTCATCTCGCCTGTTGATTCGGTGCCCAAATAGGACTTGTAGCGGATGAAAGCAATCTCGCTCTTGGGCATGTCAATTGCTCGATAGAAGTCGGCAGCAAACATAAATGCGCCCTTTAAGACGCACACAAAGATTGGGGAATCGGTCACGCAGTCGCGCTTTACTTCGGCAGCCACGCGCTCAACTTGCTTGGCTATCTCCTCTCGGGAGATGTAAGGCTCAAAGGTAAGCCCTTTTATAGTTATCTCGTCCATAGGGTAGAGGTTTTGAAAAAGTTGGCGCAAAGTTAGTCATTTTTTGAGCGTTTACCAAATTTTATATGGCATTTGTTCAGTAAAAAAACGCGCTTCAGCTTTTTTTGCTGAAGCGCGTTTTGTATAAAGAGATATATAATCTGTCAAATTGATTTCTCAATGTTCCAGACGAAAGCTCTCAGTCCCAGTTTTGGAGTGGCAAGGTCCATCTCGTGAAGCCTCTCAAGAACAGTGTCAACGCGGTCGGCCTCCACCACAGTGAGGATGCCTTGCACTAGTGAGGGCCACGCGTGTGTGCCATAATGTGGGTCGCCAGTGCTGCTTCCACGCCCCACCACATCGTTGAATGCCGTGAATCCTCGGCAGCCACTCTTGTAGAGCATCTCGACAATTCTCTCATAGTAGGCCTGGTCGAATGATATAAATATTGCTTTCATATTTTCATTAATTAAGATTGTGGTGAAACTTCTACTTGTGCTGATTTTTTGTTTTGCTTTGCCTGCTTCTTGTGCAGTTTCTTGCGGTTGCGCTTAATGCCATTGTATGCAAAGATAGTGTACATAGTAGGCACGAAGAGCAGGGTAAGGATAGTGGAGAATGTGAGACCACCAATTACGGCGATACCCATAGGCCTCCACATCTCGGCGCCCTCACCCGAGCCAATCGCCATTGGCACCATACCGAGGATGGTTGTCAACGATGTCATCAGCACAGGACGCAGACGCGACTTGCCACCATCAATCACTGCTCTTCTAACACTCATTCCACGCTCTCGGTTAAGGGTGATGTAGTCGATAAGCACGATACCGTTCTTCACCACAATACCGATAAGCATGATGGCTCCAATCATCGACATTACGTTGAGGTTGGTGCCTGTCAAGAGCAGGATAATAACAATACCAGAGAAGGCAAACATGATAGAGCTCATGATGATGCCTGGATAGGTAAATGACTCAAACTGCGATGCCATCACAATGTAAACCAAAATGATGATAAGTATTGCCAACATACCCAGGTCGCCAAAAGAGTCTTGCTGATCCTCAAATGAACCACTAAGTTGTATTGTTACACCTGGCGGCAGGTCAAGTTTGTCAATTTCGGGTTGAGCCTCAGCAATGATTTCACTCATAGGTCGGTCTTGAACAACGGTAGACACGGTGATGATGCGCTCACGGTCTTTGCGTTCGATAGTAGGCGGTGAGAATCGTTCCACAACCTTACCAACCTCCTTGAGCTTGATGCCGTTGCCCATGGCATTGTAGAGGGTGATATTCTCAATGTCCTCAAGCGATTGGCGATGCTCGGGGTCATACATCACCTTGATGTCATATTCGTCACCATCCTCACGGAAGTAACTTGCTGTGTTACCGTTAATGCGGTTGCGCACATAGGTTGCAGCAGTCGAGAGGTTAAGGCCATAGAGCGCCAGTTTCTCGCGGTCGAAATCCACTTGATATTCTGGTTGATAGTCACTTCGGCTGATGTTGATATCGGCAGCACCTTTTATTTTTTCAAGAACGTGCTTGAGGTGCTGTGCCACACTATCGGTGAGAGTGAAGTCGTAACCATAGATTTCATAATCCAATGTCGATTGTCCGCTCATGCCACCACCACGGGAACCTCCCACGTTGACGAGTGCTTTCTTTAGCTCGGGGTATTGCTTGAGGTCTTCGCGCATGAGTCCCGCAATTTCGGTGATGCTGCGGTCGCGCTCGCTTGGGTTTACGAGTCTGATATTCATCGAGATGATGTGCGAACCATTGTTCTGCATTGATCCCCAAGTGTTGTCGCTACTAGCTTGGCCTACGGTGTAATTGAATACCTTTATCTCGGGATATTTCTCGGTCCATTCCTTGTGAAGTCGTTGACACACGTCTTTAGCAACTTCTACTCGTGTGCCGATAGGCAACTCAAGGTTGATACCTAGACGGCTGTTGTCCATTGTGGGGAAGAACTCACTACCCACAAACTTCATCAAGAACATTGATGCCACAAACACTCCTAGTACCACAAGCGAAGTTATCCAGCGGTGGCGCACACAATGGGTGAGCAACCAGGCAAAGCCGTCATCAATCTTGTCAAGAACTTTCTCGATGGGGCCGTAGAACTTAGTGAAGAACTTGCTTTGAGTGCGTTGCAGACGTAGCATGCGGCTACACAGCATTGGAGTAAGCGACAAGGCGGCGGTGGTTGAGATAATCATCATGATTGTTACCATCCATCCTAGTTGGCGGAATAGCACACCTGTCATACCTGTTACCAGTGTCAATGGGAAGAACACCGCAATAAGAGTGAGAGTAGAAGCGATTACCGATATTGCCACCTCGTTGGTGCCATGCACGGCCGCCTGTTTTGGTTCGGCGCCTCGCTCAATGTGTGTCGTCACGTTCTCAAGCACCACAATGGCATCGTCAACCACCATACCAATAGAAATTGACAACGCCGATAACGACACGATGTTCAACGTGTTGCCTGTAGCGTAGAGGTAGATGAACGAAGCGATAAGCGAGATTGGAATCGTGAGCACAATGATTACTGTTGCTCTCCAACGTCCGAGGAAGAAGAATACCACAATTACCACAAACAGCAGAGCATAAAGCACAGTCTCAACAAGAGACGAGATTGTGTTGCGTATGTTATCGCTAGTATCTACGATGTAGTCAAGCTTAATGTCGGATGGAAGGTTCTTTTGAATCTGTGGCAGAATCTGCTTCACACGATTAGAAATCTCCACTGAGTTGGCACCACTTTGCTTTTGGATAATAATCATGGCACCACGCACACCGTTGGTGAAAGTCTCTTGAGCGCGTTCCTCGAGAGAGTCATCAATACGGGCAATATCGCTTAAGTGTACGGCTGCACCATTTGAAGCGCCAACAACTAAGCTGGCGAGTTCTTTAGGATCTT
>JAGCRW010000025.1 GCA_017964485.1 Muribaculaceae bacterium | reverse complement strand
TCACCCAACAGCAGATTGATGCCTATTCTACTATTGGCGGCACTCCGCATCTCGATGGCACTTACACCGTGTTTGGAGAGGTTGTGAGAGGAATGGATGTTGTTGACAAAATTCAGAATGTCAACACCGGCAAATATGACCGCCCAGTAGATGACGTGAAAATCATTTCGGCAAAGATTATAAATTAGGAATGCACAATCCAAAAACTAGTGAGCCAGCGCATAGGCTAACTAGCGCAAAGCGCTGCCAACTATTTACTCGATGATTCAATTCAATAAGTATGTTTTTGACAATGGCTTAAAGCTAATCCATCACCATAATGCTGTGACCTCTATGGCTGCAGTAAATCTGCTCTATGATGTAGGCTCAAGTGATGAAGAAAGCAACAAGACTGGTCTTGCGCACTTGATGGAGCATCTAATGTTCTCAAGAACGAAGCACATAACAAAATTTGATGATGTAATGACTCGTGTGGGAGGGATCAGTAATGCGTGGACCAACATCGATGTGACCGACTATTATGAGGAAATTCCTGCAGTTAACCTTGAGACGGCATTGTGGCTTGAGAGTGAGCGGCTGCTGAACCTCGACCTTACTGATGAGAATATCGAGGTTCAAAAGAGTGTTGTAATTGAAGAGTTCAAGCAGCGTTATCTCAATCAGCCCTATGGCGATATTTTGCATTTGATGCATGGTCTTGCTTATAAGAGACATCCCTATCAATGGCCCACGATAGGCAAAGATGTTGACACCATCAAGTCATTTACCCGAGATGATGTGGCCGATTTCCATCATCGTCATTATTCGATCGGAAATGCGGTAATGTGCGTGTCGGGAAACGTGGGCTTTGAAGAAACCATTCAGCTGGTAGAGAAATGGTTTGGTGACATTGAAGGCCGCCCACGTCAACCCCGTAGCCTTCCCAATGAACCTGTGCAGGAGAGACCGCGATTTGTTACGCATCACAGCGAGGTGCCTAACAATATGATATTCCGAACCTATCACATGTGCGGCCGTTGTGATGACGATTATCAAGCCACCGACTTGCTAAGCGATGTGCTTGGCAACGGTGCCTCGTCCAGGTTTCACCGAGAACTGATACAGGGCACTGATATGTTTAGTGAAGTAAGCGCATCGGTGCTTGGATCGCGCGATCCGGGCTTGTTTTATATTAGGGCATGCTTGGCGCAAGGCGTTGATTTTGACAAAGCCAATGCAGCTATTGATATGGTTCTCAATAAATTGTTTGCCGATGGCGTGACACAACAAGAGGTTGACAAGTATGTGAATAAATATATCTCCAATAAATTGTTTGAGAGTGTGGGCTATGCCGAGAAGGCTTCACTGCTGAGCAGCCACGAGCTGCTGTGGGGAGCCGATGGCATTAACACCGAGAACAATAGATATCGCCTACTTGTTCCCGCCGACATTCACCGAGTGGCATCGCAAGTGCTTAACGAGAATAATTGCTCTACCATTTACTATGGTCCCGACGCATAGGTGATCAAGCTGAGAAAATGATAAAAAAACGGTGTCAAAAACATCGTTTTTTTCGTTTTTTGTCCAAAAATGAGGCTCTAAATAAAAAAAACATCAATTTTTTTTCTCCATATAGCAAAAAAGCAGTATTTTTGGAGTTAAAATTGAAATTAGGTAATAATACCTTTAAAAAATTGTAAACTATGGTAACGCGTGAAATGTCAGAATCGAACGTAAATGTCGAGAAAGACGAGACCCTAAATGCTGAGACTGCTGCTGTAGAGAACGTGGCAGAAACAGTTGAAAACAAATCTACTGAGATTGAAGAGACAGTAGTAGTTGAGAATCAAGTTGAAGAGGCTAAGACTCAAGAACCTGAGCCTAAACCAGAGCAGCCCGAAACACAGCCCGAGGTGACAGAGGAGAAAGAAACCCTCCCTGCTGAAGAACCAAAGGTTGAAGAGCCTGTTGCTGAGGTGAAAGAAGAGCCACAACCCGAAACTCCCGCTGAGGAGATAACCGAGGAAAAACCAGAGGAAAAGTCTGAGGAAAAAACGGAAGAGACGGTTGAGGAGAAGCTTGAAGAGCCTGTAGAGGAACAACCCGCAATGGATTTCTCTGCCCTCGGCAAGGAGCAACTTGTGGAGCAACTCGAGAAATTGATGTCAATGCCAGTAGAGAGTGTTAAAGAACGAGTAGCACAAATCAAGGGCGCATTCTTTGCTCTGAGAAAAGAAGAGATCAGCAAAGAAAAAGCTGCTTTTGTAGAGAACGGCAACGATGAGGAAGCCTTTGTTGCTCAAGAAGATGAAATTGAGCTCAAGATAAAAGAGTTGCTCGCTGAGTTTAAGGAGAAACGCGCCGAGTTCAATGCCGAGCAAGAAGCCGTAAAGCAGGCCAATCTCGACAAGAAAAATAAGATTATTGAGGAAATAAGAACAATTTCTCAAGATACCGACAATATCAACCGTCAGTTCTCTCATGTACAGCAACTGCAACAGGAGTTCAAGGCCATCGGTGAGGTGCCTTCAACAAGCACTACCGAGGTGTGGAAAGCTTATCAGGCTGCAATTGAGAACTTCTACGACCTTCTTAAGATCAACAAAGATTTGAGGGACTATGATTTCAAGAAGAACCTTGAGATAAAGCAACAACTGTGTGAACAAGCCGAATCACTTGACGAGGAGACTGACGTGATTGCCGCCTTCAAGGCTCTCCAGGCCCTCCACGACAAGTGGCGCGAGACAGGCCCTGTTGCCAAGGAAATACGTGAGCAGGTGTGGGCTCGCTTCAAGACTGCTTCAGCAGTTATCAACAAGAAGCACCAGGCCTTCTTTGAGGAACGCAAGGCAAGTGAGAAAGAGAATGCCGATGCCAAGACTGCCCTTTGCGAAGAGATAGAGAAAATCGATACTAGCGGTCTCAAGACTTATGCTGCCTGGGATGAAGCGACCAAGCAGATTATCGCTCTCCAGGAAGAGTGGAAGAAGCTTGGCTTCGCATCACGCAAAGTGAACACTTCGCTCTACAACCGTTTCCGCAAGTCGTGCGATGAATTCTTTGAGCAGAAGGCAGCATTCTTCAAGACAATGAAAGAAGAGCTGGCGTCGAACTTGGCAAAGAAGACTGAGCTTTGCGAGAAAGCTGAGGCGCTGAAAGATTCTACCGATTGGAAAGAGACCAGCGATGCTCTCATAGCACTCCAGAAAGAGTGGAAGACCATTGGCCCCGTTGTTAAGCGCCACAGCGATGCTGTGTGGAAACGCTTCATCACAGCCTGCGACTATTTCTTTGAGCAGAAGAAGAAACAAACTTCGAGCCAGCGCTCGGTAGAGCATGAGAATCTCAAAGCCAAGAAAGAGCTTATCGCTCAGGTAAATGCTATTCTTGAGTCGGAGGAAGAAGTTCAAGATGCACCACAGAAGATTAGAGACCTGATGTCGAAGTGGCAAACCATTGGCCATGTGCCTTTCAAGGAGAAAGACAAGATTTATGCAGCCTATAAAGAGGCTATTGACAAGGCATTCGAGAAATTTGACATGAAGGCTATCAGAACACGCTTGTCAAATTTCGAGAACACCATGAATCAATCGGGCAGCGACAAGGTTTATCACGAGCGTGAGAAGCTCGTGCGCGTCTATGAGCAGAAGTGCAGCGAGCTGAAGACCTATGAGAATAATATGGGCTTCTTCAACGCTACTTCTAAGAGCGGTAACTCCATTGTCAAGGAAATGGAGCGCAAGATTGCCAACCTCAAGGACGAGATTGCACTGCTGGAGCAAAAAATCAAGATTATCGACGAGAAAATTTAATCGTTAGCATCAGTCACTCTTCATTTTGATATGGAGGGTGACTATGTTGTTTTAACTATTATTTTTGGTTGTGAAAAGTAAAGGCAGATACGGTCATTTTATCCGCTGGATTTTCATATTCATCGACTTTATTGTCCTCAATGCGGCCTATTTCATTACTTGCTTGATAATAGGCGACTTGAACACGTTGCCATTCTACAGCAAGCAGGTGTGGCTGATGCTCAATTTGTCGTTCTCTATTGTTGTGTATGTATTGACCTCATTGCACGACAAGAGAGTGGTGTATATTGACCGTGTGCTCATTCACCTTGTGAAATATGTTTTGCTTCATGCGGTGATATTCTTGATGCTGGTATCCTTTATTGATGCTCTGCCAAAGTGGCGATATGTGTTTTTGTTCTATGGCATCTTCACATTATCGCTCTCGCTTTGGTGGATTGTGTCCCGCAAATTGCTGAAGTGGTATCGTAGTAAAGGTTATAACTACAAGAAGATAATAATTATAGGTAGCTCTGGAGTTCGACTCATGAAAGAACTTGAGAAAGATCAGGGCTATGGCTATCATGTTGTTGGATTCTTTGATTCAGAGCCTACTGAAGATTTGCCATGCTATACCGGCACTATCGACTCGCTTGAAGATTTTCTTAACAACAATAGCATTGACGAGATGTATTGTGCTCTTCCCGAAAATGAGCGTAACGAGCTTCAGAACATGATAGGCCTTGCTGAGCGAAATGCCATTGACTTCTATTATGTGCCACAGTTAAGCAAGTATATCTCTCGTCGTTTTGGTATAGAGACCTTTGGTACTGTGCCTGTGATGTCTATTCACCCACATCCATTGCAGAACCCGCTTAACAAAGCAATAAAGCGTGGCTTTGACCTACTGGTTTCTTCTGTAGTTCTCCTGTTTTCTCCAATAGTGTTTTTGCCAATAGCTATTGGCGTTAAATTGTCGTCACCAGGACCGGTGTTTTTTAGGCAAGAGCGAACAGGCTATCGTGGAAAGTCGTTCCAGTGTCTCAAGTTCCGTTCTATGCGCGTTAATGATAAGAGTGACACATTGCAGGCAACCAAAGATGACCCCCGCAAAACGAAGTTCGGTAATTTTATCCGTAAGACCAGCCTTGATGAGTTGCCTCAGTTTATCAATGTGTTTATGGGCGACATGTCGATAGTAGGTCCCAGGCCTCACATGGTGCAGCAGACCAAAGAATATAGCGAACTTATTGATAAATATATGCTTCGCCACACCATTAAGCCGGGCATCACTGGCTGGGCGCAAGTCAATGGTTTCCGAGGTCCCACCGACGAACTATGGATGATGGAGAAACGTGTGGAGTATGATGTTTGGTATGCTGAGAACTGGAATTTCATGCTCGATATCAAAATCATGTTCCTAACGGTGTTTAATGCTATCCGTGGAGAGAAGAACGCGTTATAATATCTTGTATTAAGCAAGTCATTGAACGCAAAGCACTTTACCCGAGATGAATGCCGAGCGTTATTGACTACTTTTCAAAGCGGTAATAAAGAGATGCCTTGAGTCGAACAAGATATTTTAGTATAGACTAACAAATAAATAAGGTTCCAGACCAGTGGCTTGGAACCTTATTTTTGTATTATATAGGAATCGTTTAGATGCCCAGTTTCTTAGCAATCTTGGCAGGGATGCACTCTTTATTGATGACAATATTCATTGTTTTTGCTTTAAAGAATGCCTCGCTCACATAGAAGAAACCGTGATAGAGTTGGTTGGTGTCCCAGCTGTTCTGAACCTTGAAGTACTTGTTGCCATCCTGATCAACAGCCTTGCCTACTATTACCATACCGTGGTCATCGGTAGTCTCCTTGTTGTCGAACATGATTTGGCGCGACTCCTGAGTAACTGTCTCCTCGTTGCCTGGACCCTTGATCTCCCAGCGCTGCTCGTCGCGGTCTTTGTCGGCCATTAAGTCCCAACGCTCACGGTCGGTTCCACTCAGGTCGTTCTCATTTTTCTCTTTAACAAGAACTGCATAGCCTTTGCGCCATTTGAAACCACGCTCGCTAACGTCGGCGCCCCAAGCGATGGTGTAGCCCTTATCGATAGCGTTGTTGGCAATCTCCCAAAGTTCATCGAGAGTAACGTTCCATGATTTCTCCCAAATCCAGTTGTCGGCAACCTCAAGAACAAATTGCTTGTAGAATGGATGGTGAGTGAACGAAGTCACTGACACATAGTCGTCAAGGTTAATAGGCAGCGAAGCGGCAAAGCTCTTAGGAGTGTAGGTCTTGCCTTCCCAGGTGAAAGTATCTGGGAGTTTGCCCATGTAAGCATCGAGGACGCCTTTGAAGGCATCAACCCAAGCAGGGGTGAGCTTTTTGAGTTTGCGTTGGTTCACTACGTCAACCATGCCTTTGAGAGTGCTGGTAAGCTCGGCGGTGTTAAATTTCTTGTCGCCATAGGTCATGCCGGTATATACTTCATTAGGCACAGCACCATAGTTTTCCCAAACGTAACCTACGTCAAGGCCGCTACCGCCCTCGGCGAAGTTTACTGTTCCGTCCATGCGGATGTACTTGATTGCCTTGTCGAGATAGCAGTGATAAACTACAAATCCCTCACTTAAGTGGATCTCCTTGCCTGTCTTACGCAGGATTTCGTTTTCAAAGAAAGTGTTACTAGAATAGCACCAGCAAGTTCCTGACTTGTTTTGGTCTTTCACTGGGGTTGATTTTATCACTTTCACGTCGGTGAATGTGAAACCAGTGCTGTCGGGGTTAACGACTTTGTCGTCGGCCATTGCGCCAAGCGCGATGCTGGCGGCAATAAAAGTAATAAAAAGATGTTTCATTGTGTATTAATTATAATGATAAAAAATATTGTCATGTTAATGATTTTGCAAAAATACACAAAAAAACCGATTTTTGTATTACTTTTGTAGAAAATTTGAAAATTCTTCTTCACGATAATGATAAATGTAAGAATTGATACTAGAATTTTGGAGGTTTGTCCTCACATTCAGATAGGGCTTTTGAGTGCCAATGTGGTGAATAGCGAGACAGCCGACGCATTGTGGCAAGAGATTGAAGATGAGGCGGCTAAGATAGCGTCAACCTATCAACTGCTGGAGATTAACCAGCGGCCCGCTATCGCTGCCACACGCAAGCTCTACAAGTCGCTAGGCAAAGATCCTGGCCGTTACCGCGTGTCGAGCGAGGCGCTGTGCCGACGCATAATTCGCGGGCTTGGACTGTATCGACTCTCATCACTTATCGATATTGTTAATCTAGTGTCGATAAAAAGTGGTTATGCAATTAGCGGACTTGATGCCGATAAACTAGTGGGCGACACACTAACCATGGGAGTAGGGGAGAAAGATGAGAAATACTGCGCTATAGGCCGTGGATTTCTCAATATTGAAGGTCTGCCTGTGTATCGTGATTCATTAGGAGGAGTTGCTACGCCTACGAGCGATGAGGAGCGCACCAAGTTCACTCTCGACACTACTAGGGTTCAAATTAACATCAATGCTTTTGCTCCCGAGATGCCTGTTGACGAGGCATTAGATTGGACAGCATCACTGCTTGAGAAATATGCCCAAGCCACCAATATTGAAACAAAAATAATAACTGATTTTTAAATATAGATATGAAAGTATTACAGATTTTAGAAGACAATATCAACCTTCGGCACATTGAAGAGATTGCCGCGGTGCTGCGCGATGGCGGAATTATTGTCTATCCAACCGACACGGTCTATGCCATAGGTTGTGACGCTCTTAACAATCAGGCAATAGAACGCATCTGCTCTTTGAAAGCAATGAAATCGGCAAAAACCAACCTGTCAATAATTTGCAGCGACATCTCCGAGGTGGCGCAGTATGCCAAATTTGACAACACACAGTTCCGATTGATGAAGAACAACCTGCCAGGTCCATTTACCTTTATTTTCCCCGCAATGTCGAAGTTGCCAAAGGCTTTCAAAGGCCGCCGCACGGTTGGAATCAGAATTCCTGAGAACAAAATCGCTACTGCCATTGAGCAGGAGTTAGGGCATCCCATCCTCACAACCTCAGTTCCAGCGCAAGACGATGACTATCGCTGTGAACCTGAGCTGATTGCCGAAGCGCTTGGCGCAAATGTTGACATTGTAGTAGATTCTGGAAGGGGAGGACTGATTCCCTCTACAGTAGTTGACTGCACAGGCAGCGAGCCTGAGATAATTAGGCAAGGAAAGGGAGAACTATGCTGATTAATAACAAATAAACAATATATTTACTATGAAAGCAATTAGATTTATTCTTTGTGTAGTTGTAGGCATGATGCTGATGATTGGCGTCAACAGTTGTGACAACAAGAAGAAAGTAAGTGACAAGTCGGAGTCCGAGTCAAGTGAGAAAATGAAATCAGATACAACAAAGAGTGATAACTCCGATAAGATTGTTTTAATCGACTTCTATGCCACTTGGTGCGGACCTTGCAAGGCAATGGTGCCTGTGATGGAACAGATGGAAGATATGTATGGTGAATGGGTAGAGTTCAAGAGGGTTGATATAGACCAAGAACCTGAGCTCGCCGAGAAATACAATGTTGATGTCATCCCTACTTTAGTATTTTTGACACCTGATGAAGAGGTTATCGATATTGTTCAGGGATATCACGATGTAAACCAAATGGATGAGATTATGAATAAAATCTTGAAATAAGATAATCTATTTCATAAACTTAGGCCTGAAGCCTACAATCATCGATTTCACCTTCAGCTTTTTGAGCTTGTAAGGTGAAATTGTTTTTATAACATCTTCTGCTTTCGTTTTGGGCAAGCCCACAAGAGTGTAATGGTCAAAGATATCGATACCAGCAATGTCGCTGCCAGTTAGCATCGGGCAGTTGTGAAGTAGATAGCCAACAATGTCACCTCTAGAAATTTTCTCCTTTTTGCCGGCACTGATATGGATAGTAGCGCGTAGCGGTTTCTTTAAATTTGGTGAATTCAAACTATCATGTTGATATTGCTTATCAATTTTGATGAATGACGGAATTGCTTCTTGACCAGTAATCACATATACTTCGCCTGTGGCGTCTACTCTGGCAGTGCGGCCATTGCGGTGTGTAAAAATCTCACTGGTGAGAGGTTGCTCATAGTGGATTATATGTTTGATATCGCTAATGTCGATACCGCGACCGCCCAAGTCGGTTGACACGAGCACCAGCAGCGAGCCATTCCTGAACATAGTTAGCACTTTCTCACGCTCGCTTTGTTCAAGAGTGCCTATATAAAGTCCTGCTGTGATGCCATCCTTAACCAATTGTTGATAAACAAACTGTGCGGTGTCGCGCTGGTTGGCAAAGACGATAGTCTTTTCGTCGGGGAGCGACTGAAGCAGTTTTTTTAGGCATTGCAAGCGGTTATTATCGTCACATAGGACCTGCCATGTAGTAATACGTTCTTTTGGCGACAAGGCAACTTGTCGCATGAAATTGATGGTCTCAAAGCGGGTGAGATCGATGAATTCTGGTACATTCTTTATTATTGTTGCTGAGGTCATTATTGTGCGCACTGTGGTGGGCAGTCGCTTAATAATGTGCCGCATATCATCGATGAAGCCTAGTTCAAGAGATTTGTCAAATTCGTCTAGAACAAGTATTGCTGCCGTATGGATATTGACAGTGCCATGCTCGATATGGTCAAGCAATCGTCCAGGTGTAGCCACAACTATTGTTGGTAATTGTGATAGAGATTGCCTCTCGTCCCGAGAGTTATGGCCACCATAGCAGGAGGTTGTTTTTATTGATGGCGCAAGCTTCTTCAAGACATCAGTTACTTGCAACACCAGCTCGCGAGTAGGTTCAATAATTACGATCTGTGTAGTGGCACAAGACTCGTCAATGTTGCGCAAAATGGGCATAGCAAAAGCCAGTGTCTTACCCGAGCCGGTAGGGGAATAGAGCACAATGTTTTTCTTGCCTTGATTCCACTTCTCAATAACAGCCTGCTGCATGTCGTTGAGCCGTGAAATGCCGAATTTGTCTTTAAGCCGATTTGCTATTATATCTTTGTCCATAATGCGTTAACGATTTAATCAAAAAAGGGAGAACACAATGCAAGTGTCTCCCTTTAGTATTACCTCTATGCTTCTATATATTATTAATTAGAGGGCTTTGATTGCTCTGTTGTTGAGGCTTGAGCTTCTGGAGCCTGCTCGGCTGGAGTGCTAGCGCTCTCTTCAACAATAGATGCTTCTTCCACTTGAGGAGGTATCTGGTTGGGATCATTAGGATCTATCGATGTGGCTTGTGAGTTGCCATCGGGAACGCTTGATGTCTCACTTCCACCACATGAGGTCAGAGAGAAAGCAGCAATTACAGCAATGAATAAGAAAAATTTCTTCATAATGCTAATTGATAAAAAATGTTCTTTAAAAAAGGGAGAACCCACTATGAGTGTCTCCCTTTGTACTTGAAATAATTACAAAGTTTACTTTGAAATTAATTAAAACAAGGCGTTAAATGCAATGATTATAGTTTTTTAATTGCATCGCCAGCCTTATCAAGTCCTTCGTCAATCTTCTTGCCAGCTTTGTCTAATCCTTCGTCAATCTTCTTGCCAGCCTTGTCGAGACCTTCATTTACCTTCTGCTCAGCTTTGTCTTTAAGCTCATTGGCTTTGTCCTTAAGATCATTGGCTTTGTCTTCAACTGCGGTAGCGGCATCGTTAGCAACATCTTTTGCATCCTCTACTACACCAGAAACAGCGCTAGCTACACCACTAGGAGTCTCAACTTGCAAACTTGCAGAAGCTTGGCTTGCAGAAGCAGTGCTGTCGTTAGATGCAGAACCACTAGTAGTTCCATCACCACAAGAAACCAAAGAAAGAGTAGCAACAGCTACAGCGAATAAGAAAAACTTTTTCATAATGTTAAAATAAGAAATTGTAATTGTTAAAAAATAAGTGAATATTAAATAAAAAACTGTATGTTTTATCGATAAAATTTTGCTGTTTCAAAAAATCGCTGTAAATTTACATCAATTTTTAAAAACCAAAAAATATTTGAGGTTTTTTTTAATAAAAAAGTCAAAAAAACAACAAGTAAACAAATCACAGTATTATGGTTTACCTACTTTTCATAGCAATTACAGTTATTAGCTTTCTTGTTCAACGCTCGTTACAGAACAAGTTTAAAATTTATTCACAAGAGGCTCTCGATGTGCCTTTGACTGGTCGCGACGTCGCCGCTAAGTTTCTCCATGACAATGGCATTAACAATGTTAATGTGACTAGTGTATCGGGGCAGCTTACTGACCATTACAACCCAGCCAACGGCACCGTCAACCTTAGCGACGTAGTATTCTCAGTCAATAGTGTAGCAGCGGCAGCCGTTGCTGCTCACGAAAGTGGACACGCACTACAACACGCGCAGGGATATTCCTTCTTAAAGATGCGTACTGCCCTTGTTCCTGTAGTGAGCTTTGCTTCGCAATGGATCACATGGGTGCTTCTTGCCGGAATCCTACTGATAGAGGTGTTCCCAATGGTTATGCTAGTGGGTATCTGTCTGTTTGCGTTAACCACGCTGTTTAGTCTCATTACTCTGCCTGTAGAAGTTGATGCCAGCCGCCGTGCTATAGCATGGCTTGAAAGCTCTGGCGTGACTAGCGGCATCAAGACCGAGCATGCCAAAGATGCCCTTCATGCTGCAGCTTACACCTATGTGGTTGCTGCCCTTAGCTCGCTTGCAACATTATTATATTATGTGATGATTTTCATGGGACGCCGTCGTTAATAAGACTTTAATAAACAATCCTATATAACCAATAACCCACAAATGGCACAAAAACCATCAATTCCCAAAGGAACAAGAGATTTCTCGCCACTTGAAATGGCGAAGCGCAACTATATTTTCGACACAATCAAGAAAGTTTTCCTGCTTTACGGCTTCCAGCAGATTGAAACTCCAGCAATGGAGAACCTGTCAACCCTGATGGGCAAATATGGCGAAGAAGGCGACAAGCTGCTGTTCAAAATCCTCAACAGCGGCGACTATTTGAAAGACGCTCCTGACGACCTGCTGGCAAACAAGGACTATATACACCTAATTACTAAAGTTAGTGAGAAGGGTCTGCGTTATGACTTGACGGTGCCCTTTGCCCGCTATGTTGTCCAGCACCGCAACGACCTGCAGATGCCGTTCAAGCGTTACCAAATTCAGCCCGTGTGGCGTGCCGACCGTCCACAACGTGGCCGTTATCGTGAGTTTTATCAGTGTGATGCCGATGTTGTTGGCAGCGACTCACTGCTTAACGAGGTTGAGCTAGTGTCTATGATTGATGAGGTGTTCAAGCGCTTTGGCATCAATATCGTGATAAAGCTCAACAACCGCAAGATTCTAAGTGGTATAGCTGAGGTGATTGGCGCTCCTGAGAAGATTGTTGATATCACCGTGGCAATCGACAAAATTGACAAGATAGGTCTTGATAATGTGAATGGCGAGTTGCTCGAGAAAGGCCTGTCGCAAGATGCAATTGACACCTTACGTCCCTTGCTGACACTGAGTGGAACCAACGACGAGAAGCTCACTACTCTCAAGTCATTGCTTGCCAATTCCGAGATAGGGATGAAAGGCATTGAGGAACTGATGTTTGTTCTTAACAATGCCGCTGCATTAAACCTCAAGTCACAAGTTGAGCTTGACGTGTCTCTAGCACGTGGACTTAACTACTATACTGGTACCATTCTTGAGGTCAAGGCTCTTGATGTGGAAATGGGAAGCATAAGCGGCGGCGGACGCTACGACAACCTTACTGGCGTGTTTGGAATGGACGGACTGTCGGGCGTTGGCATCAGCTTTGGCGCTGACCGCATATTCGACGTGCTTAACACCCTCAATCTGTATCCAGCTGATACTATCGCCACTACAAAGGTTATTTTCATCAATTTTGGCGAGAAAGAAGCTGCAGCATGCATGCAACACATGATCACACTTCGCGCTGCAGGAATCTCCTGCGAACTGTATCCCGAGTCGGCGAAGATGAAGAAACAGATGGCATATGCCAACGCCAAGGGAGTGCCTTTCGTTGCTATGGTAGGTGAGAGCGAAATGACATCTGGCACCATAGCTGTCAAAGATATGGAAACTGGAGAACAAAAGAACTGCACTATAGAGGAAGCAATTGAGTTTTTGAAGTAACACATTATCAAACGTTTTTTTTGACTAGTCAATTGCTCGTTAGACAAATTATATGGAAAACATTTTTGATAAATTGCTCCACTTGCCATTGTTTCAGGGCGTTAGTCAGGAGCGATTACAGGAGACTGTAGAGAAAGTGCCTTTTCATTTCCTGAAGTTCAGGAAAGGCGAGAAAATCTTGTCATGCGGTGATGAATGCACCCATGTGAGGTTTGTTGTCTCGGGAAGAGTAAAGTTGGAATATGAGAGCAAAGTCCTGAAATTCAAAATCTCACATGAACTTGAGGCTCCAGAGGTGATAGCACCTGACTATCTCTTTGGTCTCGATACCTGCTATCCATTCAGCGTCAATGCAATAGAGAATTGTGGCATATTGCAGCTTGCAAAGCAAGACTACGTGGCGATGCTGAGAACAGACAATGTTTTTTTGTTCAATATACTAAATTATCTCTCAAGAAACTCACAGGTGAGGAAGTCTCAACTGCTTAACCTGGGCAATGCCTCGGTGCAGGAGCGACTGGTGATGCTCGTGAGTGCATTCACCTCTCAACGCTCACAAAACATTACCATGACCTTCAGACAACGAGATTTGTGCCGACTACTCGGAGCGCGACGCCCTGCTTTAGTAAGCGCTATTAGTTTCTTGAATGATAATGGGCTTATTAATATGCCCGACAGCTCTACTATTAACATCGCTAACCGTCACGACTTTATACAGCAATTAAAGAATACCCAGTAATGAAATACACCTATTACCCATCAGGCACCTGCTCACGTCAAATAGATTTCGAAATTGAAGACAACATAATCAAACAAGTTCTCTTCTCCGGTGGCTGTCATGGCAACTTGCAAGGCATTTCGCGATTAGTGCAAGGTATGTCTTGCGATGAGGCAATAGCCAAGCTTGAAGGAATAAGATGTGGCTATAAACCCACTTCATGTCCCGACCAGTTCGCTAAAGCCCTGAAAAAAGCGATGCAAGACTATAAAGACTCCCATTAAACACTGATTAGTAGATATTTGGTTGACACGTTTTTCTGTCATTTATTATGATAGAAACCTATTGTCATACTATTACCACCTTTAATTGAAATACTACTCTGGTTAAGCAAATAAACATTATTATGCAATTAATTAATTTTATGAAAAATAGATGCCAAAAAATATGGATATTTGAGCAAAATACTGTATCTTTGTAGGTTAATTTTAATGTTTAGGCGTGACTGTGATGATTGAGGCAACATTTCGCTGGATTTGCAGTTCGCCACAGGTAAAATTTTAATTTTTTAGAGATGAATAACGATCGAATTATTGAGATCAATATCGAAAACGAGATGAAGACCAGTTACATCGACTATTCGATGTCGGTAATCGTTTCGAGAGCACTGCCCGACGTGCGCGACGGTTTCAAACCTGTGCACCGGCGTGTACTTTTCGGTATGGAAAAATTGGGGAATTTCTCTAATGCCCCCTACAAGAAATCGGCACGTATCGTGGGTGACGTGCTTGGTAAATACCACCCACACGGCGACTCGTCGGTTTATCTGGCAATGGTGCGCCTCGCTCAAGACTGGGCAATGCGTTATCCATTAGTTGACGGTCAAGGCAACTTTGGTTCAATCGACGGCGATAGCCCCGCTGCCATGCGTTATACCGAGGCTCGTCTGGGCAAGATGGGTGAGGAGATGATGCGCGACATGGACAAAGACACCGTGAACTTTGTGCCAAACTTTGACAACACCATGGACGAACCCGAAGTGCTGCCAACCCGCTTTCCTAATTTGCTGGTAAATGGCGGTTCGGGAATTGCTGTGGGTATGGCGACCAACATGGCTCCTCACAACCTCACCGAGGCTATCAACGCCTGCCTGGCGATGCTCGAAGATCCCGACATCGACACCGAGGGATTGATGAAGTACATTATCGCCCCCGATTTCCCAACTGGTGGCATCATTCATGGTTACCAAGGAGTTAGGGATGCTTTTGAGACAGGCAAGGGTCGCATTGTCATTCGTTCTAAAGCCGAGATTGAGAGTGAGAATGGCCGCGACCGCATTGTTGTGACTGAAATCCCTTACAACGTAAATAAGAGTGAGCTTATAGAGAATATAGCTTCTCTTGTTGAGGACAAACGCATAGACGGCATCTCAAACATCAACGATGAGAGTGACCGCCAGGGTATGCGCATTGTCATCGACGTGAAGAAGGATTTCAACGCCAATGTGCTGCTCAACAAGCTTTACAAGATGACTGAGCTGCAATCGTCGTTCAGTGTTAACAACGTTTGCCTCGTAAATGGTCGTCCACAGACTGTGACGCTGAGAGACATGCTTCACTACTTCCTTGAGCATCGCCATGATGTGGTAATTCGCCGCACCGAGTTTGAGCTAAAGAAAGCAAAAGAACGTGCTCACATCCTTGAGGGTCTGATTATAGCTAGCGACAATATCGATGAGGTAATCCACATCATTCGCAGCAGCAAGACCACCGACGAGGCACGTCAGCGCTTGGGCGAACGTTTCAACCTTGATGATATTCAGACTCGCGCTATCGTAGAGATGCGCCTTCGTCAGCTCACCAACCTTGAGCAAGACAAGCTCCATGCTGAGATGGAAGAACTGTTGAAGACAATTGAGCGTCTCGAGGAGATTTTGACAAATCCCGACGTTTGCCGCAAGGTAATTGAGGATGAACTTATCGAGGTTCGTGAAAAATATGGTGACGAGCGCCGCACTCAGATTGAATATTCAGCTGAAGAGATGAACGCTGAGGACTTCTATTCTGATGACCCAATGATTATCACCATCTCGCACTTTGGCTACATCAAGCGCACTCCACTAAGTGAGTATCGTACACAGAATCGCGGTGGAGTAGGAGCGAAGGGTAGTGCTACGCGCGATGAAGACTTCATTGAATATATCTATGAGGCTACTAACCATAATTATATGCTCTTCTTTACCGAGCAAGGACGTTGCTACTGGCTGCGCGTATTTGAGATTCCCGAGGGAGCCAAGAACTCCAAGGGCCGCGCCATCCAGAATCTGCTTAACCTTGGTCCAGAGAACCGCATCAATGCCTTTATCCGCGCAACCAAGCTCAAAGACCCAGAGTATAACCAAAACCACTATATCGTCTTTGGAACAAAGAATGGCATTGTGAAGCGCACTCGCCTAGCGGAGTTCTCACGACCACGCTTCAATGGTGTGAATGCCCTCAACATTCGTGAGGATGACCAACTTATTGGTGCCGTGCTCACCGAAGGTGACAGTGAGATTGTTCTCGCTAACCGCAACGGCCGTGCCATCCGCTTCTCAGAGACTAATGTACGAGCAATGGGCCGCACTGCTACCGGAGTGAAAGGTATGACCCTTGACGGTGGCGACGATGCAGTGGTTGGCATGATTTGCATGCGCTCTACTGCTAAAGATGATGTGCTCGTGCTCTCGGAGCAAGGTATGGGCAAGCGTTCAAAGCTTGAAGACTACCGTGTTACCAACCGCGGCGCCAAAGGTGTGAAGACTATAAATATCACTGATAAAACTGGCAAACTTATTGCTATACGCAATGTTAACGATAGCAACGACATTGTCATCATCAACAAGTCGGGTATTACTATCCGTCTCAAGGTTGCTGACCTTAGAGTTCAAGGTCGCAACACTCAGGGTGTAAGACTTATCAACCTTGAGAAGAAGAATGATGAAATTGCTTCGGTTTGCAAGGTCGACACCGACCCTGAGAAGATAGAGGAGTACATCCCCGAGGGCGAGGGTCTGCAACAGGACTTAAACTTTGAGCAAGACAATGAAAATGCACAAAAAGATACTGACGAATTAAACGAAACCAATGATTCTCAGTCTTAAGATGCAGATACAGTCATTTTGGTTCTCACATAATTAAACAATAGTAATTAATAACTGAGATAACTAAACAAAATTCTAAACTATAAACATTATTGAATTATGAAAAAGTTTTTCTTATTTGTTGCTTGTGCATCACTATTTGTGATGGGAGCAAAAGCCCAAAGCGTTGAGGATCTCTTCAAAGCTGGAAAGGCAGAGTTTGACAGATATGACAAACTCTTTGGCGAATTTACCGTGGCAAATCAGCAGAATCCTGATGCTCCCGATGCTACTGTTGGAGAGCGCGCCCAAGCGTTGATGAACGGATTTGATCTGCTCCAGAAGGCTCTGCCGCTTGATACTATTATTGAGTATAACAAGGATGGCAGTCCAAAGATTGACAAAAAAACTGGCAAGCCCAAATTCAAAGTAAAATACTCTAAAGACATTGTAGGTCTGCTTTCAGGACATATCAACGATGTGCTAAATGTGGGTAACGCTGGATTGATGAGCGGTGATTTTGCCACATCCTACAAAGCGTTCAAATTCTTCAGTAACTTGGTAGGATCTTCACTCACCGAAGGTGTACAATTTGATCCTCAAACTCTTGCCGATGTATCTTTCTATGAAGGCTATTCGGCCTATCAACTTAAAGACTTTGATGGGGCATACAATGCTTTCAAGAGTGCTATCGATAAAGGATATACTGAGAATCAGGTTGTGGATTTCAGAAATTCTTGCTTAGCAAATATTATCCAAAACTATTGCGATAATAAAGACTTTGGCAACGCGATTGATTACGTTGATAAGGCTATTGCTGGTGAGCCATCAAGCGCACTCATGTATGACATGAAGGGATATATCATCGAGCAGAAAGATGGACTTGATGCTGCAGAGCAGTATTACGAGAAGGCTGTTGAACTCGATCAAACATTCCCTAACGGTTTCTTTGACCTGGGCCGTGTGCTCTATGCTAGAGCCGAAAAGATTATCGATGAGAACCAGTCGGCAACTAACGCTCAATTAGCTCCAATGTTGCTGCCTATTTACGACAAGGCTTTGCCATTGTTCAAGAAGGCTAAAGAACTTGATGTTGATGGTTCTAAGACCCCTCAAGCAGCTCGTTTTGTTGATGACCTGGAATATAAACTTGAGATTCTCAGACCAACAAAATAATGGTATTATAACAATATGACAACGCTGTGCATGGCATTTAATGAATGTTGTGCACAGCGTTTAACAATTAATTAAAAATGAAGAAAATAGCTCTTGTTTCTTTCCTTATTATCGTGAGTGGCATTTCGGCAATGGCACAGAATCGCCTTGTAACTGAGGTGAAAAAGGAAATCAGCGAGATGACTCTAACTGTTGACAATTACAAGAGCTCATTGAAAAAAATCAATAAGGCCTTAGAGAACGACGAAACCAAAGACAAGGCTGAGACTTGGTGGATTGCTGGTAAGATACAGTATTCCATCTACGATAAGATGATGGCCAACAAAGGAGTGGGAGATAAGATTAACTACACCGAGGCAGGAATGGCTCTCATTGATGGCTACGACAAGTTACAAATTGCGCTGCACAAAGACACCATCATTACTATAGACAAAAAAGGAAAACCAGTTATTGACAAAAAAACTGGAAAAGCGAAATTCAAGACAAAATATTCACAAGAGATATTGAACAAGGTGGTTAGCCACCTCATTGACTACAGCGCTGTTGCTGGCGACTTCTATGCTGCAGGCGACTGGAGCAATGCTTACAAAGCATGGGACATCTATTGCAACACTGCCAAGTGTGACTGGGCGAAAAAGAAAAAGGTAAATGAGCCCGACTCAATAATTGGCTACAACCGTTTCTTTCAAGGCCTAGCTGCTTATCAGAATAAAGACTATGACAAAGCCGTGGAGCAACTTGCTAATGCCCGAAATCAAGGATATAGGAAAAAAGTACTTTATGACACCTGGATTGACGCGTTGATCAAGCAGCAAGACACTATCTATCTTGTGAGTGTGGCCCACGAAGCTCACGATATGCTCGGTGCCAAAGACCCAAGATATGTGCGCATCTTAATCAACCATTATCTTAAGGCAAAAAATTATGATGAGGCTAACACTTTGCTCGATGAAGTGATTAAGAGTGACTCTACCGTGGCTGAATATTACGATCTTAAAGGACGGCTCGCCGAGACACAAGAAGGCATTGATGCAGCGCTGCCATTCTATAGGAAAGCAGTGGAATTGAAACCCGATTTTGGTATGGCATTGTTTGACCTCGGTAATGCTCTATACAGCAAAGCTATTATGAACAATGACCATAGATCAAATGAGGCGCTGAGGCTGTACGACGAAGCATTGCCATATCTTGAGAAAGCACATCAACTTATGCCGCACAATGAAAATGCCAAAAAGATACTAAGTCGAATTTATTACGTCACCGGCAGTAAAAAAATTGATGAACTATAAAAAAGGACCAAAAGCTTAGCTCTTGGTCCTTAATTCTTTACAATATTCAATTTAGATTCCCATTCTCACGATGCCACGTTTTGAGGTTTTCACGAAATTGACTATCTCATCTCGTTCAGGCGATTGTGGTACTTCGGCAATTACTTTGGCAAGAGCCTCTGTATTATTCAATCGTGAAAGGTAAAGGACACGATAAACTTGCTGTATTTTGTTAATCTGGTCTTCGCTGAAACCACGACGATGAAGTCCCACAGAGTTGACACCCTCGTAAGAAATGGGGTAGCGGCCTGCCATAATGTAAGGAGGCAAGTCTTTGTTAACCAGCGAGCCACCTTGTAGCATCACATGTTTACCAATTTTTGTGAACTGATGCACCAATGCACCACCGCCAAGCACAGCAAAATCGCCAACAACTACCTCTCCAGCGAGCTGCACCTGGTTAGACATGATTACGTTGTTGCCTAGTTCGCAGTCATGGGCAACATGGCAATAAGCCATAATCAGGCAGTTGTTGCCAATAACAGTCTTGCCCTTAGATGCTGTGCCACGGTGAATAGTGACAAACTCGCGGATGCTGGTGTTGTCACCAATAACTGCCAGGCTGTCTTCTCCCTTAAACTTCAGGTCTTGAGGAATATCGCTTACCACAGCTCCCGAGTGAATGTGGCAGTTGTTGCCAATTCTCGCTCCTGAGTGAATTACCGCGTTGCAGTCAATGATTGTGCCGTCGCCAATTACTACGTTCTTGTCAATAGTGACAAAAGGACCTATTGTCACATCTTTTCCTATTAATGCGTTTTCACTAACGCATGCCAGTGGTGAAATGTTCATTATTATATTGTTTTATTTGTTCTTAATAATTTGAGCCATAAACTCCACTTCGCTCACAATCTTCTCGCCAACAAAGGCATACCCCTTCATGACAGCGCATCCACGGCGCATAGGTGTCATAAATGAGATGTGGAAAATAAGAGTATCTCCTGGAACCACCTTCTGGCGGAATTTCACATTGTCGATTTTCATGAAATAAGTAGAATAGCGCTCGGGTTCGTCAACTCCACTAAGTACTAGCAATCCACCTACTTGCGCCATTGCCTCGATTTGAAGCACACCAGGCATAACAGGTTCTTGTGGGAAGTGTCCCTGGAAGAATGGCTCGTTGCTGGTAACGTTCTTAACACCAACAACATAGTTCTCACCAATCTCTATCACCTTATCAACGAGCTGCATAGGGTAGCGGTGGGGCAACAATTCTCTAATTTTGTTGATGTCCATGACTGCTGGTTTGTTGGGGTCATATAGCGGAGCCTGCACATTCTGGTATCTCAACTCTTTGCGTATTTGGTTGGCAAGCTTAGTATTGATTGTGTGTCCAGGTCGTGTTGCTATAATTCGACCTTTTAAAGGTCTGCCAATCAGAGCCAAGTCACCAAGCACATCAAGTAGCTTATGTCGGGCTGGTTCGTTAGGATAGGTGAGAGGTTTGTGGTTGATATATCCCAGTTTGTTGGCCTTAGTATGATCAACTCCCACCAAGTCAGCAATTTTGTCGAGTTCTTCCTGTGGCATCTCCACATCATAGATAACGATAGCATTGTCAAGATCGCCACCTTTGATGAGGTTGTTCTGAACAAGTGGCATAATCTCTCTCACGAAAACGAAAGTGCGGCTTCCTGCTATCTCATCTTTGAAACTTTTCAGCGAAGTTAACGAAGCAAACTGGTTGGTAAGAACAGAAGAGTTATACTCCACCATTGTGTCGATAGAGAAGTCATCATCGGGGAGGACAATAAGTGCTGCTCCAGTATTTTCGTCGACAACTTTGATGCGTTGTTTCACTACATAATACTCTTTATCAGCATTTTGTTTAGCTAAACCAACTTCTTCAATCTTAGTGCTGTATTCTATAGCGCTACCGTCAAGGATTGGAAGCTCAGGGCCGTTAACCTCAATAATACAGTTGTCGATGCCAGCGGCATAGAGTGCTGCCATAGCATGCTCGATAGTACCTATTTTTATATCTTTATCTGTTCGACAAGCAAGAACAGTGCCTCTGTTTGAGGCAACCACATTCTCGGCTAGAGCCTCAATAGTTGGAGAACCTTCAAGGTCAATTCTTTTGAAGATGTATCCAGTATTTTCGGGAGCAGGCTTGAAAGTGGCCACTACTTGCACACCAGTATGAAGGCCTTTTCCACTAACCGAGAATTCGGCTTTTAGAGTTAGTTGTTTCATTATATAATTGTGTTATTGTTTTTCTTTTTTCAGTTCATCAACTAATTGTTTCAGTTGCTTGATGTCTTGTGTCATCTGTGGAACACGTTTGATATAAACTTGATTTCTGGCAAAATCAAGAGCGTTGATGGCAGGGGAGCCTATTACTCGCATGTTGCTGCCAACACTGTTGGGAACGCCCGATTGTGCGCCAAATCCGTTATTGTCGCCAATGGTAATGTGTCCGGCAAATCCCACTTGACCTCCCACCATATTATTCTTGCCAATTTTGGTGGAGCCAGCCACACCCACTTGTGCAGCCATGACAGTATTCTCGCCAATCTCCACATTGTGAGCAACTTGTATAAGGTTGTCAAGTTTGGCCCCTTTCTTAACTACCGTTGCGCCCATTGTTGCACGATCGATTGTTGTGTTAGCCCCAATCTCCACATCATCCTCAAGGATGACTATGCCAATCTGGGCAATTTTCTCGTAGGTGCCATCTTCCTTAGGCGCAAAACCAAAGCCATCAGCACCAATCACTGCTCCTGCTTGAACAATGCATCGGTTGCCAATCTTGCAACCATGATACACTTTAACGCCAGGATATAGAATCACATCATCACCAAGAGTAACATTGTCGCCAACATAGACTTGAGGATAGATTTTTACATTCTTACCAATAGTGACATTGCTGCCAATGTAAGCAAATGCGCCAAGATAAACATCTTCGGGCAATTCCACACCCTCGGCAATGTAACAAGGTTGCTCAATGCCTTTCTTAGCAGGAATTTGACTGCTCACCATGTTGAGAAGAACGGCAAGAGTCTCGTAAGGATCGTCAACCCTGATAAGAGTTGTGGTTAACTCTTGATCGGGCTTGAAATCCTTGCGAACAAGAACAGCAGTGGCTTTGGTTGAATAGATATAATGCGTGTATTTAGGGTTTGCCAGAAATGTTAGACAACCATCTGTGGCATCTTCAATCTTAGAGTAATTCTCGATATAAGCTTTAGCATCACCCTCAATGGTTCCATTGACAATAGATGCCAATTGCTCAACTGATATTCTCATAATTATTATCTAAAATTATTATTATCTTTATTTTAACCTGCAAAATTGCAAAAAATCAGCGACATGGCAAAGTCTATATGGAAAAATTAACATAAAAACCAACATATAGACCACCAATGCGACTTAAACGATTTGAAAACTCCTTTGAGAAGACAAGAATGATTAGCAACAAGGGTAGGGGATTAGGGCTTATTATGAACAAGTATTTAGGTGTTATCACTATTATTATTCAAAATCTCGATTTGTTGCCTTACTGATTCTTGGTGAATAGCACTCATAATAGATTTTATGAACTCGGCGCTGAGTCCTAGTTGCTTGGCTTGACTTAGAGATTTTTGGAGTATCGTGTCATATCTGTTGGTTTGCACCACCTGCATGCCTTGTTCTTTTTTATAAGCGCCAATCAATCGGCATACGTCTATTCTTTTACTCAGAATATTTAACAATTCGTCATCGCATGCGTCAATCTGTTGTCTTAACACCTCAAGAGTCTCGGTTGACTGACTTTTTCCTCTCATTATCAATGAGTTGATAATACTATTGAGCTCTTTAGGTGATATTTGCTGATCTTTATCACTTAGTGCTTCATCGGGTTTGTAGTGCGATTCAATGAACAGGCCGTCAAATCCCATGTCAATTGCTTGCTGGGATAGGGGAGCGATGAGTTCGCGTCTTCCGCCCATGTGAGAGGGGTCGCAGAAGATAGGCAAGTGAGGATAGCGCCTGTGTAGTTCAATCGCGAGTTGCCATTCAGGAACATTGCGATAGAGGTTGTTGCCATAGTAGCTGAACCCACGCAATATGGCACCAATCATCGTAACTCCAGCATTTACAATACGTTGCATAGTTCCTATCCATAGGTCAAGGTCGGGGTTTACAGGGTTTTTCACCAGTACTGTAATCTCATCATGACCTTTTATGGCATCGGCAATCTCTTGAACAGCAAATGGATTGGTGCAAGTACGAGCGCCAATCCACAGCACATCAATTCCTGCATCTAACACTGCTTTAGCATGTTCGCGCGTAGCAACTTCGGTTGCAACTTGCATTCCAGTTTCTTGCTTTACAAGTTTTAGCCATTCTATTCCTTTGATGCCAACTCCCTCAAAGGAAGTGGGTAGGGTGCGAGGTTTCCACAAACCAACACGAAATACCGAAATGCCGATAGATTTAAGTTCCCTTGCAGTTTCGATTGTTTGTTCCAGACTTTCGGCACTGCAAGGTCCAGCAATTACAAAAGGCGATGAAGCATCGCTTGTCACGAATGGTAATGGACTTATTTTGTCAAGAAGATTGTCTTTCATCTCTCTTTGTTTTTTAATAATGCAAATGTAACATTTTTTTTTCAATTATTCTATGAGGGGAGAACCTTTTTATATAATTGTATATTTTAAGTGTATTTATTTAACATAATACTGATTATAAAACAAAGACATCTTTCAATTGAGATAATATGAATAATATACCCTCTTATGTGGTTTGTTATAATGATTGAGAATGTCAGAATTTAAAAAACGTTAGAAAATTTTGTTGATAGACGATAAAGAATTAATTTTGTCTTATAAATTTTCAGAAATGAATCATCGACTAAAGAAATATATATTTTTTGCAATAGTTACCCTTTTCTCGTCATTACATCCGTTAAATGCGTTCTGTGCCACTATTGAGCTTGACTCGTTAGAAATAAGTCCACGAGAATCAGATATTTCTTCTTTTAACGACTCATTATGCGAGAAATTCAACTCTAAGCAATTAATTGTGCCAGGTGTTTTAATGGTTTCGGGACTTGTTGGAGCAATCGACTACAACAATAGTCTTAATCACTCGGTTAATGATGCTTTTACTGATTTAAGCAATGGTAAGACTTGTAAAATAGATGATTATCTTAGGTTTCTGCCATCGGTATCGCATCTATTTCTAGGAAGCGTTGGTGTGAAGTCAAAACACAATTTCAAAGAAAGACTTCTTATTTCGGCAACATCTCATGCTGCAATGCTAATTATGGGATATGGCTGCAAATTTGTTATTCATGAACAGCGCCCCGATTTAAGCAACAATCACTCATTCCCAAGTGGTCATGTTGCTTTGGCATTCACAGGCGCTGAACTCTTGCGGCAGGAATATGGAACTTCTTATGGTATAGCTGGTTATGCTGTTGCAACCAGTGTTGCATTATTACGACTTTACAACAATAAGCACTGGCTTAATGACGTGTTGATGGGCGCTGGAATTGGCATTTTGAGCGCAAGAATTGGTTGTTGGCTACTGCCGGTTGAGCGTAAGTTGTTTAAAATGAACAACAAAAGTAGCAAAAGTTCAACCTTTGCTATAACCCCTACCTACAATGTCGGTGAGAAGGCACCTGGTGTGGCTGTATATGCTATTTTTTAAGGAATTACGAACGACTCCACTACTCTTTATTGCTTCATCATTCGTTCCATCGAACGCTTGTCTTCGCGTGCTTTGATTGACTGGCGCTTATCATATTGCTTCTTACCGCGTGCTATGGCAATATCTACTTTGGCAAACCCTTTCTCATTTATGAAAACTCGTAAAGGTACAATGGAATATCCAGGAAGCACACATGCTTTGGCTATCTTATTGATTTCCTTGCGCGTAAGAAGCAGTTTGCGGTCACGGTGCGTAGCATGATTGTTATAAGAACCGTAGGAGTATTCGGCAATATACATCCCCTTCATCCAAACCTCACCATTCTCAACCATACAGTAAGTGTCGGTCAGACCGGCCTTGCCTTGCCTGATAGATTTAATTTCAGTGCCTGTCAGCACTATGCCAGCAGTGAAAGTCTCGATTATCTCATAGTCGAAAGTGGCACGGCGGTTTTTTATATTTTTGTTACTTGTTGTAGCCATTTAATGTGTATGATGTGATTTAATGATTTATTAATGAGTCCAATATCCACCCTATAATTATTGGGAAGGATATCATCATAATCGATGATATCACAACAAACTTTACCGATTTGTTACTATCTACACACAAGAAATCCACGCCACGATAGGCTATGTAAGGCATATATAGTACAAGGAAAAATAGTGGTGAGAACTCGCCATTAATAACGTTTATCAAGATTGACAGCACAATCAAGAACGAAAGGTTATAAATAACATAATTGCTGAGCTTTGACATAGCTAAGCTACTACGCGTGAACTGCGGATAAAAACCCGACAAAAGATAAACGCATAAATAGTAGGAGAGCATATATTTTGAGAATGATACAATAGCTCTCATCAACGATGACGAGATCGTGTGAGATGCGCTATCATAAATCATTGGCACAAACGATGATATGGCAAGTACTGCCAACAACGGAAAGAAGAATGCACTAAGCACTCTTTGAGCTGAATGGCATTTGTCGTCAATATATTGCCAACCCACCTTAGGTGATATCAATAATACAATAAAATTTCTTATCATTAGTTGCCTTTTTTCTTTTGAGTCTGCAAAATTAATAAAATGACAAATAAAATAAAACTAAAAATGGGTAAGAAGCCAAAAAAATAAGTAATTTTGCAATTTATTACACACATCAAGAATGAAATACGAACTATTTATTGCGTCAAGACTCAAACTCGGGAACAATGGCGAAGCCAATTCCCGGAGTCTTACTGTAGCTGTAGTTGGTGTCATTCTTGCTATCATTATAATGATTCTGTCGGTGGTGATAGTGTTGGGTTTTAAGCAAGAAATCAAATCAAAGGTTACCAGTTTAGATCCACACATTAAGGTTGTTAATGGTGCAATTGGTCTTGACAACAATTTTGCTGTGGTAGATTCTAGGGAAATAGCTAATTGTATAAATAGCGCCCCGTCTCTCAAAGAGCATTTTACAAGCGTTTCCCTCATTGCCGAGAAACCTGCTATTCTCAAAACCGATGATAACTTCAAAGGCTTGCAATTCCGTGGAGTGGATGCTAACTATGACTTTTCTTTTTTAGAAAAAAATCTTGTGAAAGGAAGTGTGCCAAATTTCGAAAACCGAGACAGCACACAAGAAATCATAATATCGAGCATCATCGCCAAGCAGTTGCAACTGGATGTTGACGACCACATCTTTACCTATTTTATCGATGAGAAGGTGAAAGTAAGGAAATGCCATATAGTGGGAATTTTCAGCACCGATTTAGAGACTTTTGACAAGGCGTTCATCGTTGGAAATATCGCTCTCCTGCAGAGTGTAAACGGATGGAAACCTCACATTGGCAACTACGTGGGCATCAACATAGACAATATTAGCAATCTTGATAATGCCGAGAATATTGGTTATCAGTTATTCTGTAAACTGGCACAACAATCCTACGATGACACTTACGGCACCACTTTATATAATGTGACCAACACTAAGCGTAATAATCTCTCCTATTTCACTTGGTTAGGCATGCTTGACATGAATGTTATCATCATACTCACACTCATGATTATTGTCTCATCATTCACGTTAATCTCAGCGCTGCTTATGGTGGTTCTTGAGCGTATCAAGATGATAGGACTGTTTAAGGCACTGGGCGCCACAAACACATCAATACGACGCATTTTCATCTTCTTGACACACAAAATCATCTTCAAGTCGATGATTATTGGCAATGTTGTGGGCATTGGACTGGCACTCTTGCAGAAGCATTTTCATATCCTTAAACTTAATCCTGATGCCTATTATATGAATTATGTGCCCATTGACATCAATATCCCCGCAATTATCCTCCTCAATATTGCTATCTTAGTAATATCTTACATCACACTAATAGGTCCATCTTACATCATCTCATCAATCAAACCGACATCAACCATGAGGTTTGAGTGATTTCAAATCATACTTAATAAAAACTGACGAGAGGCTTTTTGTTGCCTCTCGTCTAGTGATATATTTTTAAAACAGATTTTTAATCCAGTTTCAGCACAGCAAGGAATGCTTTTTGTGGCACTTGAACTGTGCCTATTTGTTTCATGCGTTTCTTACCGGCTTTTTGTTTCTCGAGGAGTTTACGCTTGCGGCTCACATCACCACCATAACATTTGGCTGTCACGTCTTTGCGAACCTGCTTAACAGTCTCACGCGCGATGATTTTGGCGCCAATTGCCGCCTGTATGGCGATGTCGTACTGCTGACGAGGAATCAATTCCTTTAGTTTCTCGCACATGCGTCTTCCCAGCGTCACGGCATTGTCAACATGAATGAGTGAACTCAACGCATCCACAGGCTGACCATTGAGCAGAATATCCATCTTGATAAGCTTGGAATCGCGAAATTCGTTGATATAATAGTCAAACGAGGCATAGCCTTTTGATATACTCTTGAGTTTGTCGTAGAAGTCGATAACTATTTCTCCTAGAGGAATGTCGAAGGTTAGCTCCATTCGGTTTCCAGAGATGTAATCTTGTTTTACCAGCTCTCCCCTCTTTCCTAGGCACAGTGTAATGATAGGACCCATAAATTCGCTTTGAGTGATGATTGAGGCGCGGATATATGGTTCTTCGATATGTTCAATAAGCGTTGGATCAGGCAAGCCGGCTGGGTTATGAACTTCGGTCATTTCTCCTTTTTTGTCATACACCTTATAAGAAACGTTAGGAACGGTGGTAATAACCTCCATATTGAACTCACGGCTCAGTCGTTCCTGCACAATTTCCATGTGCAGCAGACCTAGGAAGCCACAACGGAAGCCAAATCCAAGAGCCACCGACGACTCCGGTGTGAATGTCAAAGAGGCATCGTTGAGTTGCAGTTTCTCAAGCGAAGTTCGCAGATTCTCAAAATCTTCGGGATCAATGGGATAGACACCAGCAAACACCATTGGTTTAACCTCTTGGAATCCCTCGATCGCTTTCTCACAAGGTGTTGCAACATGAGTGATGGTATCACCTACACGCACTTCTGCCGAAGTTTTGATACCAGAAATGATATATCCCACAGTGCCAGTCGTGAGCACATCGCGTGGTGCCATCTGCAACTTTAGCACGCCAATCTCATCGGCATTATACTGCTTACCTGTGTTGACAAATTTCACCAAGTCACCTTTGTGAATGCTGCCGTTTTCAATCTTGAAATATACTATGATGCCACGGAAGGGGTTGAATACAGAGTCAAAAATCAGAGCCTGCAGCGGTGCATTGG
>JAGCRW010000024.1 GCA_017964485.1 Muribaculaceae bacterium | reverse complement strand
TAGAACTAGGTCATAGGCAGGCTCATTATACACCACCAAGTTGCCGTTGCGGTCGTAAATCTGTCCTCGTGAGGGGTGGGTGATTTTCACTGAGCGGGCGTTGCTCACAGCGATTTGACTATACTCGTTGCTCGTGACTTGCAGGTCAAAGAGTTTCCACAGGTATATAGCGACAATGGCGACAATAAAGCCGCCAATCACATACTTGCGTTTCTCGAGATTATAGTCTTTTCTCACTTTCGGTGCTCACTAAACTGTCGATACCAAAAATTAATAAAATGGATAGTGCGCTGCTGGCAACGATGCGTGCAAGTGTGAGTGGGAAGTTGTGCAGGGTGAACGCTTGCGCCAAGAAAAGCACAGTGCAGTAGATGAAGACTAGAGTTGACAAGTACTTCATATAACTTGATATTCCCACCGTATCTACCGAAGGCACTGGGTCGGCTTCCTCATCCTCTCGCATGACGATGAAGAAGTTGAATACCGGCCGTCGTGCCATTGCCATGACGGTGCATGCCAGCGAGTTCATTCCTTGGGTGTTGTTGAACATATCTACGAATAGTCCAAACAAAAAAGCTATCGTGAGCGTCCAGTTTATGGAGTAATTGACTGGCAGTCGCAAGATGAGGTAGATGTAGATGATTGGAACTGCCACGCCAAAGAGCACTATCTTGCTGCACACCACCTGTGCCACTAGCAGAGCGATAAAGAGAATGAGGAAATTGAGCAGTGTGTTTTTCATCGCTTCATACCTCCTTCCTCTTTAATGCTTGTGGCGTCGCTGCTCTCGAGTTGCTTGAGCTCATCCTTGCGGTTGTTCTTGATAACGTGGACATTGCTCAGCTGTGTTATACGGCACGAGAGCTTCACGATAAGTGTCATGAAGCTGTCGCTCTTGGTGGTGGGTGACACGCGCTCTACTACTCCTACCATGAAACCTGGAGGGAAGCTCAGTGAGCTGCTGCTGGTGACCACGGTGTCGCCTACATGGTACTCACCAACCTTGGGAAGGTCTTTGAGGATGGCATGGTCGGTAGTCTTTCCGTCCCACACGAGCAGTCCAAAGTTTCCGTTGCCTTTCAGTTCGCAGGTGATTTTTGTGTCGGGGTGCAGCATCGACATGATGCGTGCCGAATGGGTGTTGACGGCATCTACAATGCCCACCACGCCGTTCATGTCCATAACACCCATGTAAGGCTCAATGCCGTCGGCGCTTCCTCGGTCAATGGTGATGTAGTTGCTGGGGTTCACCACGCTGTTGCTGATCACGTGAGCAGAGATGAATGCGAAGTCGCCTTCGCCACTCACTGCCTCACCAGGTTTGGCGCCATATTTTAGCTCCAATTCCACGAGTTGCTTTTCCAATTCCAGAATGCGCTCTTTTTGCTCAGCGTTGCGCATGTGCAAATCCTCGTTTATCTCCTTGAGGTGGAAATAATCGGATGTTCCATTCACGACCTTAGATATAGTAGCTACCGTGCCGTTAGCCGAGGTGAGATACACGCTCTGCTGGAACGGGTTGGAGCGAAACAGCAGCACGAGGCTCACAATCACATAAAAAGCGAAGAAGAACCACGCGCTGTTTTTTATTATGAAATTAATTAAATTGTTCATCTAAGGTCTTTAATAGAGCATTACACACATCCATATCCCTCGCATCGTGGAGAGGAGGGAAAATAGCGATTTGTTACAAGAATTCCTTTTTGTGAAAGGAATATGGTCACGCAACTTTTATCGTTTCAAGAACTTGAAGCGCTTGATGTTCTTCAGAGCCACGCCAGTACCCTTGGCAACAGCGTGCAGAGGGTCTTCGGCAACATGGAACGGGATGCCAATCTTGTCGGTCAAGCGGCGGTCAAGACCACGAAGGAGCGCGCCACCACCAGCAAGGTAGATACCGTTCTTCACGATGTCGCTATAGAGCTCAGGAGGAGTCTGCTCAAGGGCGCTGAGTACAGCAGCCTCAATCTTCGAGATTGACTTCTCGATGCAGTTGCAGATCTCCTGGTAAGACACAGGCACCTCCATTGGCAGGGCTGTCATCTGGTTAGGACCATGTACGATGTAGTCCTCGGGAGGATTGTCGAGCTCAGAGAGTGCAGAGCCCACGTTAATCTTGATAAGCTCGGCTGTGCGCTCACCCACCTTCACATTGTGGGCGCGGCGCATGTGCTCACGGATATCCTCAGTGAGGTCATCACCAGCGATACGTATGCTCTTGTTGCTCACGATACCGCCCAGTGAGATTACAGCGATCTCAGTGGTACCACCACCTATATCGACTATCATGTTGCCTTCTGGAGCCAGCACGTCGATACCAATACCTAGTGCGGCAGCCATAGGCTCATAAATCATATATACGTCGCGGCCGCCAGCATGCTCGCTAGAGTCGCGCACGGCACGAATTTCAACCTCGGTAGAACCTGAGGGGATGCACACCACCATGCGCAGGGCAGGTGAGAACCAGTGATTCTTCTGGCTCACCTTCTTGATCATACCTCTGATCATAAGCTCGGCGGCGTTGAAGTCGGCAATCACACCATCGCGCAGAGGACGCACGGTCTTGATTCCTTCATGTACTTTACCGCGCATCTCACGGGCTGTCTCGCCCACTGCCATCAGTTTTTGTGTCTTGGTGTCGAGAGCGACTACCGATGGCTCGTCAATTACTATTTTGTCGTTGTGGATAATAATTGTATTGGCTGTTCCCAAGTCAACAGCGATTTCTTGTGTAAATGAGAATAATCCCATATCGTTATATCTTTATTTGTGGTGTGGTGGTCAAATACCTGTGTGTTAGCCATTTATTTGATTTCTGCACACCTAGTTAATATCAATACCTTGTTTTCAGAGTGCAAAATTAGTCAAAATAAAGCAACTAATAACATAAAAATCAGATAAAAAATCAAGAAAAATTTTTTTTAACAACTC
>JAGCRW010000023.1 GCA_017964485.1 Muribaculaceae bacterium | reverse complement strand
AGAGGACTCCGAGCGCAATCCAGATGCCTACTCCCTTTTCGGTCTTCTCCTTGCGGCCTATGAACCCCACCCATAACAACGACACAAAGCCAAGAACTATACCTATCCACTGGATTGCGTTAGGGCTCTCACCAAAGATGGCGATGGCGCCCACCAGCACCAGTATGGGGCGGGCGGCATTGATGGAGCCACTGATGCTCAATGGCAGATATTTGATTGACATAAAGCCTAATAACCACGACAATGTGACTATTACCGACTTCAGGAAAATAAGAAGATGACCATTAGCCGATAGTGCACAATACTCGTTGCCCATGAGTGACATCACCATGAGTGGTGATACTAGTACTGTGCACAGCAACACGTTGATAAACAGCACAACATACACATTGTTGCGCTCCAGCGACAGTTTCTTGAAAATGTCAAAGAAACCGAGGCTAATCGACGATATCACGGCCAGCAAAATCCACATGATGCCTGATTTTGGGGTGCAAAGGTACAAAATAGTTTTCAGTTAATAGTTATCAGTTGTCTATTTTTTCCAAATTCGTACAAAATTTCCGTTTCTTGTCAATTTGTAATCAATCACTTGCTATTGTCATGTTTTTTTACGATATTTGCAAAAAATCTATTATAGTATGAAGAAAAACCTATTACTTTTAGTGCTTGCTATTGCGACGATGACCGCGCAGGCGCTAGATTTCACTTCGGGAAAGTATGCTTACTCAACCGACGGAATACCTTCGGGCACAGTGGCTTGCAAGGGTGTCGCCAGTGGCCAGACCACCTCGGCAAGCATCCTTATCCCTGGCACGGTTCAATATAACGGTGTGAGCTATCGTGTGAAAGAGATTAGTGCCAATGCCTTCAAGAACAACACCACCGCCACCATTCTGAAAGTGGCGTGGGGCGTGGAGACAATCGGTGACAATGCCTTTTATGGTTCGAAGCTTAAGTATGTGTATTTGCCAAGTTCTGTCTCTTTGGTAGGCAATAATTCATTCTATTGTAGCGACTTGGTCCGATTCTGCATTGCTACGAACAAGGAGATGCCCTCGGTGAATGGCGTTCCTTTCATGACATCAAATCTCCCTGAGATTGTTCGAAATCAAGTTCTGTGGTCAAGGTATGGCCCGTCGAACGACGCAGTTTGGAAGACATTCTCAAATAATAATACAATAACCGAGAATGGTCGCTTAGCATTCGACTTCGAGAACAATAGCCAGTATTATGTTGTAACAACCGATGTCAGAGATACTGGCACGAAATATGCGATGCTTGTGGGAGCTCACAACCAGAAGACAAGCATTGAGCTGAATAACTCAATGAGCAACACCACCAACAGCGAATATGGCGGCAACGGCAATTTCTCATGCTACCTGAAATTTATTGCCGATGAGGCTTTCAAGGACAATACCACAATCACTAGTGTGGGCACTGCTAATGACCAGACTCCAAATCTTGAGATTATAGGCTATTCCTGCTTCCGCAACTGTACATCACTGAAGACATTATATACCAACGCAAAAACGATTTACTATAGTGCTTTCCAAGATTGCAGTTCATTAGATGAAATCAGTCTTATAAACAACAGCGGGGCCGACTATGGAGTGAAAGAAATAGGGACATGCGCCTTTTATGGCACTGCAATAACAACCCTAAATATACCCTCAACATTATCATCTATTGCTCGTGGCGCTTTTGGTCATTGCACGAAACTCAAGACCATCACAAAGAGTTCTCTGAACACTAACTATGATGTATATGATGAAAAATTGTTTGACACCCGCAATGGCTATCTCGTGTTAGTTCCTGCTGCAAGAGAATCCACAAGCATGATTTGGCCAACCTATGCTAAAGGAATTGGTGATTATGCTTTTGATTCTAATGCAAATTTGACATCACTATATGTTCCTTACGGTATCACTCATATTGGTTACTATGCTTTTGCCGACATGGAGAAATGCACTGAAATCACGATTCCAAGTTCGGTGGTCGATTTTGACCAATATGCGTTGCAGAGGATGAGAAAACTCCAGCACCTTTATTTCAATTCCGATACCATTCCCAAAGCCCTGGACGGAACAATTTATGTGCAGGGATTATATGTGCCATTCCCTGTGTTTGAGAATATTAATAGCGGTGTCAAACTGTATGTGCCCCGTGGCTGCCGTGACAATTTCGTGAGCAACGACACTTGGAACAATGCCTTTGCCTTTATAATTGACGGCGAAGCCTACGATATTGGTTTTGGTGATGGTCTGCTCTATACTGTGACGAGCACAGAGCCATATACCGACACAAACGTATCATCAACTCCGACAGCAGGTCAAGCCAAGCTCGTGTATTCTTCATACTACACTAATACAGGAATTACACTGCCGAGTATGGTATCTTCATTAGGCAAATATTACATTGTCACTAGCATCGACCGCCATGCGTTTGATGGAAACATAGCAGTACACAGGATTAGTGGAGGTGCTGGTGTCAAGACTATTCCCGCACAAACCTTCAAAGGCAGTTATCTCACTTCTTGCCAGTTGCCGCACTTGGTGACGATCGGCGAGCAGGCATTTTACAATTCGAGCGACCTTAGTACCTTCATTTGGGGCGACTGCCTCGAGACCATTGGCGACTACGCCTTTTGTAGTACAGCTCTTAACAGTGAGGCCGTGCTGCCGGCTACGGTGCATGACATAGGTATGCGCGCTTTCTACAACTGCTCAAGCCTGCCCGGGCTTTTCATCAGCAACCCCAGTGGTGGCACCATCTCCACGCAGTTCTTTGGCAACAACGCCAGTGGCTTCAAGTGCTATGTGCCGCTCCAGGCGTTCTACCGTTTCAGCAACTTCGCAACTTGGACCAGCAACGGAGCTATTGCATATACGCAGATGCACCCCTACATCAAGCCAGAGACAGAGTGGAGCCTCATTTCGTGCCACAAGCCGCTTACTCTGCCAAACAGTGTCGAGTTCTATATCGCCAACGGTTATGATTCAAGCAAGAAGATGATTACCACTGAGCAAGTGACAGGAAACATCGCCGCGTACAATGGATTACTTGTTAAGGCTAATCCAGGGACTGTGTATCGCTTAACTACTGCCAGCAATGGCAATATATACAACAACCTGCTCAGGGGTGCCAGCGAGCCGAACACGATGGTAGAGACTACCACCGGTAATGCGTCGAACTACGACTTCAACACCGAGACCCGCGAGTTTGACCTTATCGCCACTTACAGGTATTACCAACCTGGCCAGGCGTGGCTGAAAGTGCCTTATACCAATGCTTCAACCATTCAGATTGACCAGCTTTATGTTGAGACTGTCGTTCCTGGTGATGTGGATGGCGATGGCACAGTAACAAGCGCCGACATCACTGTGCTCTACAATTACTTGCTTAATGGCGATGAAAGTGGCATTGTTAATGGCGATCAAGATAGCGACGGCACAATTACCAGTGCAGATATTACTTCGATTTATAATATCCTTTTAGGTAATTAGAAGTTTGCGGTTAAGGCACCTAATGGAAAGGTGTTCAGCTCCCAGTATCAAGAGAAGCCAATAATGATCAGGCAAGTTCCCTCTCAACTTTTAGGGGGAACTTTTTTTGCTTAAATTCTTTACAATACTTGTTTATTTCATAAATTATTACCTAATTTGCAAAGAAAAAACTATTTTCTATGAAGAAGATTTTATCAATTTTGTTGTGCCTATGTGCTGTAATGGCAGTGCAGGCTCAGGTGATTAAGAAAGGTGACGCGTTCTGGAACGGAAAGGTCCTTTATACTGTTTCCGAGATTAGAATGGGCAAGATTGTGTATATGCAGGGCGTTGACGCTTCGGGCAATTTCTACGAGCTCACTCTTGAGAAAGTGGGCAAGAAGGCTGGCAATTACAAGCTTATTCCAAGTCGTCAAGCCGACGATTCGCCATTCCGCTGCCCATGGAACAGCCGCGTGACGTATGTAAGGAAAAACGGAATGTATTTCCTTGCTGTGCACAATGCTGCGGCCAATCTTATAGTTGAGACATTGGTTCTGACTCCCGACAACATCATAAATTGCCAGTCGCAATTTGAAGATGTTAAGGAGCGCCCGATCTCGAGCATTGCATCAACATACTTGTTTAATGAAGAGTTGACGACTTTTCTTTTCACTGAAGAAATGAAAAAACATGTCAAGAAGTTTGCCAGCAAGAAAAACCGCACAGTGATTGAGGACACAAATTTGCAGTTGATGAAGAGCGAACTTGAAGAACGCGAAAGCAGCCGTGATGATAATGGTTTCTAGGTCTCGGCTTTTTTAAAGGTATAAAAAACAACCAGATTCTCTGTTGAGAGCCTGGTTGTTTTTTTGCCTTTGTGAGAATTGCGCTTTATTTAAACTGAGCGCTAATCTTCTGGCAGATTTCTTGCATCTCCTCGGCAGGAAGAGTGAGCTTCTGGCGGAAGAAGTTCATATCTGTCTCCTTCTGTAGTGGCACTAGGTGTACGTGAGCGTGTGGCACTTCAAGTCCGAGCACGGTAACGCCTACTTTCACGCAAGGCATAGCCTCCTTGATGGCGGCAGCCACGCGTTTGGCAAATGCCATGAGGCCTGCATACTCTTCGTCGTCGAGGTCAAAGATGTAATCTACTTCGTGCTTTGGAATCACGAGAGTGTGACCTGGAGCAACTGGGTTGATGTCGAGGAAAGCATAGTAATGCTCGTCTTCGGCAATCTTATAGCTGGGAATCTCGCCAGCAACTATCCGACTGAAAATTGATGCCATAGTTGTTCTTAGTTTTAAGTTCTTAGTATTAAGTCCCTAGCCAATCTTATACTGCGATATCGAGAATTTCGAATTTCATAATTCCAGCAGGAGCTTGAATCTCTACTACGTCGCCCACTTTGTGGCCTACAAGGCCTTTGGCGATGGGTGTAGTGATAGAAATCTTGCCCTCTTTGAGGTTAGACTCTGTCTCAGTAACGATGGTATAGGTCATTTTGATGTTGTTGCCAAGGTTCTTGATGGTGACTTTGGTGAGAAGTTGCACTTCGTCGGTGCTGATTTTGCTCTCGTCGATGATGCGTGCTCCTGCGATCAGGCTCTTGAGCTCAGCAATCTTTGCCTCAAGCATGCCTTGACGCTCACGTGCGGCATCATACTCGGCGTTCTCGCTCAGGTCGCCTTTCTCGCGTGCCTCAACAATCGCCTGCACAACAGCTGGACGTTCAACATTCTCTAAGCGAGCAAGCTCTTCCATCTTCTTGTCATAACCAGCCTTGGTCATGTAACTAATAGCCATGGTAAAGTAATTTTAATTTTTTGTTAAAACATAGATTAAAAACCGAAGAATCTCAGTGTGATGTGAGACTCTCCGCGTGTCATTGATTTTATTTTCGCTGCAAAATTAGTCACTTTTCCAACAATACGCAAACAAAAAGCACAATAGTTATTAACAATTCAGTTTTATTAACCAAATGCCTATCCTTTTTAATTGTTAAATTGT
>JAGCRW010000022.1 GCA_017964485.1 Muribaculaceae bacterium | reverse complement strand
GGGAGAGTAGGTAATCGCCCCCTAAGAGAGCTCGAGGAGAAATCCCCGGGCTTTCTTTTTTTGTTTCCCGCAAATACCTTCCCATCACCGAACAGGGCCCTAAGCCCCACCGCGCCGGTGGTCAGCGACATGGGAAGGCGCGGGTAATCGCCCCCTAGGAGAGTCCCCGAGCATTGCGCTCATAGGGACTCTCTTTTTTTTGTCTCCAATTGCGCGAACGCCGGCGGTGCGGCGCAATACACTGACAACACCTATGCACCTACGGGCTTTCTTTTTGCAATATGAGACATAGGGAAACATTATTCTCTAGGCGTCTCTTTTTTTGTTTTCCTCAAATACCTTCCCATTGATTTAGGTGAGATAATTTTGAAAAAAATGGTCATAATATCTCATTCCTTAAAAATTTTGTTTATCTTTGCGGTCAGTAATAACTCTAAAAATTAAAAATCATGAAAAGAATAACATTATTTATTATGCTTGTCGCTGTGCTCGCAATGGTGGCTGGCGCCGAGACAAAGAAGAAAACCATCAAGTCGATGGCCAAGAAGCAGCAAGAGCAACAGCAGCAAGTTGCTTCTACTGAAACTACCGACTACGACTGGGCCATTGAGGCTTGTTATCACGAAAGATTTGATGAAGCTTTGACCTACATCAATAAGCACCTCAAGAAGAATCCTAACGATCCTTACGGGTTGACCTGCTTGGCCGCTATTCAGTGCCAGACTGGCAAAGACGCCGAAGCCGAGAAGACTATCGCTAAGGCTAGCAAATATGCAGTCAACGAAGGAGACCCTGAGATGCTCAATTGGATGTACTACACACAATCGACGATATATCTGCATCAGCAAGATACAGTACGCGCCATTGATGCCCTCAACAAGGCTGTGGAGGCTATGCCAGGTGACGTAGATTGCTATATGCGACTGGGCAATATCTACAAGAAGCAGCAGGAATATGACCTGGCAATGGTGAACTATGGTTTGGCTGTGCAGTACGATCGCAAACAGGTGGAAGGCTACCTGGGTTTGGGCACCGTGGCAAGTTCGCTTGCTAACAAGGGTGACCTTGATAAGCGCGACGATGCCATCAAAGCGTTCACTATGGCCCTCCAGCTCGATCCAGAATTTGCAGAGTGTTACGCCTTGCGCGCTGTGGAATATTTCAACGACGAGGAATATGACAAGTCGATGGACGATATCATCGCAGCACTTGATATTGAGCGAAATAACGCCAGAGCTCTGTGGGCACTGGAATATGTGAAATTCTACGCTCACGAGTACGCCGAGAAAGCTTTGAGAAACAAAGCCAAGAAGAGCAACGATAACTGGTGGCTCGAGTTGTTGAAAGAGAAGTAAATTCATAGTTAGAAGACAGAAGGACAAGAGTCACTTAAATCTTGATACTTATACATTTTACTTAAAAATCGTCAGTGCAACCTGGTAACAATCTCCACGAACTAGATAAAGCTCCTGTAGGCAAGCTGTTGTTGAAATACAGCTTGCCTTCGGTTGTTGGTATGGTGGTGATGTCGCTCTACAACATCATCGACCGCATGTTCATTGGCCAGGGAGTAGGCCCCGATGCCATCGCTGGCTTAGCCATCACCTTCCCGGTGATGAATATCTCAGCCGCGTTTGGAGTGTTGATTGGTGGTGGTGCTGGAGCTCGCACGTCGATTGTGCTGGGGCAGGGCAGGAAGCGCATCGCCGAGCTGATCTTGGGCAACAGTTTGGTGATGACTCTCGCGTTGGGCACCTTCTACTTGCTGATGCTCGCCATCTTCATCAATGATGTTCTTATTGCATTTGGCGCCAGCGATAAGTCGCTGCCTTATGCTCGCGACTTCATGATGTATATGCTTCCAGGATTGCTTATCAACAATCTCACCTTCTCGTTCAGCAACATTATGCGTGCTACGGGCTACCCAAAGAAGGCGATGATTGCCAACTTCATTGGCGCGGGCATGAACGTGATCCTGGCTCCTATCTTCATCTTTGGCCTCAAGTGGGGTATCAAGGGCGCCGCTATTGCCACCGACATCTCGATGTTCATCTCTATGGCATATGTGCATCTGCACTTCCTCGACAAGAAAAGCACGATACACTACAGTCGAGGCATCTACCGCATTGACACCAAGATTCTCCTGCCTATCCTTGCTGTGGGGGCAGCGCCTTGCATTGTAAACACGGCAGGATGCCTTATCAACGCTTTGCTCAACAACATCGTGTACAAGCACGGCGGCGACGCCAGCGTGGCAGCAATGGGTGTGTTCATGACCTTCTCACAACTGGCAATAATGTTTGTGCTGGGAGTGTGCATGGGCATGCAGCCCATCGTGGGCTTCAACTATGGAGCCAAGCGCTACGACCGCCTAAAGCGCGCCTATTGGCTCACCCTTGCCGTGGGTACTGCGGCATGCCTGTTGGGTACCATCGCCAGCGTCTTCTTCCCGAAATATGTGGCAATGATTTTCACTACCGACAGTAACCTCATCGCCGCCTGCAAGCACGCCATGCCCATTGCCAACTGTGTTTTCTGGGTTGCCGCCTTCCAGATTGTGACTACCAATTTCTTCCAGTCGCTGGGACGTGCCAAGAAGTCGATAGTCATGAGCCTTTCGCGACAAGTCATCTGCCTGCTGCCACTGCTGCTTTTCCTTCCCTCATTATACAAACTCGATGGCGTGTGGATGTCATTCCCCATTAGCGACACACTGGCAGCACTCATGGGCGTGGCGCTGCTCATACCCGAATTCCACCGCATCAACCGTCTCGCTGCCGCTATGTATCTAAAAGAAGACAATTAAGGACAATTTCCTTCACTCCTCACACTGTTTATTACCGAGATAATTGCCAATAATAAATTATGTCTATCGCATATTTTTCTTGTCCTTAATAGTCTGGGAAAGCAGGTGAGCAACACCCTTTTTTGCGAAAAAAATCTAAAAATCGGTCAAAAACGTTGATTATTAGCGATAATGTTCTTATCTTTGCGCCGATTTTAACGAGAAAGGGTTGAGAAAATTGACTGAAATGAAGTTGACATTCTCTAGCTTACCGATTGGTAAACAGGATTTTAACTACCACATTGATGGCAAGTTTTTCAACGAAATCGAGGCCTCCGAAGTTCGCTCCGGAAGTGTTGATGTCGCCTTAAGCGTGACTCACCGCCAGGAGGGAATTTATGAGCTCGACTTCGTGTGCAACGGTATTATTATTATTCCATGCGACCGTTGCCTCGATGATATGGAGCATCAGGTAGAGACCTCCTATCACTTGACCGTTAAAATGGGCGACGAGTTTGATGAGAGCGTTGACAACGTGCTGGTGATACCGTCGTCTTGGCGCACACTTGACTTGTCGCCGATCGTAAGAGACACCGTGTTGCTCACCATACCCATGATGCATGCTCACTCCCCAGGTGACTGCAATCAGGAAATGCTTGGCCGGCTAAATGAGCACACCACACAGTCCTACGACAGCGACGAAGATTTCATGCGTGAGCCACAAAGCGAGCAGAGCGCTGCCGGTAATGGCGAAATCGACCCTCGTTGGGCTGCTCTGAAACAATTACTTGATAACAAAGAACAATAAAAAATAAATTAAAAATGGCACATCCTAAACGTAGACAATCAAAGACTCGCACAGCCAAGAGAAGAACTCATGACGTGGCTGTTGCCCCAACTATCGCTCGCTGCAGCAACTGCGGCGCATGGCATGTTTATCACACCGTATGCCCCGAGTGCGGTTACTATCGTGGCAAGAAGGTGTTTGACGATGAGGCTGCTGTATAACGTATTATAGTCTCATTATCAATTAGATGACTTTTCAATCCTAAATATCCTTCTCCTGACTGTAGCCCAGTGGCATAGTTGGTAATAATAGAGGTATATTTAGGATTGATTATTCATGCTAATAAACTGAACTCAAGAATATAAGATATCACGCATTATGCTTAACGCAAAGATAACAGGCATAGCATCATACGTTCCCGACGACATTCTAGACAACGAGGAGCTCTCGCGCATAGTAGATACCAGCGACGAGTGGATTACCACACGTGTGGGCATCAAAGAGCGCCGTGTCCTCAAGAACGGGAAAGGTTCGTCGTTCCTCGGCACCCAGGCAGTTCAAAAACTGCTTGCCGAGACCGGCACCACCCCCGACGACGTAGATTTGCTCATCTGTATCACATCCAACCCCGACTACCGCTTTCCATCTACTGCTTCGGTTATCATGCACAACTGTGGAATGGATGGACCTGGTAAGAAATGTTACGGCTACGACATTCAAGCAGCCTGCGCTGGGTTTGTTGTGGGCACCTATGCCGCCAGTGCTTATATCAAATCGGGACTCTACAAGAAGATTATTGTAGTGTGTGCCGAGAAGATGACAAGCATGACCGACTATCAAGACCGCGCCACTTGCCCGCTCTTTGGCGATGCCGGTGGAGCAGTGCTCATTGAGCCAACCGAGAACCTTGAGGAAGGCATCATCGACGGCACATACCATGTGGACGGTAGCGGCCTCGAGCACTTGGTTTACAAGGCTGGAGGTTCGGCAAAACCCGCATCGATAGAGACCGTGAAGGCTCGCGAGCACTTTGTGTATCAAGAGGGCCGCGCCGTGTATCGCCACGCCGTTGTTGACATGCTCACCTCTACCCGCGACGTGATGAAGCGCAACAACCTTACCAACGAGGACATCGATTGGTTTGTGCCACATCAGGCCAACCTGCGCATCATCGAGGCTGTGGGTGACCGTCTGGGCATCCCCGAGGAGAAAATCCTTGTCAACATCCAGAACCGTGGCAACACTAGTGCCGCTTCTATCCCCTTGTGCCTCGACGAGAACAAGCATCGCCTCAAAAAGGGCGACAAGATTGTTCTTACCGCCTTTGGTGCTGGCTTCACATGGGGAGCAGAGTACATCGTCTGGGCAATCTAAAGCTTTGCTTAATAGTAAATGCGTGACCACTCATGGCACTATTCCGTGCCGAGTGGTGGCGCATTTTTATATGCGTTTCACGCAATTAGGGACTAGAGATTAGTTAGGGCTACGCCTAGTTCAAACTGATAACTGACAACTCAAAACTGATAACTAAAAATGCATCGAGCCGGATTTGTAAATATAGTAGGAAACCCCAATGTGGGGAAGTCGACACTGAGCAACCTGCTGGTGGGGGAGAAACTCTCTATCATCACCAGCAAGTCGCAGACAACGCGTCACCGCATCATGGGTATCGTCAATGGAGATGACTACCAGATTGTGTTCAGCGACACACCGGGCGTGCTCAAGCCCAAGTTCAAACTGCAAGAGTCGATGCTCGACTTCTCTAAAGGAGCCCTCATCGATGCCGACGTGCTGCTCTATGTAACCGACGTGGTAGAGACACCCACTAAGAACCAGGACTTCCTCGACAAGGTGGCCAAGGAGAAAATTCCTGTGCTGCTGGTAATCAACAAGATTGACCTGCTCACAGGCGGCCAGCAAGAACTTGAGGCTCTTGTGGCGCAGTGGAAAGAGCTGCTGCCGCAGGCCGAGATTTATCCCACCAGCGCGCTACACAACTTCAATGTTGACAATATCATGAAGCGCATTGTGGAGCTGCTGCCCGAGAGTCCGCCTTACTTTGGCAAGGATGCCCTCACCGATCGCAATTCGAGGTTCTTTGTCACTGAGATTGTGCGCGAGAAGATTCTGCTCACCTACGACAAGGAAGTGCCCTATGCCACCCAGGTAATCGTGGAGAAGTTCACCGAGGATGACAATTCCATCCATATTATGGCGGTGATTTATGTGGAGCGCGACAGTCAGAAGGGTATCATAATAGGCCATCAGGGCAAGAAACTTAAGCATGTGGGTATCGAGGCCCGCAAGGACATTGAGAAATTCTTCGAGAAACGCGTCTTCCTTGAGCTCTACGTGAAAGTAGAAAAAGACTGGCGCAACCAAGAGAACAAACTCCGCCAATTTGGATACATTGAGTAATAAGAGTTAAGTTCTGGTCCAGAACTTCTAAAAAATCTGATAACTGACAACTGATAACAATCAACTGATATGGGACGATTAGTAGCAATAGTGGGACGCCCTAATGTGGGCAAGTCCACACTTTTTAACCGCTTGACAAAGACTCGCGCGGCTATCGTGAACGACACCAGCGGCACCACACGCGATCGCCAGTACGGCCTCATGGAGTGGAACGGCATGGAAATGAGTGTCGTTGACACTGGTGGCTGGGTAGAAGGCAGCGAGGATGTGTTTGAGAGCGAAATCAACAAGCAGGTGTATCTCGCCATCGAGGAGGCCGACGTGATTCTCTTTATGGTAGATATAAAAACCGGCATCACCGATCTCGACGACCACGTGGCAGAGATTCTGCGTCGTGGCAAGAAACCTGTGGTGGTTGTGGTCAACAAAGACGACAACAACCAGAATTTCTATGGCGAGACTGAGTTCTACGCTTTAGGCTTGGGCCAGCCGTTTGCCATCTCGGCAATTAACGGTACGGGCACCGGCGACCTCCTTGATGAGGTGTATCGCCTTATGCCCAAGAAGAACCACGACCAGCCTGAGGAAGAGCTGCCACGTTTTGCCATTGTGGGCAGACCTAACGCTGGCAAGTCGTCGCTCGTCAACTCCCTAATGGACGAGGAGCGCAATATCGTGACCGACATCGCTGGTACAACTCGCGACAGCATCTATTCGCGTTACAATAAGTTTGGCTTTGATTTCTACCTTGTTGACACCGCTGGCATCCGCAAGAAGAACAAGGTGAATGAGGATATTGAGTACTACTCGGTGCTTCGCAGCATTCGCGCCATCGAGAACAGCGATGTGTGCATACTCATTATCGATGCCACACGAGGCATTGAGTCGCAAGATGTCAACATCTTCTCCATCATCGAGAAGAACCGCAAGGGACTCGTGGTGCTCGTTAACAAGTGGGACTTGGCGCAGCAAAAGTCACAGCAGGCCATAACCTATATGGAGAACACTATCCGTGAGCGCTTCGCGCCATTTACCGACTTCCCCATTATCTTTGGCTCAGCGCTCACCAAGCAGCGCATCCTCAAGGTGTTGGAGGAGGCTATCGCTGTGTATAACAAGCGCAAGACCGTGATTTCCACTTCGCAGGTCAACAACGTGCTGCAAGAGGCCATTGCTGCCGTGCCACCCCCTGCCACAAAAGGCAAATATGTGAAGATCAAATATATCACTATGCTCAAGGAGGCGAGAGTGCCATCGTTCGTGTTCTTCTGCAACCTGCCGCAATGGATCAAAGATCCTTACAAGCGCTACCTCGAGAACAAAATCCGTGAGAAATGGGATTTCCGTGGAACTCCCATTAACCTGTACTTCAGGCAGAAGTAGCGAAGCTTCGTTTAGAAGCAAAAAAGTTAAACGCCATCAGCACAATCTAGTGCCGATGGCGTTCTTTACTTTTTACACCTTATCACTCAAAGTTCAGTCCTATCGAGCGGGCTATGGAACCGTCGTCATCGAAGTTGGACAGATAAAGGACAAAGAGGAATATTGCTATGAGGATAAAGATGATGATGTAGCAAATGGTGCGGGTCAATGGGCTTCCCATCACCTCGCGCTTGCTCGGCAGGCGGGGGAGAGGCCTGATAAAGGGAAGATGCTCCATCATGTCGTAAGCGTCGTCCTCGACCACCGTCTTGTCTTCGTTGGTCTGCAAATTACTGTCGCCCATTGCCTGAGTGCTTGGCTTCGACTCTTGTGAAACAGTAGTATTGTCGATGGCAGCTGCTGATGCAGCGAGGTTCTGCGACGCTCCGCAATATGGGCAGAACTTGAGTCCCGCCACTGGCAGCGACTCACCGCAGCTGTGGCAGTAGAGCTGTTTCTGTGCGCTTTTAGTAGCAACTTTGGTCCTGAGCATTGACGCCGGAATGTCCACATCCTGAGCGAGAAATTCGTTCAGACATTGCGGACACACCACAACCTTCTTGCTCAAGGCTAATTCCTCGAGCGTCATGTCAATTATTTTGCTGCACTGTGGGCACTCAAACAACATAGCTTTTTTCTTCTGCTCTTAATGAGGCATTTAAGAAAATGCCTCAATTTTCCGACAAAAGTACATTCTATTCTTAAAAAAAGCAATTTTTTTTGCCCTAAAAATCCAAACTTTCTCAAATCAAGAGCCATAATTTGCATTTTTAATTGATAATGTATACTTTTGCAACAAATTTTTAGTACACGAGTTATGGAAATAAAAGCAAATGAGGGCAAGAACCTCAACATTGAGATTGATGGAGTGGAATATATGCGCATTCCGTGCAAGACCAAGTTGGTGATGAAAGAAGACAACCTGGGCGAAGTACTTGATGAATACACCAAAGACGTGCGTCAGCCAGACGACCTGCTCTTCGTGAGCGAGAAAATTGTGGCAATCACACAAGGCAGAGCATTCCCCATTTCGGAGATTAAACCCAGTAAACTGGCAAAATTCCTAGTGAAATTTGTATATAAATCGCCTTACGGCATAGGCTTGGGAAGTCCCTACACTATGCAGTTGGCTATCAAAGATGTGGGTGTTCCACGTCTGTTGCTCGGTTGTGCCGCTGCTGCCGTCACCAAGCCTTTTGGCGTGAGAGGCGCGTTCTATAAGGTTTGCGGACCTCGTGCCTACGCCATCGATGGTCCCTGCGACTGCACTATTCCACCATATAATCGTTACGCCAAGATGGCTCCCAAGAACCCCGACAAAGTAGCTCGCCAAATGAAGGAGAAACTTGGCGTGAAAGACGTATTTGTCCTTGACGCTAACGATCTCAATGTCGACATTCTTGGCCGCTCTAGCAAGGACATCGACTTGAAGTTCCTCAAGGCCCTATTCAAAGACAACCCACTGGGCCAAAACGACCAACAAACTCCAGTCGCACTGGTTAGAAAAGCATAAAACCGCTAAATAATTACAGTTACCGCCATTCTTCTAGCGTAGAGTGGCGGTAATTTTCTTTAATAGTAATATCTACATTTATGAATCAGCATTCTATCGATTCCCCATCGTTCAATACTTTTACCGACCATTTGTCACCGAATTGCTTTTCAAACTCTTCGGGATTATCGGTGTGGATTGGTATAACCATCTTGGGTTGAAGTATTTCCAGCACTTTTCGCAAACTAATCATGTCACAATGACCACTAGTGTGCATATATTTATAGTCTTTTCCCAGCGACTGTGCAAGCCGCTCGTTATAAGCGGGGTTACCTTCGACGACATATCCATTCCACATCGACAGATATTTTTTCTTTTTACCAGGCATTAGTTTAATAAGGTTGTCGAAACGTGAACTCGCGCGAGCCAAAAGCACATAGCCCTTATGCTTGAGCAACCATTCAAACTTTCCATACACTTTTAATTTACCTTTATAGCATTTTAGTTCGATAGGCATAGACTCTGGTTTGAAGTTGTAATATTTGGATTTAGTCCAAACAGAGTTGCTCTCACAAACCAGTTCCATCATAGATTTCTGATATTCATCAACTATAAATATACAATTAGCCTCAATTGCAGCATTATACAATGAAAAAAGTCGGTCGATATTGGTTGATGAAACATATACAATATTACCATGATTCTCTTTGAACGATTCAATAAATTGCTGATGAAGTCCTTGTTCCGACAGATTTGTTGTGTTTTGTCGCATAACGTTGGTGGCCTCACAAACCACATAATCTACTTTGCCTACTAATTTGTTGAATAAAAGAGAGTGTTTCTTACTGCGAAAACCATGAGTGCGAAAGTCACCTGTGTGGAAAAAGCTTTTACTACCTACCTCAATTCTGAAGGCATTTGCCTCAAAAGCGGAATGGTCTAACGTGATTGGCAGAACATTGAATGGTCCGAATGAGAATGCCTTACCTGCCTCAAACGAAACTGTATAAGGGTTTGTAGAGAGTCGTTCTACCATTTTCTTGTGGTCATCATTCCTCTTGATTTGTTTTGACAAATGGATTTGTATGGCGCGCCCAATGCTGCTAATATAAATCGGCAATTCTTTGGGCAACCTTGTAATGCGACCTATATGGTCACCATGATAATGTGTGATAAGCAATGCGCTTTTCGATAAATTACCGTGAGTTAAGCCCTCTATCAGCAAATCCCCAGTATTAGGATTCCCAGGCAACTCTTCGCCATAGTCAACAAACAAGCGCCAACCTTCATGGTCATATTCTGTGACACATCCCCCAATCTGATGTGTGCCACGATGGATTGTGATTTTCATACTTATAGATATTTCTCAACAAGTTCATCCTTAAAGATAATCCCATGAGGTCTGGTACCTTCATTTATAAGTTCCATTATTTGGTTTTTTTTGTATTTGATTAGAGGATGAAATTCATAATTAAGAAAGATCGCCTCAACAGTATTAATGGATTTGTTTTGAATAGCACTATATAAAGACTTAATATTTCTTATGTCTTTTGCCGTCTTTATTGATTGAGGATATTGGATATTACCCTTTATCAATTCATTCATAATATTTGCATAATATATCAACTCGGAAATAATTCCGACAGAATTATTATCCTTGTCTTTCAACTCAAATATTCTTAAAGTATCTTTATCAAGTTGCCATAAGTCTATTTGACTAGCTCCTCTTGGTGTGCAAGTTTTTGTGGTTTTTACTTCATTATCAAATAATCCGACTGGGAGTTGATGATCTGTCAGAGGGATGGATTTTCTAAGTTTAGTAACAATTAATCTTTCTAATTCTGCTTCTCTTTTTTTATCTGACAATTTTCTGAAATTTTTTCTTTGCTCTCAGTTTTGGGATAATTAATGAATAGATTTGAATGGTTCTGTTTAAATTCATTTACTAATTGTTTATTATTCTTGGATATGGAGAACCAATCAAAAAACTTTGCAAAAGAATAAACTCTCATAAGAAAGCGATTATAATGCTTGGTTTGACGGTTTTTCTCTTTTTCATCATCACTATAATTAGGATTATCCCATGACAAAATAATATTTTTAATTTCTGGAATATATGCTTTTATGCATATTGCCCACCCTTCAAATGCAGAACCATTTGTTTGCATATTATCACGTACCCCTTTTCCATTAATATGCATAGTCAATGTGAACTCTTTAAAAGATAACTGTATTTGACTTGGGAACTTTAAATTATCATTTCCAGTTATTCTTTTTAATCTTTCAAGTAATAGTTCCTTTTCCATAATTTATAATTTTCTTAAAGATCAACCATCTGCTCATCTATCTCAGTCCTTAAATAACTCCTGCTCATCTTATATTCAATTAAATACCTTTACCATCACAACTAACATCATCAAAATTCTTAATAT
>JAGCRW010000021.1 GCA_017964485.1 Muribaculaceae bacterium | reverse complement strand
GCGAGACCGGTTTTTTCGGAAATCATACGATAACTCAAGCCCATTCTGCGATACTCTATCGCGGCACGAAGTTGTCTTTCTCTTAATCTTTTGTTCATTTTATTGACTTTTTTATGAGTCAACTTTTTTCAGGCAAAGACAAGGCGCACTCGAATGAGCCTGCCAGTTGCTCAATGGTGGCAATCTGGTTCATTCTTTTCTTTACCGAGTGAGCGAGCACTAGAATAGACATCCTTAAGTGTTTAGTCCACGAACGCAGAGTGTTGAGAACGTGTCTCACGTCGGCGGGATTTCCAATGCCAAAGAGATGCGTTATGTCATCGATAATTATTATGTGTGTCTCACGGAGCAAAGCGGCCCTCTTGATGTAGTCGAGCAAGCTGTGGTTATCGGTTTTTAAATAGTGGTTTTTGTAGTTGAAAGTGAGGATGTCGATAAAGGGTATTTCTTTTCCTTGATATCTTGGGATGAGTTGGTGCTCTGCATTCTCGAAGTCGAAATACAGAACACTCTCGCCTCTTCGGACGATGTCGGCCGCAATTTTCATTGCCAGAATCGTCTTTCCCACGTTAGGCTCACCGAAAAGGCATGCCATCTCACCCTGATGCCACAGGCCATGCCAGAGGTCAATAGTGGGCTGAGTCTCGTTTACCATAGTATGCAGACACTTAGAGTTGAAGATGTTGCCTCCCTCATTTTTCCTGTAGAGAGCAGGATTCTCATTCTCCTCTTCCAGGGAACGGTAACGAAAGACATTAGAGATTGTGTTTTTTTGTTTACTTGTTGCCATAATGGAATTAGTTTAATGGTTGTTTTTATGGGCGAAGGTAATTGGTTGAGAGAGCGAGGGGCAAGGTTAAAAAATCACAGATTCTAGTCTTGGTTGCGTTGACAACGCAACAGATTGAACATTTTTTATACGCCGGCGGTGCGGCGCAATACATAAACAATGCCAACGGCGTAAATGGTTCAGTACCAAGTATTATGCCTCTGTTATGCGAACCAAAGAGTTTATGGAGGAAAACTTAGGGTGGCAGTTTTGTGGACTGATTAGCTCGGCTTTATCAAAAGATTTTAGGCAGAATCACTTGTGATAATGAAATTTATAGTAATTTTGTCGCATAATTAAAGCCGTATAGATCATGAGACTAAACATTCATCTTTTTATTTTCTTTGTTTTAATTATTTTTTCATCTTGTGGTGACGATAAAAAAGATGAGCCAAACAATCCAGTCGAACCTGTTACTCGCACATGGATAAACATTGAACGCGAAACTCCATTTCGTGAAACACCTCTTATGGCTCCTTATGAGAGATCATTTGGTCGCAAAATGTGGACAACACGAGTAGTTGAAGATAGTGGTTTGAAAGGCAAAGGTGGAGATTATTATTATTGGGAACAACACAAAGCTGAGGCTGGTACAATGGAAGAATTATTGGCACTTTGTGATGTGCCTGAAGATAAGCTATATGCTATGTCAACACGCAATCTAGCTCTCACATGTTTTATGCATCCCTATAATGGTGTTTATGATTTCTATAATGTACTATATGAAAGTGTCTTTACAATGACGCTTGCCAACTGTTATCAAGAGCTGATGCAACGACTCACAGGTGCAACAGAATTACTCAACCTTTATTGTGAACTTGATTACCCAAAATCAAAACCTGTAAATACTACTGCTGGTTTAAGTTATGAAGATTATAATAAAAACACATTTGAAAATATTTTGCATTTAAATGGTCTTACACTTTTCCTGATGACTGCAGTGGATTTTAATGCACTCAACAAAGAACAACTTTCAGTTCTTTCAAGTGAGATTTTCAAAAAGATAGATAATATCGCTACTGCAGACGAAGGAGTTTATGATTATTATACAATGCGTTTTCCATATCTCTTGGGAGCTTTTATCGCATATCATTATGACGAACAGCTCAATGACGAAGAAGCAACATTATTATATAATTACACAGGCTTTTCGGGACTTCCTGGTGTTGCTGGAGGACAATCATTTACTTCTGAAGATGTTTCTAGGTCTACATTAATCATTATACAAAGCCTTGAACGCATGAAGTGAATTATGTAATATACATGGATACCAAAACTCACCTTCTCGGTGAGTTTTTCTTGTCTTTTGTCGTACCATGCAATCATAATAAATTTGCGGTGAACTTAAATCGCAAACAATTATGATTGACACGACACAATTGACCCAATTAATCTCAGCTTTTAGAGTGGGGCTGAAAAGGAGTCTATCTCGCCTGAGACGGTGGGGGCACTCCTTCAATCGCTTTTTGGATATGGAAAACAATGCTGACTAGAGTTTCTTAAAAACCGAAACTTGGTCAACAATATATAAGAGGATTGAATGAGAACCAATCTTTATAACCTCACGGGACAGCGCAATGCCGAGAGCAAGGTGTCGATGATTTATTATGTAAAAAAATATTAGGCGAAGACGCTGTCTCCGCCTAATGTGATTAATTATCAATTACGTTAATGACCTGATTTAATATAGCCTTTGCCTTTGCACTTGCGGCATGTGGCAAGGTCTATATCTTCCTTTGCTATGTTTTCGTTTTTTGTGCCGCCACATTTAGGGCATAAGGTGACTGGACGCAGATACCGCTGAGAAACCCAACCTTCTCTTTCGTCACCGCCCCATTCCAATGGACCACTAACTAAGCAAAATCCATTATTCTTCTGTCCACAATCCAGTAGCACATCGCCTTTTGACAACTGGCGCTTGTGACCAAGTTCCTCATCCATGACGGGATAATTAATTCCAGCTCCGGTGCGGATATTCACGTGATTGCCTGTACACACGTAGCCTTTCTGCTGTGCATAGGAAGTCATTACTGCCAATAAAGCAATAAATAAGAATGTCATTCTTTTCATAATTGAGTAAGTTTTATGGTTGGTAGATGTTGCAAAGATAGGTAATTTTTGTCTTTTACCAAAAAATTCAACACTTGAGAGAAAAATATTTCAATTTCCACACAGATTTTAGTTTGAAGACAATTAAAGACAAGAATTTGTGCAATAGATTCTCTTTATTAATGACAATTTCTTTTTTCCTAGTTTTGGCGCTACCATTGAACGCCGGCGGTGCGGCGCAATACACAAACAACACCAACGGACGGTGCTGTGCAATGCACAAACAACGCCAACGGACGGTGCTGTGCAATGCACAAACAACACCAACGGACGGTGCGGCGCAATGCATAAACAAGGGGCTAAATATGCTATAAAGAAAAGGCAAACCGCCTGAGCGATTTGCCTTTTGATTTAGGAGCCCACAAAGTGGGTGATTGTCTTGTTTAGAATGTGAACTGCACGCGTGCTTGGCCTACGTGGAAGTTCTTGTCGTAGGGCAAGAAGTCCTTCTGCAACTTGTGGTAAGTGTAGTCAAACATGAGTTGAACATACTTGTTGAACGAGTAGTTCAGACCAATGGTGAAAGAGTTAACCTTACCACCACCCACACTGCTGCTGGCGTAGGGCCAGTCTTCCATGTAGCCGTTGGGATAGTACTGGTTGCGGCCTACAGCATAGTACTCGCCGTCGTTCACGTCGTTGAGGCTAGTGTAGTTGTAGCGTGCCACGATTTCCATAGCCTTTCCGTTAAGACCACCGAGGAGGCCCTCGCTGCGGTTGTACTTGTAAGGAGTGCCGAAGAGGAGTACACCTGCCTCAACATATCCACCGTGGAAGTTGTCGCTGCGGATGGGGTTGGCAGCAAGCCACCAGTCATAAGAGCCCCAAGTGTCGATGTTGTTGTTGCTAGCCTCCCAGAGGGTGTTGCTGTCGCGCTTCTTGGTGGTGTGCTTGAACATGTACTCACCACGCAGGAAGAAACGGTTGTTGTGATAGAGCAACTCAGCACCTACATCAACCACATTGTCAATCCAGGGAAGTTCGCAAGAAACGAACTGGTCGTCCTCGTCAACGTAGGTCTCAAGGCTCTGGCCTAGATAGAGGGTCTTCTTGAGAACGTTGTTGGTAGTAACGCCACCGCCCATGTGAGCAAAGCGAGCGTTCACACCAATGTGGAGAGTCTGGTTCTCGTCGATGATAGGACGAGCCACGTAGCGACCAGCAACGGTGATGCCGTTGAAGCCCGACTCAATCTTGTTGTAGGCGTTCTCGGTGAAGATACCTTGATAGGCCATGAACTTGTCGCTGTTGTACTTGTAGCTGATACCGAGCTCACGTCCCTCGCCAAGAGCATTGCTGCTACCTGGGCGAGAAATGAAGTGGTAGCTACCAAGTGAAGTGTTGCGGGCCATAGAGCCAGCGGGGTCATTGTAGTAACCGAGCTTGATAGAGTGGTCGTCGCCATTCTCGGCGTGCTTGGTGTACTGCAGGAAGATGTTCTTCTGGGCGAATTTTCCCTTGCCAAAGCCAAAGTCGGCATAGAAGTACCAGTCCTTGTAGGTCATCGAAGTGCGGATGCGCGCATCGGTGATAGCAGCACCGCTCTGCAATGGAGTGAAGTCGCTGTGGTAGTAAGCCGCGTCGGCCATCATGCGTGCACCAATGGTGAAGTGCACGTCCTTCTCGTTGTTGTCAACCCTTAATGTTGGATCAGTATCAAAATCCTGTGCGTTGGCAGCGAACGCAAAAATCGCCAAAGCAAAGATTAAAAAATATTTTTTCATATCTATTTATGTTCTAATAAAGATTAATAAAAAACTGTTTTCTCACTGTTTGTGCGATTTTATCAATAGCCAAGGCGAACAAGTGTGGCCTCAACATCGGGAACAACAGAAGGCGCTTGAGAGTTGTCAAACTTCTGGCCAGGATGGAATGGGTTGGGCAGGTTAGCATTGCAACGGAAACCATTCTCAATCATGTAACGCAGAGAAATCTCAGAGCGGTTGGTGAAGAAACCGTCCATGTAAACGGGCACGCTCTTGCTGCCGGTGAAGTTGGTGTAGGCAGTAGCAGGAATAGTGAGTTGCAGCACGTCGTCAAACATGGTGGTGTTGCCCTGTCCGTAGTAGTCGGTGTAGTAACCCATGTATTTCGACATTTGTGCATAAGAGTCGAACGAATAAGGATGGTTGTACATGCCCGACTTGCGAATCATGTAAGCCTGCCAGGGTTGGTTCATCTCAGGATAGTTGTTAGGAGCGCCACTGATGGCTGGGCCAATGATGTGAGCGCCATATTCCTGTCCGTAGCGGATGAAGTCGGCATAACCTGTTGGGGTGTCATAAGCGATGTCGGTTGCATAGGGGGGATCGCTAATCCAAAGCAAGAAGCACATGGGCACTTTGCCCTTGAACACGTCGTAAGCGCGATGCAAAGCGTCGAACGAGAAGGTTTGGAGGATAACCTTACCATTGGTGTTACCTACGTTAACCTTGCCAGCTTTGTAGAACTGAGTGTCGCCCGATGGGTTGGTGACGATGTTCCAACCACACTCGTGAAGGACGTTGTAAACGCGAACCTCCATGTCTTTGGGGTTGAGCCAGCTCTCTTTGAACTCGATGTAGATACCTGGGCGGTTGCCAGTGTCCTGCTCATCGGCAACATAAGCGTTGGCGAAGTCATACTCTACGAAGTCCATGTACTTGGCAGCATAGCCGTAGCTAATACTTGGATCATCGCACTTAACAGTCTTCTTCTCGCTGTTGTAGATTTCCTCAAGGGTCATGTTTTTGTATTTGTCCTTGATCTTGTAAGGAAGAATGCGAACGCCGTTGGCATCTCTCTTGAGCTTCTTGCCCTCGGCAAAGGCAATCTGGTCTTGGATAGCCGACACATAGAGGCCATTGCTATAGATAATGCCGTCTTTAGTGTTGTTGATTCTACCAAGTTGAGTAGCCTTGTAGCTTGGACGAGCCTGCTCCTGAGTGCTCTTGTCGAGGTTGAACCACTCGCCAGAGTCAAGCATGAGAAGCTCGGCATAGTAGTAAGACATGGTGTAGTAAGTGCGGAAGTCGTTCACGTCGCGCTGGTATTGAGCCTCGATGTCGGCCTCGCTGAAGTGCTGAGAGCCATCGGAGTTCTTGAACGAGCGGTAGAACGCCTTGCGGACGTCGGTGGGAACATAATCAGAGAACATGCTCTGGATGTTGGTAGTGCGCTTCACGTTCTCGTCGTGGTTAGCGAGCACGATACCGTCTTTGGTAGCCTGCATGTCGCTCTCAAGGTAGTCGGCGCCCATCTCACGAGCCCAACGCCAAGAAGCCTCGGTCTCTTCGGGAGTCCAGAAGATCGAGCCACGGTGTGCTGCAACAGCATACAGAGGCACATAATCACGCACCTTAGCCATTTCGGCAGTCAATTGAGAAACCTCAATTCTGCGGGCATCGGTGTTCTCATTGGTGAACTGCTGCTCGTCGGAGCAAGAAGTTGCCAGGGAAGCGAGCAATAAGCCAGCAACGCCTAATCGAAAGATTTTTTTAAACATAAGTTTGATTGGTTTGTTGGTTAATATAAATATTAATTAGTATTATTCTTCGGTTTTGTTTTCAGCTGCATTCTCAGTTGTGTCTTCAACCATACCATCAGCTACTTCTTCAATTTTCTCCTCAGCTTTTTCTTCAGCCACATTTGTTCCCTTGCGGTCGGCAACGAGGTATTGCTCCTCCTTATAGGTCAACGCCATGAAGAAGATTGCGAGAACACAAGCTACCATCAGCAGGATAAATACCCATGACCATCCCCACTTGTCGGCAACGAAACCGAGCAGTGAGTTGGCAAGCAAGAATGTACCGAGCACATATCCCATGAAGCCAGTGAAGCCAGCTGCTGTGCCTGCTGCATTCTTTGGAGCGAGGTCAAGAGCCTGAACACCGATAAGCATCACAGGACCGTAGATGAGGAAGCCGATTGCAATAAGACATCCCACTACAACCCACAGGTTGCCTAAGTTTTGCCAATAAATGATGATTGCAATGATGATGAGAGCCATAAACAGCATGGTGGGCATTGCACGACGGCCCTTGAACACCTTATCACTGAGCCAGCCGCAGAAGATTGTGCCTGGGATTGCTGCAAATTCATAAGCAAAATAAGCCCATCCGGCACTCTTGATATCAACATTGTGCTCGCTCAAGATAGTGGGAGCCCAGTCAAGGCATCCGTAGCGTACCATGTAGATGAATGAATTGGCGAAAGCAATGAACCACAAGAACTTGTTGGAGAGAACGATTTTGAAAATCTCCTTGATTTTCAGAGTTTGCTCACTCTTCTTAGCGTCGTAGTTCTTAGAAGCCGAGCCGCTCCACTTCTCGATTGATGGAAGGCCGCAGGATTGTGGTGTGTCGCGAATGAGTACATAGGCGATAATTGCAATCAAGATTGCCACAGCGGCGGGGAAGGCATAAGTTCCGATCAGGAAGTACATCTTCTCGTCGTTGCCATAAAACCAGCTGCCGAACCACATGGCGCCATAGGCGGCCATTGGTCCAACGAGGGCTCCACCCACGTTGTGAGCGCAGTTCCACACACTCATCCATGTGCCGCGTTCTTTGATAGAGAACCACCGTGTCATCACACGTCCGCACGGAGGCCATCCCATACCATTAAACCATCCAACGAGGAAGTTGAACACGCCCATCAAGAAGATTGCAAGTCCCTTCTGGTCCTTGAAAAACTGAATGGGGACAATCATGAACGCCATGGCTGTTGCCGAGAGAATCAATCCTAACGGCAGGAAACGACGGGCATTGCTGCGGTCGCTGATACTTGCCATCACAAATTTTGAGATACCGTAGGCAAGTGCGTTCATACCTAACACAGTACCCATCTCACCCTTAGTGAAACCAAAAGGCTCCAGCATGGGGATTGCCATCGACAGGTTTTTTCTAACAAGATAGAAGCCGGCGTATCCTATGAAGATACCAATGAAGACCTGCCACCTTAGACGGCGGTATTCGGCATCGGCCTCGGGTCCTGTTCTTTCCGGCTTATAAGCCGGTGGAGCTAAAAATTTACCCATTTTGTTTAATCGATTAATTGTTAAAAGGTTAATAATATATTTCTTTAATTGTAGATCGTGAACGGGATCGTGATCAGAATCGTGAACAGGTTATTGCTTGTTTAGTTCACGTGTTTTCTCAACATCAAGGGCCTCGGCGATGATTGAAATTGGGTTCATCACTGGTGTGCCGGTTGACATCTCGATTTGCCACTTGCAGGTCTCGCAGTCGGTGGCTACGCAGTCGGGATTAACCTCCTTGATTTGGTCAAAGAGCCCCTTGCCAATGGCTTGCGAGCGCTCGTAGTTTTCCTTCTTGAAGCCGTAGGTGCCGCTGATGCCACAACATTGAGACTCAAGCATGACGAAGTCGATGCCAGGAATCATGCGCAGCAGTCGTGTGCTATAGGGCACCCACCCCATGCGCTCCATGTGGCATGCGCTGTGATAAGCCACGCGCTTTTTGAAGTCTTCACGGAAAGCGAGCTTAATCTCTCCCTTTTCGATGAGCTGGTAGAGGAATCGTGTGGCGAGGCTGATGCTGTCGCGCACGTCGTGGTTGTCGATGCCCAACAGGTGGTCATACTCGTCGCGCATTGTAAAGGTGCAAGTCGAGCTTGTGGTGAGCACCTGATGTCCCTGAGCGATGGCTTTGCGCATCGAGGTCATGTTCACCTCGCCCTGACGCTTCGCCTGCTTGGGCATACCATTGGCAATCAGCGCCACACCGCAGCATTTCTCCTTCTCAAGCAGATGCACACCATAGCCCACGGCGTTCATCACGTTGACAAAGTCAACACCCAGCTGTGGGTAGTTATAGTTCACATAACATCCGTGGAAATAGCTCACGTGCTTGTTGAACTTATCTTGCAATGCAGCGGCATTTTTCTTGAACCATGACTCAAACTTGCGGCTTGAGTAGTCAGGGAAAGTGCGGTGCTTGTCAATCGCCATCACCCCATGCAGAACGGCCTTCATGGGCTTGAGTTTGAGAATGGGATTGGCGATTGCGGCAAATGGAGATGCCATGGTGCCCACAAAGTCGGTGTTGGCGAGCATCATGTCGCGCAATTTGGGCCGATGAGTGTTGTACTTGATGCGAGCGGCTTGGATAATGTCGCCAATGTGCACATCGTTAGGGCATGCTACCTCGCAGCGCTTGCAGTTGAGGCACATCTTGAGAGCATCGTCAAAGAACGCCTTGTTCTTCATGCGATAGCGCTCAGCGTCGGGGCCCGCTTGCTTGGGACCTGGATATTCGGGAGTCACCGCCGATACTGGGCAATAGACGGTGCATATAGAGCATTTCAAGCACTGTTCAAAGTTGTTGACGCTCACATTTTGTGTCTGGGTTTCAGTTGCCATAATCGTCGGTGTTATTTTATTATGTTATTTGCTACTTGTAATGCTGTGAGCATATCCACGCCAGCAGCGTCGAGCAGCTTGATGCTGTTGTGGCCGCTCAGGATAGAGCCTACGGCATAGAGATTATTGATGGCCGTGCCGTTGCGCAGGCAACGCAGTTTCTCGTCGGTCTTGACGCCCATTTCCATATAGGGCTGGGCTTCGTTGACGTCGATTTTAGCCCATGTCTTGCGGTCAAGGCCCATATCATCAACATCAACGCCCAGAGCGGGCTCGTAGATGTGGTCATAGTCAGCCTTTAAGCCTCGGCTCATGAACGAACCCGTTGCGAGGATGAAATTATCGGCTTCAAGGGTGGTGCCGTCAAGTTTGGCGGTTTTCACACCCTTGAGGACGTTATTTTCAAATACGCCTTCGATAACTTGGTCGCCTGGGAAGAATGAGCCTCCTAACGAGTTAAAGCGCTTGCGCAATTGAGTCTGCAATCTAACGCCAGTCACCGAGGGTGGCAAGGTTGCTACATAGCTAGCAGGCATTTTGATGAGACTGAGCAACTTCTTGCTGTTCTCACTGCTTGCCACTCCCAGCACTGCTGGCAACAGCACCATATCATAGCCTTCGCCTGTGATGCTGTTTATCTTATCGGCAATATCGTTTATTATATCATTGCTCTCTATCACCTTGGCGATATTGGTAGAGCGCATCTCGGTTGGACTCTTGCGGAGTTGTGCCAACTGGGGAACGGTAACCGCCTTCACGTCAACCTGCACGCCTCGCTCGCGAAGTCCAGCAGCGAGGAACTTGGTTGGGAAGTCGAGATAATTGGCGATGTTAACCAGTGCCACGCGCTTCCATGGCATCTGGTCGGGGTCTTGAACTATAGCCATGCCTTCCATGCTCAACCATGTGGGCATCAGTCCGCCAATTGGTGTGATGCGCCAGTGGTTAACATTGGCATCACCGGTAGTGGCGATTCCTGCTCTCTCGAGTAATTGTTTCGCCACACCAGCAAGCCCTGACACGTCTTCTAATTTATTATAAGGATGTTTTTCACCAAGAGTTGCAATTGCGTCGATGGGTTTGTAAATGTCATTTCCCTTATCGTCGCAACCGAGCAGGTCGAGAGATCCGCTGCCAAAGTGCAGCGTGCTTTGTCCTGCGCTCACCAGAGCCACGTCTTTGCCAGCCTCGGCCAATGCGATGCCGGCGGTGAGTCCGCTAAGTCCTCCACCTATTATTATAACGTCAAATCTCATAATATTCTATCCTCCTTTCATTGGCTAATTTGTCAACACCCAGCAGGCCTTGATATATTGTTGCTGTAAGCTGTGCTTCGGCAAGGTTGTCGCCCCATGCTACGGGTTGCATGCCCTTCCAGCGCTCATTGACGAAACCGTTGAGGTCGTTGATGGCTTTCTGTGCGCTCTTGTCGTCGCTGCACATCACTCCTGCCGCGCGGCAAGCGCAGAGTTCGCCTTGACAAGTTCCCATGCCAACTCGTGTGCGACGGCGAAGGTTAATCAGGTTGTGGACATGAAGTTTGGTGACAGCATATCTCACTTCACCCACGCTCACGCCCTCACATTCACACACCAGCGCGTCGCTGGCGGCGTCGCCGCTCTCAATCTCTTTGTCGAGAGTGCCGTGACGTCCCTCAGCCGCTTTTTGTGAGAAGCTGAATCTTTTGGTTTCTTCTTTAGGTTCGCTTCCTGGCAGTGGTGTTGTGGCAGTATCACAATTCTTGCTGATATTCAATTTTTGACATACGAGATCGGTGACCTCCTCGGCCATGAGGCGGTAGGTCATCATCTTACCGCCAGTGATGGTGATGAATCCCGCAAGACCGTCGCGTTTCTCGTGGTCGAGGGTAACGATGCCGCGACTGATGCTGCGACCGCTTGGGTCGTCATCGCTAGCCACCAGAGGACGCACACCGGCATAACCCCTGAGGATGCGAGTAGAGCCAAGCGATGGCGCCAGTTTCATGCCCTCGGCAAGCAGCTCTTCTACTTCCTCGGGAGTCACTCGCATGTCGTCACATTCCTCGATGGGAATGCGGACGCTGGTAGTGCCAATTACGCAAACCGCATCGTCGGGAACGAGGATATCGGCGTTGGCTGGCTTGCGGCAGCGGTTGATTACCATATTGTTGACGCGGTGTCCGAAAATCAGCAACGAGCCCTTAGCAGGGAACATGTTGATTTTCACACCTGCCATCTGTGCTATTAACGCGCCCCAAATACCAGCGGCATTGACAGTGACAGTGGCGTAGACGTCAAGTTCCTCACCGTTATGGTTGTTGCGAAGTTTAACGCCCACCATTCTGTCTTGCTCAATAATCACATCTACCACCTCGTGATAGACGAGTACCTCGGCGCCATGCAGCTGTGCATCGAGCACGTTGGCCATTGTCAAGCGGAAGGGGTCGATAGAAGCGTCAGGCACCTTTACAGCGCCTATGAGCTCGGGATTCACCGAAGGCTCCATGATTATTGCCTGTTTTGGGTCGATGATCTCGGCGCTGATTCCAGCCTCGGTGCACTTCTGCACAAAAGTGGCTTGGAAATTCAGGTCGTCTTCGGGTAGAGTGATGAAGAGACCGTCGGTTTCTTCTACGCAATGACGTGCGATTTTTCGAAGAATCATGTTCTCTTGAATACACTCTTTGGCGCTTTCGTGGTCGGTAACGGCATATCTAGCGCCGCTGTGCATAAGGCCATGATTGCGTCCGGTGGCTCCTGTCGAGAAGTCGTGTCTCTCAACCAGGAGCACCTTAAGGCCTCGCATGGCGCAGTCACGTGCTGTTCCTGCGCCTGTGATGCCTCCGCCAATCACAATCACATCGTAATGATTGTTGTTTACTGTAGTCATTTATTTTCTCGTATAATTGAAGTTATAGGTTTCCTGTCAATGGATCCAACTATCATATTTGTGGATGGAAAATGGTTTTGTGAAACGGGCAAAAAGTTTCAAAACGCAACCACTGTTGTTTTATTCCGCAACAAAAGTAGATATAATTTTTTAAATAGCAAAATTTTTTACTACTTTTTTTCATAAAAAATGTTTTTTTGTCTCTCTGAAAGAAAAAAATATGCTTTTTAGCATTGTTTTTTAACTCATTTGAACTATGATTTGTAAATAAAAATCCCATAAAACATACTTCTTTTGTAAAAAATGCAAAAAAATTTGTTTCTTTTATAAGAATATACTACTTTTGCAACGAAACTAAAACGAAAGCTCACAAATCAAACTGTCACACATTAATAAATTATATAAGGCCATGCTAAAGAAAAAACGTCAAGAACAAATCCTGGAGGTTCTGCTCAAAGAGGAATCTATCACCGTTGCCGAGCTCGCCGAGCTACTCGACGTGTCGCAGGTGACCATCAGGAAAGACCTCACCGAATTGGAACAAGCCAGCAAACTTTATCGCAGTCATGGCAAGGCCATTATCATCAATCCATTCACGTTTAACCGCTCGGTAAACGAGAAGGAGAAAATCGCCGTTGAGCAAAAGGAGGCAATAGGCCGCGAGGCTGCAAAGCTTATTGACAAGGACGACTCTATCATCATAGCATCGGGGACTACAGTTCACGCCTTGGCGCGAAACATCAGGCCAAAACACCGTCTCACGGTGGTGAGCGCTTCGCTTCCGGCGAGCGACATTCTCTCGCAAGACGAGAATAACGACATCATCCAGCTCGGCGGTATGGTGCGACACAGCAGCCTCTCGGTGGTGGGTCAGTACAGCAAGCAGATTTTGGAAAACTGCTCATTCTCAAAACTTTTCTTGGGTGTTGACGGCATAGACTTCGACTTTGGGTTCACTACCACCGACATGCGCGAGGCAGAGCTTAACCAGCAGATGATGCGCGCCGCACAAAAGGTAATTGTTCTCGCCGACTCAAGCAAGTTTGGCAAACGCGGTTTCGCAAAAATCGGCAACATCGATGACATCGACCTCATCATCACCGACGCGGGAATAAGCCCCCACGTCATCAGCCAAATCAACGACCACGGCATCAACCTGATCATCGCTGAGTAGCACATTCGACAGGAACAATCTAATTAAAATATTAATCTTAAAGTCATATTATCAAAAAAATATGACTAACTTTGCACATTGTTAAGAATTTAAGGACAAAAACGATATGGAAACCAAGAGCAAGAAACTCAAGCCACTCGCTGGCATGACATTGCAAGAACTGCGTGAAGTAACTGCCGGACTCGGTATGCCCAAATTTGTCGCGACTCAGCTCGCCGACTGGATCTACAACAAGCGGGTAAACTCGTTTGACGAAATGCGCAACATTTCAAAGGCCAACAAAGAGTTGCTGGCACAACAGCATTGCGTGGGTCTCTATGGCCCGATGAACGCTCAATCGAGCGAGGACGGCACCATAAAGTACCTCTTCGACGCTGGAGGCGACAAGGCAGTGGAGAGTGTCTTCATTCCTGAGGACGACCGCGCCACGTTGTGCATCTCGTCGCAAAAAGGCTGCCGCATGAACTGCTACTTCTGCATGACTGGCCGCCAGGGTTTCCACGGCAATCTTACTGCCAACCAAATCATCAACCAGGTGCTTAGCGTTCCACAGAGCCAAGAACTCACCAACGTGGTGTTTATGGGCATGGGAGAGCCTCTCGATAATCTCGACAACGTGCTCAAGGTCATCGAAATTCTAACAGCCGACTGGGGACTGGCATGGAGCCCCAAGCGCATCACCGTCTCGACTGTGGGCGTGAAGAATGCTCTCAAAGTGCTGTGCGAGACAACTAGCGTTCACATCGCAGTTAGCGTTCACAATGCCCTTGAAGACGAGCGCAGCCAGCTGATGCCTATCGAGAACGCCTACCACATCAAAGAGGTTATGGAACTGCTCGGCAAGTATGACTTCGCCCACCAGCGTCGCCTCTCGGTGGAATACATTATGTGGCAATGGTTCAACGACGACATCAAGCACGCCGAGGCCCTGCGAGAGATTCTGCCTAACGAGCATGTGCGCGTCAACCTCATCCGCTATCACATGATTCCCGGTGCCGCCAAGCTACGCACCTCGAGCGACGAGCGAATGGCCTACTTCCGCGACTACCTCAATGGCAAGGGCATCACCTGCACCATTCGCCGCAGCCGTGGCGAGGACATCAGCGCCGCCTGCGGAATGCTCGCCGGCAAAGTGAAAGATGCTGACAAAGAAGAGGAGAAGAAGTCAAAGAAACCAACAAAATAACAACTTTAGGTTCTATAAATCTGGCACTTTTCACTCTATGAAACGGCACATACTATTTCTATTATTATCGGCAATTCTAACTACCAGTGGCATTGCCGAAGAGGTCATCCACCCAAAAGTGGGAGAGACTGCGACATCAACAGATGGAAAGCTTAAACTCACTCTCATCGCCAAAAAGCAGAACTACAGCGCTGCGATGAAAGACAGCTACGACCGAGACATCAACTCGCCTAAGTCGGCCAGCGTAACTCCCGACGGCAAGAAGTACTATATCAACTCGCTCGAAGGTGGTGTGACCATTGCCTACGATATGGCAACACACAAGAAACTCAAAGTTATAAGCCACAATTTCACTGATGCCGGCTCAAAGCACCTGTGGGCACCACCTAGTGGTTTATTTGAGTGGCACAAACAGTGGAAATCGCCCAACACTTTTATGGGCAAACCAGTTGAGGCAACCTTCTCGCATGGAGGAAGATATTTGTGGGTTCCTTACTATCGACGGATCTTCGATATTAACGCAGTAGAGCCCTCGGCAATGGCAGTTATCGACACGCAAACCGACGAAATCGTGCGGCTCTTTGAGACTGGACCTCTACCAAAGATGGTGGCCACTTCCCATGACAACAAGACTCTTGCTGTCACACACTGGGGCAACAACACCGTGGGACTGCTCGACATCTCGAGCAACAACCCTGAGGACTGGCACTACACAAAATTATTGGTAGTAGACTATGTGTTACCTCTCAACTTTGGCAACAAAAAGGTAAACCGTGACAACAACAGCGGCTACTGCCTGCGTGGCACAGTGTTTACCCCCGACGACAAGTACATCATCGTGTGCTGTATGGGCGGAGGCGGAGGCCTAGCAGTTATCGATGTTGAAAAACAGGAGTATCTGGGCAGAGTAATGGGCGTGATGCCAAATGTGCGTCACATTCTCATCAGTGATGGCTATATATATCTGAGCGTCAACAGCGCTGGATATGTACAACGCATCAAGCTCGACAAGTTTTTGGAATCGGTTAAGCAGATGACCAATAAGAAGGCGACATTAACAGGATGGGAAAACTGCAAGGTAGGTAATGGCGCAAGAACTATTGAGATGTCGCCGAGCGGGAAATATATTTTCGCGGCCTGCAACAATGCAAGTAGCCTATGCGTGGTCGACACACGCACAATGAAGATGATTGCACAGATTCCTGTCGACTCCTATCCCGTGGGACTCGATGTAAGCAAAGACGGGAAAACCGTCATTGTAACATCACAAGGGCACACCAAGAATGGAAAGACTTTTGGAGGTCTAGCAGTGAACATCTATAGTGTAGAATATGCCGAGCCCGAACCAGTAATAACGCCGACTATGCCAGCCGACAGTGACAGCATTACGGCTGCTAATGATGGCAAAATGGGCACAGGATCAAGCAACACTTTAATCAATTGGTTTGGCACAACCACAGGCAAAGTCACATCTGCAGCATTAGCTGCACTATTAATTGCCGCTATCGCTGTTCCCATAAGCAAGAAAGGCCGAAAGAAATAACCCTCTTACTAGTGTCACAAAAATAGCTCAAATCGATGATTTGAGCTATTTGTTTTTTATCGCTAAACGGCTACTTAATAGCCTATTTGAGTTTATTTTCCAACTGGAGCTGTGGGGTTGAAATAGTAGTTGTCTTCGTTTTTGTTGCCTGACTCTATTTCGTGGTCAATGTTCTCGTACTCGCTATGCATGCTCTTGTACTCGGGCACAAACTGCTTCATGCCCTTTACCATATCGTGGATGTTGCCACTTTGGGCGAGCTCGATGATGTTATCGATATTGTTGCACACATCGATGTAATCATACTTGCGCACCTGTGCAATCATGATTTTCTCGTTATCGGTCTTGATGGTGTTCTCCTTGTCGTTGAGCAGCTCCTCATAAAGTTTCTCTCCTGGACGCAGGCCAATCTCCTCAATCTGGATGTCGATGTGCGGACGCAGTCCTGCCAGCGAAATCATGCGAGTGGCGAGGTCGTAGATGCGCACCGGCTGACCCATATCGAAGATGTAAATCTCACCGCCATGCCCCATGCAACCCGCCTCAAGCACGAGTGAGCATGCCTCGGGAATTGTCATGAAGTAGCGGATTATGTCGCGGTGGGTAACAGTGACGGGGCCGCCATTTTCTATCTGCTTGCGGAACAATGGGATTACCGAGCCATTGCTTCCAAGCACGTTACCAAAGCGGGTAGTGATGAACTGGGTATTCTTGCCCATCTTCTGGGCGTCGAAGAACAGCGACTGGCAGTAAATCTCGGCCAAGCGCTTGGTGCAACCCATTATATTGCTGGGGTTCACCGCCTTATCAGTAGATACCATCACAAATTTATACACGCCATACTTGAGTGCCAGGTCGGCAATGTTCTTAGTGCCTTCCACGTTGGTGAGCACTGCCTCGGTGGGGTTAAGCTCCATCATTGGCACATGCTTATAGGCTGCAGCGTGGAACACATATTTAGGCCTGAACTGCTTGAAGGCCGCCTCCATGCGGGCGTGATTGTGCACGTCGCCCATATACATCACCACATTGGCGTCGGGGAAATCCTTCTTCATCTCAAGGCTCAGGTCATGCATCGGCGTCTCGGCTTGGTCAACAAGAATAATCTGCCTTGCCTTGTAGCTTGCCACCTGACGCACTATCTCGCTGCCTATAGAGCCACAGGCGCCAGTGATGAGCACAACCGAATCTTTGATGTGTGAGCGCACGAGGGTATTGTTCAGCACGATTGGGTCACGACCAAGCAAGTCCTCAATCTGCACCTCTTTGATATAGGTTGAGATGTTGGAGCCTTCGCGATCATCATCAATCTCAAACTCCTCGACCTTGTTAATCGCCAACAAAGCGATATTATTCTCCATAAACTTGTCGGCAAAACCGTTGCGCATCAGTTTGATAGCCGACGAGTCAAAAATCAGTGCATGGATGCCGCCACCCACGAAAATATTGGCCACATCATCAGGATTGTATTTATACACCTTGAAGCCGTTGATCTCATCCTTGTCCTTGCCGCTCTTGATGCTCAGCAGTCCTACGGGTTCGTATTTGCCGCCAATCTCGTTTTTGAGAGCATTGGCGAGAATCAACGAGTCAAGCGATGTGCCCAGCACTAGAACCTTGCGGCGCTTGCTCTCGGTAACCGTAATACGGGCATACATATACTTGATTACCAAACGCTCTATCATCAGCAATGCAAACGCCAGCACACCAACATATATCACACCCCAATAGCTGAACAGCACATCGCGGAAAATAGTACCCCATATCATGTTGATTATTATCAAGATGATAGTAGACATAAACACCACAATAAACTCGCGGTACAAGTCCTCAATTACCGAGAGGCGAATGATACAGGTGTAACTTTTTGAGAAATACGTTACCAAACCATAGACAGTGACTATCAGCACCAAATTGCGTAATATAACAAATGTTGAACTGCCAACCTGGTGATTTAGGCTTGACCAGATGAAGATGCCATAGCTGCATGCCACTAGCACCATGTCGATAAGCAATATCATCCATCGTGGAACTGTGTTGGTCTTCAGATTCTTAAACCACTTCAGTTCAAATAACTGCCGAATTAATGTATCTATCATTTTAGACTCTATAATCTTATAAAAACATTGACCACCCTGCATCGCTTTGCGAGCAAGAAAGGCAGTCATTTCTTTTTGTGGCGCAAATATACTATATTTATTTCAATAAAAAGCAACAAATTCTGATTAAAACATATTTTTTCTTTTATATATAATATTTTAATATTAAAAAGAGTGTAATTCAAGAAAAATAACTACCTTTGCAGTTTGAAATTAGATTTTAATAAAACGAAATATTTGAAATGAAATTTTACAATTACAAAATAGCTGTTACTGTGGCACTTATAGTGCTCACAGTCATCTCAACATCATGTTTTAAGGACGAACCGCTCAATTCTGAATGCGACATCGAGAAAGCGTGGGTGCATGTTAGCGACCTTGAAGCAAACTTCTACAGTCCTAACGACACGCTTATCAATGTCATCAGCACCGACGACAAAATCGTGTTCACCATGCGTGATGATGCCGATGTCACAGCTTTTGCGCCACAATTCACCATCACCCCTGGCGCCACCATCACTCCTGCCAGTGGATCGGTACATGACTTCAGCAATGGCCCTGTTACATACACTGTCACCTCACAAGATGGCAAATGGAGCCGCACCTATACCGTGTCGTGCAACCGCATGGCGAAATACACCACATCGGTTATCGATTTCGACTTTGAACACTATGAGCTTGACCCATCCACACACAAGTTCTATGTGTGGCACAACACATTGCCTGATGGCAGTTTAGGTGATGACTGGGCTACAGGTAATTATGGTTTCTATATTGCAAACAGCAATTCTGCCCCCAATGAATATCCCACATTTGTTCTTGAAAATGGCTATGATGGGCATGGTGTTGAGTTTATCACAAGAGACACAGGCCCTATGGGCAAAACAATGGGTAAGCCTATTGCTGCTGGCAATCTGTTCTTAGGCAAATTCAACATACTTTCAGGGTTGTTCCAGCCATTGAAAGCTACAGAGTTTGGTATCCCATTCACTCAGAAACCAGTTAGGCTTTCGGGTTACTATCAGTACAGTCCAAGTGCACCATTTACCGACAAGGACTTCGTCGTGCATCCCGAACACATTGACGCTGGCGACATCTATTCGGTGCTTTACATCAACCACGACCGCACTGGCAGCCCGCTGGTGCTCTACGGAGACAATGTGCTATCCAGTGAGAACATTGTGGCAGTAGCACGCGTCAACAATGTAAACGAAACCAATGGACAGTGGGTACACTTTGACATCGAGTTTGAATACAAGAAAGAGATAGACCCTGAACTGCTTGCCAACCGAGGGTACAACCTCACTATCGTGTTCTCATCGAGCATTGAGGGAGCAAACTTCGAAGGGGCCATTGGCAGCATGCTCAAGATTGACAAGGTGAAACTCACCTGCGAGACTAAAGAGTAATCAGTTGTCAGTTATCAGTTAGAATTTAGATTCAAATATGAAACGATATATAACATCAATATTATTAGTGACTATCGCCACGATTAGCGCATGGGCAATCATGCCCAACGATGGCGGATGCAAAAACCTACAAGACTTCTTCCGCAAGGTAGAGGGATATGGCAGAATTGGATATTCCATTGGAGGCACTGCACCAATGGGTATGCCTGCCGAGATAAGGAAACTTAACAAGTTTATCCTCCAGCCCAACGTGGCATTTGGCGCCGACCTTATCAAGCCTGCAAGTGAGCATTGGGGAGTGCTCGCAGGAATCCATTTCGAGAACAAGGCGATGCATATTGATGCTACCGTAAAGAACTACCACATGCAAGTCACCCAAGACGGTCAATCAATGGAAGGCGTGTTCTCTGGCAAGAACGACAGCCACGCCGTGCAGTGGACTTTCACTATACCCATTCAAGCCGTGTACAAGTTCAGCGACAAGTGGAAACTCAAGTTTGGCCCCTATTTCTCCTATGTCACCAGTTGTGGCTTTGACGGTTTTGCCTACGATGGATATATTCGAGTAAATGATCCAACAGGCGCAAAAGTCCTATTAGGCAGCGAGGAAAATGAGCGCGGCAACTACGACTTCAAAGATGATATCCGCAAGGTGCAATGGGGCATGGGAGTGGGCGTTGACTACTTTTTTGCTCGCCGTTTTGGCATCTATGCCGACCTCAATTGGGGCCTGAGCGGTTTCTTCAAGAGCAGTTTCAAGACCCTTGACCAGACCCTCTACCCTATCTACGGCACAATAGGCATCGCCTACCGATTTAAATAATGCAGAATGAATATAAAATGAAACAATTAATTATAAAATAACAATTTAAACGTTTTAATCATGAAGAAAATTTTCACTTTTATCGCAGCTGCAGCTCTTTCTTTGAGCGCATTTGCTACCGACTATGCCGGTAAAATTACCGTGTCTGTCAATGGCGAGGGTGGAACTCAAGAGACCACTATCAACATTACCCAAAATGAAGATGACACCTATTGTCTGAGCATCAACAACTTTGTCCTCGACAACGGCGGTAGCCCAATGGGTGTAGGCAACATCGTTCTCGACAACATGAAGGGTTACACCATCAATGGCGTGACTACTATAGTTGCTGACCAAAGCATCACTGTAGCCGAGGGCAATGACCCCAACATACCTTTCTGGTTAGGCCCTATGCTTGGCGAGGTTCCCATCATCATGGCAGCACAGTTTGACGGCACCGACGCAAAGGCCGACATCGACATTGACATGACAGCAATCCTCGAGCAGTTCATCAACGTGAAATTTGTTACTCCTGGTTACGAAGGCGGCATATTTGGCGACGTTGACGGCGACGGCGTAGTAACTGCAGGTGACGTTACCGCAATCTACAACATCCTCTTAGGACAATAAGAACTAAGTATAAAATGTTAAGTGTCAAGTCAAGTTTTATGATGCGCTTGGCACTTAACAACTTTATTTGATTTTATAGGTAATATTATTACAAACACATTAAGATGAAAAAACTTTTTATTTCAATGCTCGCTGCAGTGACTGCAATAGCAGCATTGGCAACCAACTACACCGGCACGCTCACTGTGACGGTAAATGGTGAGAGCTCAAACTCTGAATCTACTATCAGCGTTGTTCAAAACGGCAACGACTACACCTTGAGCATCAACAACTTTATGCTTGAGGGCCTCCCCATCGGCAACATCGTAGTAACAGCTCCAGGCACCACCAATAACGGATTGACAAGCATCGTTACCAGCCAAGACATCACCATCACCGCTGGTGACGAGGGCGATGATGAATGGATTGGACCCATGCTCGGTGTCGTACCCATCAACATGGTACTTGCTTTCAACGACTATGCCATGACCACCAATATTGACATTTACATGGCAGAGCTTGAACAAAACATCAATGTGAAATTCACTCAAGATGGCGAGCTCACTGGTTACCAAATCAAGAACAGCGGTTTCGAGAATTTTAAGGATAACGGCGAGCCACTTGCTTGGCATGGTTTCAAGAGTGCATCAGGCACTTTAGCGAGTAGTGCGAAAGGCACTTTGGGAGCAAGCTATGATGTGCGTAGTGGAGCTACAGGCAAAAGCGCTGTCATCACGTCGGGAAGTACTTTTGGCATTGTAAACAACGGAACCATGACTACTGGCCAACTAAATGCTGGCAACATTAGCGCAACCCATCCTGCCAACCACAGTCACATGGACATTAGTTCTACTGCTGTTGACCAAAATGGCGACCCATTCTATACCATAATGCATGGTCGTCCTGACGCCATCAAGTTCTGGATGAAATTCACACAGGGTACTGCACAGAACACCTACAAATATGCCACTATTAGCGCCATAATCACCGACGGGACCTATTATCAAGACCCTGAGGACGATGATTACACTAACAAACTCGCTACCGCCAAGAACAACACAATTGAAACATGCGACTGGAGTGAGTTTACCGTGCCTTTCAATTATATAGATGAAAGCATCAATGGCCAGGCACTTCTCGTAACCATCTCGACAAACGCCACCCCAGGCAAGGGCAGCAATGGCGACAAGGTTTTTGTTGACGACATCGCATTGGTTTACAACGCTGCCATCACTGGCATTACCATCAAGGGCCAAGCGCTGGAAGGCTTCTCGCAGGACGTGACGGAGTACAACTTCGACCTCGCTGAGGGCGAGACTATCGCCGACAGCGATATCGCCGCCACCTATGTGAGCTCACATGCCTACCTCGTGAAGAAAGTGGTTGACACCCGCGACTGCTACAAAGCCTTTGTAGCAGTAATCAGCAACGACCTCAACACCGTGAAGGTTTACACCATCAACTTCCTCAAGCCTGCTACCTCGCTTGCAAATATTCTTAAGTATGGCGAGAATGGTAATGAATACATTGTTGGCAACGAGTTGGCTATCGCCACCGATTTTGAATTAGTGGATGGCGACACCAAGAAAGTGGGTGCTACCGACATCATGGGCAACTATGTTGCATTGATAGTTCCTGCAGACTTTGATGGAGAGACAGTAGCATCTAGAGACCTCATCGGTACTTACAATGTGGAGAACGGCAATCCTGTCATTACTACAAGTTACATCAAGAAGTTTAATGGCGAGCAAATCTCTTATTTAAAGGAGACTTTCAATTTGAGTTATATCGACCAAAACGGCTTCAACGTTAAACCAACTCAGATCATCTACCTTAAAGGTTATGGCGACGCCGACGGCAAACTGCGTAGCTATCGCAATTATCCTCAGGGCACTAGTATCGCGCTCAACAACTTGAGCGGAATCACAATCCAGCCTGGAAACCTCTACACAATGTATGGCATGATGACCCTCAACGAGGCTTGGGAGAGCGAGGAACAAGGCATAATGCCAAAAATCAAGCCCAGCGATCCACGCTACTTCGACAACTATACCTTTATAGCAGTTAGTGGCGAGGAGACAATCGTGACTGGCATCGACGGTATCGACGCAGCTGGTCGCCAAGTTGAGGCAGTCTACAATGCCCAAGGTCAGCGCGTGAACGAGAACGCCACCGGCATCCTCATCATCCGCTACACCGACGGCACAGTGACCAAGGTTGTGAAACACTAATTCCTTTTTTAGACACACTAATTAAACGTTTTTAGGCACACTAATTAAACGAATTACAACTAATTATAGAAAACAGCCACTACTCAATTGTAATGGCTGTTTCTTTTTTTGTATCAATTAATTATTATCGCTTTGGATTGTTCACGACATTGGTTGGATGGCCTTCCATGAAGGTGCGCACGTTGTTGACTACCACGTCCATGAGGCGCTGGCGGGCTTCGGTGCTGGTCCAGCCGATGTGCGGTGTGAAATAGCAGTTATCAAGAGCGAGCAGCGGATTGTCGGCTGCTGGGGGCTCCTGACAGAGCACATCAACGGCAGCTGCAGCAATCACTCCATTCTTCAATGCCTCGGCGAGGTCTTCCTCCACAATGAGCGGTCCACGGCTAGTGTTGATAATCATGCCCGTGGGTTTCATCAATGCCAGTCGTCGGGCGTTGACGATGCCTTTTGTCTCGGCAGTGAGCGGACAGTGCAGACTAACTACATCGCATTGGCGGAACAGGTCGTCGAGAGTATCAACACGGGTAACATAAGGGGGCAATGCCTCTTGCGGCTTGCTGGTGAAGGCAAGCACCTTCATGCCCATAGCAGCAGTAATGCGGGCCACTGTGCCACCAATGTTGCCAAGACCCACAATTCCCATTGTCTTGCCGTCGAGTTCGATGAACGGAGCGCTGCAATAGGTGTAATCTATGCTTCGGCTCCACACGCCAGCACGTGCTTCGCGGGTGTAGTGCTCGGCATGAGTAGTCATGTTTAGAAGATGGGCTATCGCCACTTGCGCCACCGATGCAGTACTGTAGGCAGGCACGTTGGTCACAACGATGCCACGCTCGTTGGCGGCTTCCAAGTCCACAATATTGAAACCTGTAGCAATCACGCCAATACATTTAAGATTTGGCAGTGCCTCAATGAGCTTACGGTCAAAGACCACCTTGTTGGTCAGCAAAACATCGGCAGGCAGAGCGCGCTCGATAATTTCTTCGGGTTTGCTGCGGGGATATACCGTCACGTCGCCTAGTCTCTCAAGTGGTTCCCACGACAAGTCGCCTGGATTGCCCACATATCCGTCTAGAACAATAATTTTCATGATTGCTATATTAATGGGAATTATTTTTATTTCGTTTAATTAGTGTGCCTGAGATAGATAATCAGTTTGAAACTTTTGCCGTTTGACGCTTGAAGCGGTCTTTGTTGAAGATGCTCTGCCAGCGGAGTTTTATCACGCCGAAGAGTGCCTCGCTGAAGATGCCGCCGCTCATCTTGCTCGTGCCGAGCACGCGGTTGATGAACACAATGGGCACTTCCTTGATGACAAAGCTCATCTTATAGGCGGTGAACTTCATCTCTATCTGGAAGGCATATCCCTTAAACTCCACCGCGTCGAGGTTGATAGCCTCAAGCACCTCGCGCTTGTAGCACACAAAACCCGCCGTGGTGTCGCGCACCTTTATGCCTGTGACTATGCGCACGTAGGCCGACGCGTAGTAACTCATCAGCACTCTGCCCATAGGCCAGTTCACCACGTTCACGCCCGAAATGTAGCGCGAACCCACCGACACGTCGGCGCCTTCCTCAGCACAGGCGCGCTGCAACGGTATAAGGTCTTCAGGACGGTGCGAGAAGTCGGCATCCATCTCGATGATATAGTCATACCCTTTCTCCAGCGCCCATTTGAAACCCGCGATATAGGCAGTGCCCAGTCCGAGTTTCCCCGAACGCTTCACGATGTTAATGCGGTCAGGAATCTCCTCTATTAGGCGCTCCACAATACTGGCGGTGCCGTCGGGGCTGTTATCATCAATCACCAGCACGTCAAATCGATGCTGCTCTTCGAGTGCCAGAACCGCACGGATGATCGCCTCGATATTCTCCTTCTCATTATAGGTCGGGATAATAACTACACTGTCGCTCATTTTACAAGCTTTTTAGGTAAACACTAATTGTTTAAACCACAAAATTAATAATAAAATCACAACTAAAACACTTTTATGCTTTTTTTTTGGTGAAAAAGGCCAAAAGTCGAAAAACCACACCTAATTATTGCCTATTTCACAAAAATGCCGTAACTTAGCAGATTATTTTGTACTTTTATGGCAAAAACGTTTGCCGCAGATTAAATAACAATTTGAGACACAATGAGTAACGAAAGAAAAATACGCATAGGCATCACTCAAGGCGACACCAATGGCGTGGGATATGAGGTTATTTTGAAATGCTTCACAAGCAACGACATCCTTGAGCTGTGCACACCCATTGTATATGGTTCTAGTAAAATAATGAACTATCACCGCAAGGCGCTGGGAATCCAGACTACCCAACTCAACACCACACGCCATGCAGGGTATGTGAAAGAGAGCACATTGAACCTTGTGGAGATAATCAACGAAGAGGTGAAAATCGAACTCGGCCAGCCTGGCAAGCAAGCCGGCAAAGCGGCGTTTTTGGCACTCGAAGCAGCAGTGCGTGACCTCAAGAAGGGAGACATTGACGTGCTCGTCACTGCCCCTATCAACAAAGACAATATCCACAGCGAGGAGTTCTCTTTCCCTGGCCACACCGAATACCTGGAGGCCAGTCTCGGCGATGGGGCAAAAGCCCTTATGATACTGTGCAGCGACAAACTAAGAGTAGCTTTGGCAACCACTCATATCCCCATATCTAAAGTGGCTGAGAGCATCAACAAGGATGACATCATAGAGAAACTGCGCATCTTCAACAACTCGCTACAGCGCGATTTCAACATCCAGAAACCCCGCATCGCTGTGCTCGGTCTCAACCCACACTGCGGCGACAACGGCGTGATTGGAAACGAAGAGAAAGAGATTATTGAGCCAGCCATCCAAGAGGCCAATGAGAACCAAATCTTGTGCTTTGGTCCCTACCCTGCCGACGGGTTCTTTGGCAGCAGCCAATATCAACGCTTCGACGGCGTCCTTGCCATGTATCACGACCAAGGTCTCACACCATTCAAGACCATCGCCATGAATGAGGGAGTGAATGTGACTGCTGGCCTACCCTACGTTCGCACTAGTCCCGACCACGGCACAGGCTACGATATTGCCGGTCAAGGCATTGCCAGTGAGCTGTCGATGCGCCACGCTATTTTCACCGCTATCGACATCTATCGCAACCGCAAGAGTTTTGACGAGATGTACCAGAACCCTCTCAAGAAGCTATACTTCGACAAGGGCAAGGACAACGTGGTCCTCGACCTCACCAAGATAGAAGATGAGGAACCGCTTGGGTAAGTGGCAAGTGTTAAGTTTTAAGTGTTAAGTAGTTCTAGATACTGAAGAAAATCAAAACTAAAAATGCATTACGCGATAATAGCAGCTGGCGAAGGGTCCAGGTTGGCACAAGAGGGCGTTGAGAAACCCAAACCACTAGTTGAGCTCAATGGCGAGCCAATGATATTGCGGCTTATGAACATATTCACACACTGCAATGCCGAGAGCATCTCGGTAATCATCAACGACTTCATGCCCGAGGTGAGATTTTTCCTCGACAACGTGGAGATTGACGCCCCTCTCAACGTAATCGTGAAATCCACGCCAAGCTCTATGCACAGTTTCTGGGAACTTAGCAAGGTTATGCAGCCCGGCAAGTTCTGCCTTACCACTGTCGATACCATCTTCCGCGAGGACGATTTCGCCAAATACATCGCCGCCTTTGAGGCCGACACACGCAACGACGGACTGTGGGCGGTCACACCATTCATCGAGGACGAAAAGCCGCTCTACGTGGATGTGAACCGATGCATGAACATCAAAGCCTTCTGCGACGAGCCGTTCGACGGCGCCAAGTATGTCTCTGGCGGCATATATGCCATGACCGACAAGGCGTTTCCCGTGCTCAACGATTGCATTGAGAAGGGAATCTCGCGCATGCGCAACTTCCAGCGGGCTCTTATCGCTGCTGGCATGAAACTCAAGGCCTATAGCATCGACAAAATCATCGATGTGGACCACGCTAGCGACATCGAGGTGGCGCAAGCATTTATCAACGGCAAATAATCACACATTAATATATATAATATGGCCGATATCAACATTGCAGGAATCATGAGGGCGGGAGCCTACTCTCCCAACCACATTGGCAACGACACAGCCATCTTCAACGCGGTGGCAGAGCAGCTGCGCAAGCGCGGGTGCATCGTCAACACCTACAGCGAGGAGCAGTTCAACAACAGCGATATCAAGGAAGACATCATTGTGAACATGTGTCGTGAACACTCCTCTATTCTAAAACTGCAAAAACTGGAAAATAACGGGAAACTGGTTATCAACTCGGGCTTCGGCATCGAGAACTGCACCCGCGAGCGCATGACGCGCATCTTGCTGGGCAATGGAATACCCTACCCCGACAGCATCATCGTCAACACCGACGAGGTGGTAAAAGACCGACTCGAAAAAAGCGGGTTCCAAAGATGCTGGATAAAGCGCGGCGACTTCCACGCCATGCACAAGGAAGACGTGTCCTATGTGCGTCACAGCGAGGAGGCACAAGAGGTGCTTCAGGAGTACTTCTTGCGCGGCATTAAGCGCGCCGTCATCAACGTGCACCTTGTGGGCGACCTCATCAAGTTCTATGGCGTACGCGGAACCAACTATTTCTTCTGGTTCTATCCATTAGACTTTGGTCACAGCAAGTACGGCCACGAAGCCATCAACGGCAAGTCGCAGGGCCTGAAGTTTGACGTTAAGCACCTTAAGAGCATCTGCTCCCACGCTGCCGACGAGCTGAATATCGAGATTTATGGCGGAGACTGCATTGTGGGCTCCGACGGTGACGTGAAAATCATCGACTTCAACGACTGGCCCAGCTTCGCGCCCTGCCGTAACGATGCCGCGCCACACATCGCCAAGCGCATCATAAACATCATCAAGGAACGGAAATCGTGAGTCGTAAAACGGAATCTATAACGTGATCGGCATTTGTCCGAAACGCCTGAACCGTCAGAAACGACCGACCAAATAAAACAACAAAAACTATGAATTTTAAAGAATTAAAACAACAATATAACGACTCGCTCAAGTCAATGGACACCGAGGAGCAGCTTGATCTGTGGTTTTACAGGCCTCTCGGCTTTGCTTGGGCAGTGCTGTTTTCCAAACTCGGCATCAAGCCTAACGCCGTTACCATAGCATCCATCTTCTTGGGTGTGGCAGGTGGCATCCTGCTCTATTTTGGAGCACAACCTTACATCTGGCTCAACTACTTGGGAATATTCCTCATAATTTGGGCCAACACCTACGATAGTGCCGACGGACAGCTGGCGCGTCTTACCAAGCAGTATTCGCAGATTGGTCGCATCCTCGACGGTGTGAGCGGCGACTTCTGGGCATTTGCCATCTACTTCGCACTCGTGTTCCGCGAGCTGCACTTTGGCGACGCCGCGCTCGGCGACTTCTTCAGCCACCATAACTGGATAATCTGGACCCTGGCGATTGCCGCTGGCGTGAGCCATGCACTGCAATGCGCTGTAGCCGACTACTACCGCCAGTTCCACCTCTACTTCCTTAAGGGCGAGGGCGGCAGCGAGCTTGACAGCACAACACAGATCGACGAGCAGATAAAGGAACTCAAGGAGAACAAGAACATCTTCAAACGCATCACCATGTTCTTCTACCGCAACTACACCGCCAATCAGGAGCGCCTCACCCCTGCTATGCAGCAGCTGCGCCGTGAGCTCAAGAGCCGCTTTGGCGACAACGTGGCACCACAGCAGTTCCGCGATGACTTCCGCGCGCTGAGTCTGCCACTGATGAAGTACACCAACATCCTCACCTTCAACACCCGCACCATCGCTATGTTCATCTCGGTGATTATCAGGATACCATGGCTGTATTTCGTCTTTGAACTCGTAGTGCTCAACTCATTACTCGTTTACCTGATCTGTCGTCACGAAAACATCTGCAAGAAACTCACAAAAGACCTAAGGGCAGGGAAATACGATAATAAGTGATAAGTGTTAAGTTTTAAGTGATTCTAGATTTTCTAGGACATCTAAAAACTAGCTTGCGGCAAAACCATGTTACTATGATAAAGGGCATCATCTTTGACTATGGCGGCACGATTGACAGCCGCGGTGTGCATTGGAGCGAGGTTATTTGGGACGGATACCAGGCGGCTGGTGTGCCAGTTACCAAAGAGCAGTTCCGCGACAGCTATGTGATGGCTGAGCGCGAACTTGCTAAAGTGCGTCACATCCTCCCCAACGACAACTTCCACGACCTGCTGCTAAAGAAGATGCGCATCGAGCTGCAAGACCTAGTTGACAAAGGGCACCTCCAATGCGACGATATAGAGCCACTGGCACAGCAAATTGCCCAATACTGCTACGACGCGGCACGCGCCAGCATCGAGGAGGCACGCCCCACGCTAGAGCTGCTGAGCCAGCACTACCCTATGATGCTCGTGAGCAATTTCTACGGAAACGTTGATAGCGTGTTGCGCGACTTCGACCTGCGTCGCTACTTCCGCGGTGTCATAGAGAGCGCCGTGGTTGGCGTGCGTAAGCCCAACCCTGTCATCTTCAAACTAGGCGTTGACGTGCTCGAAATGGAGCCTAACGAGGTACTAGTCGTTGGCGACAGCCTCAAGAAAGACATCCTGCCTGCCGAGTCTATCGGCTGCCAAACCATCTGGCTCAAAGGCAAAGGCTGGACTGCTGACGAAGATGCTCAAACCCACCCGAACACCATCAAAAAACTCGCTGAAGTGCCAACTTTATTAATGCAAAATGTATAATTTGTGCTTTGGCTGTTATATAAAACAACTGTAACAACTTAACCATAACACACACAATTCTAATTTTGGCAAGCCCTATGTGTGCCATCTCAAGGCAGGACATAGGGATTGGTTGGTTATAGTTGTTTTTTCTAACCAAAACAAAAAAGGGGCTAAAAAACGCATTTTTAGGGCCAAAAACTGCGGGGTAGCATTTAATTTCATTAACTATAAATCGCCATTTATCTATGAAATTTAAACACTCTTCACCAAAACCCTGCGTCGTTGTGCATATTTAACGATTAAAGTTTCTTAAATCGTTTTGTGGTTAAGAAAAAGGTAGTACCTTTACAGCGCTTTTTTTGCTAAAAGCGCAAAAACGAGAATAATAACTAACAGAACGATAAATTTATTTTTACTATGAGTAATCCAAACGTAAAACCCGCTACCGGCAAATTAGGTATTATGGTAGTAGGACTTGGTGCTGTGAGCACCACATTCATCACTGGTGTCATGATGGCTCGTAAGGGTCTTGCAAAGCCTGTTGGCTCAATGACACAGTACGACAAAATCCGCATTGGACGCGGCGAGAACAAGAAATACTTGCATTACAAAGATATCGTGCCCCTGGCAACTCTCGATGACATCGAGTTCGCCGCTTGGGACGTATATCCCGTTAACGCTTATGAGAGCGCTATCAACGCTGAGGTGCTCAAAGAGAAAGACATCGAGCCAGTAAAGGACGAGTTGCTTAAGATTAAGCCTTTAAAGGCCGCTTTCGACAAGAACTACGCTAAGCGCCTCGACGGCGACAACGTAAAGCAGTGCAAAGACCGCTGGGACATGATGGAGCAGGTGCGCGAAGATATCCGCAACTTCAAGGCTGAGACTGGCGTTGACCGTGTTGTTGTCCTCTGGGCAGCTTCTACTGAGATCTACGTCGCTCCCGACAAGAACGTTCACTATACCCTCGAGCAGCTCGAGGCTGCCATGAAGGCCAACGATGTTGACCACATCGCTCCCTCTATGTGCTATGCCTACGCAGCACTCAAGGAGGACTGCCCATTCATCATGGGTGCTCCTAACACCACCGTTGACATCCCCGCAATGTGGCAACTGAGCGAGGAGACCAAGGTGCCCATCGCCGGCAAGGACTTCAAGACTGGCCAGACTCTCGTGAAGAGCGGTTTCGCTCCTATCATCGGCGCCCGCATGCTCGGTATGAGCGGCTGGTTCTCGACCAACATCCTGGGTAACCGCGACGGCCTCGTGCTTGACGAGCCCGCAAACTTCCGCACTAAAGAGGTGAGCAAACTTTCGACCCTCGAGTCAATCCTCGTTGCCGAAGATCAGCCCGACCTCTACAGCGACATCTTCCACAAGGTTCGCATCAACTACTATCCACCCCGCAACGACAACAAGGAAGGCTGGGACAACATCGACATCTTCGGCTGGATGGGATATCCCATGCAGATCAAGATCAACTTCCTGTGCCGCGACTCTATCCTCGCAGCTCCCCTCTGCCTTGACCTGTGCTTGCTCATGGACCTTGCTCACCGCGCCGGCCGCTATGGCACTCAGCGCTTCCTGAGCTTCTTCCTCAAGAGCCCAATGCACGACTATACCGTTGACGAGATTCCCGTTAACCACCTCTTCCAGCAGCATGTGATGCTCAAGAACGCTATCCGCGAGATGGGTGGCTACGAGGCCGACGAGGAAATCGACTAAGACACTAAACTAACTTCCTAAATATCTGAAAAGTGAGCCTCCCACTTTGCCGTGCGAGGCTCACTCTTTCAAAGGGAAAGCCACTATGCAATTCACTGATCAAGAGAAAATAGCGCTCCTGAGCCTGCTCATCGAGATGGCAAACGCCGACAGCCAGATTGTCTTTGAGGAGATGATTACCATCAACCTCATCTGCCAAAAGCTGGAAATCGACCACAACTCGTTTGTCGTCGCCTATGACCTTAAGTGCGAGCACGCCATCGAGGTGCTCAAGAACATGGTCGACGACAAGAAGCTGCAACTGGCACAGATGATGGTGGAAATTATCGACAGCGACAACATTGCCGACGACGCTGAGATAGCACTGCTCAACCATGCCTGCCACGAGATAGGCATCGACAAATTGCTTAAATAAAAACCTTTTAACCACTTAACATAACACCACGATGAAAAAGATCAGAAAAACACTCACTATAGGTATGTTGACGGCATTCTTTACCATCACTCTAGCCCTCACAGCCTCGAGCTGCAACCGCATGATGACCTATGAGGACGGTATGTTTGACTACAATGAGGTCTATGACGATGAGGCAGTAAACGACACATTTCAAATCAACAGCGAAATCGACAACGACGACACCGAACGCTACTAAATATAGTATTGTCGCGGTATTGTCACACACCCACAACTCCCTCTATCTCAGAGGGAGAGTTTATCCATTAAACATTAATTGAAAATTTATTAACAACAACGTACCAAAACACCTTTTTTCTCGTTCTTATATATAGTAATTACGCAACTTATTTATGAAGATAACGTTCTTAGTACCCCCAGTCCTTGACGGCAACCGCCCAGCAGAGCGTTCGGCGGGATGCACAAGGGTGGTGTACTTGGCTCCTAACATATATGAACTCACGGTAATAGGTGTTGTCGAGAACGAAAACCTGGGCGAAGTAGACTATCAAGACTTCGTCTTCTACAATAAAAATGAGCAGGACTACAGAGAGTTCCTCAACAAAGACAATAGCGACATTTATTGCATCTGGACGGTGAACCTCTCTATCGAGAGCGACATCAAAGCCATAGAAATACTGCAAAGGTATCGCCCCGACTCGCGTGTCATCCTTATGGGGCCTGGACCGTCCTATTTCATCGAGAAATGCCTTGTCAACGACCGCATCTTCATCGTAAGAGGCGAGCCCGAGGCAACGATTGTTGAACTCCTGCACGCCATCAACGACGGCAAGACATCATTCTTCAACATCCTGGGAATCTCGTGGATGAACTTAGGCAGAAGAATAAACAACGGCTTCCGCCCACTCATCAAGGATCTAGACTCTCTGCCACTGCCAGCTCGCCATTTCATAGCCGACAGGCGTTACTATAACCCCAAAATCAAGCATAAAGGCTATACCACAGCCTTTACATCGCGCAACTGCCCGTATCACTGTATTTACTGCGTGCCTAGTTCGCTGACCTTCGCCCGCGAGATTGAGAACAAGCGCTTCAACGGCCACAAGCCACCCATCTCCTACCGCTCTCCCGAGAGTGTTGACCGCGAGATGGCAATGCTCCATGAAAAAGGCTATCAGGCCATTGGATTCATGGACGACAACTTTATCTGGAACGAGGAGCGCACTCGCCAGCTGTGCGATATCATGAAGAAATATGGCATGCTGTGGGGCTGTCAGGCGCGCGTTGACGCCATCACCGAGCCCATCGCCAAGATGCTCGGCGAGAGCGGATGCTGCTATGTTGACCTCGGTGTGGAGTCGTTTAACGACGAAATCCTCAAGTATGTGCGCAAAGGCATCACAACCGAACAAATCTACGAGGCCATTGGTCTGCTCAAGAAATACAACGTGCCTGTGAAGCTCAATGTGCTGATTGGCAGCAGCCCGCTTGAGACAAAAGAGACGCTGCGCCACACCCTCAAAGAGGCCAAGAAACTGAAGGTTGACCAGGTGATGTTCAACATCGTGTCGCCATTCCCAGGCACCGAGTTCTACAAGCTCTGCAAGGAGAACAACTGGCTCTCAACGCCCGACTACGTGCCCACCGACGTGCAGTGCGAGTCAATCCTCAATCTGCCCAACATCTCGTCAAAAGAGATGGAGAGAATTCTCTTCAAGAACAACCTCAGTTATTTCCTCTCGTGGGACTTCATCTGCAAGCAGACTAAACGCTTCTCGAGCTGGAGCGAGTTTACCCATGCCGCAAGAGCGCTGAAGATTAAGCTGTTTGGATAATTTGAGGCCATTATTATGGGGCATTGGTTATAGGCCCTTAGCACATAAAGTATGAAGCGGTTATCAATCATAGTTATCACTTACAACGGGTTAGGATTCTTGACTCGTTGTTTAGCATCGTTGCAAGACTTCATTGCTGACACGTCGTGCGAGATAATTATCATCGACAACCATTCCACTGATGGCACCCTCGAGTTTCTGCGAGAGAACTATCCCCAACTGCAACTTATCGTCAACAACGAGAATCGTGGCGTGGCAGCGGCGCGCAACCAGGGAATAAAAGTAGCTGAAGGCGAAAAACTCCTGCTGCTAGACAACGACACCGAGGCGACCACCACCGCTATAAATGCCATGAGCCAGCATCTTGACTCTCACCCCGACGTGGGGCTGTGTTCCTGCCGACTCGTTGACAAAGAAGGTATTCCTCAGGATAGCTGCAAGCCATATCCCGGACTGATTATAAAGCTGCGCAACGTGCTGGGAATTGGCAACAAAACAAAATATGAGCCCAACGAAGAAGGCATCATTGAACCATTATACGTCATTGGCGCATGCCAAATGTTCAGTCGTGAGGTGGTCGACAAAGTGGGCCTGCTTGACGAGCACATCTTTTATGGCCCAGAAGACGCCGACTGGTGCCTGCGCATTAAGAAAGAGGGCTGGCGCATACACTGCCTGAACAACCACACCATCATCCACGACTACCGCCGTTCAACAAAAAAACGCCCCTTCTCAAAACTCGGCCGCCTCCACATCAAGGCACTGATATATTTCTACTGGAAACATAAAAGACTGTTCTAAGCAGTTCTAAACAAAAAAATGGCTAACGAACATCATGTTCATTAGCCATTTTCTTTGTGATCCGCTTGGGGCTCGAACCCAAGACCCCAACATTAAAAGTGTTGTGCTCTACCGACTGAGCTAGCGAATCTCCGTAAAAGCGATGCAAAGGTACTGCTTTTTTTTGAACTGGCAAATATTTTTGCAGTAATTTGCTGTTTTTTTCTAAAATAGTGCCCCAAAAACACCTCAAAGAACACAATAATGACTACCTCAAGGCATTTTTCTGGCATCTACCTGCATCAGAATGGCACCTCGTCGCCCTCTGCTGTGGTGTTGCTCTCGGCAGGTTGTACGGGTTGCGCCGCCTGTTGTGCTGGTTGGCTGGCAGCAGGTGCATCTCCAGGTCGCTGTCCGCCTCCAAGCATCTCAAACGAATCGACGTAGATTTCAGTGACGTAGCGTTTAATCTTGTTCTTATCTTCCCAGTTGCGTGTGCGCAGACGGCCCTCAATATAAAGCCTTGAGCCTTTGCGGATGTATTTCTCGGCAACCTCGGCATTGCGTCCCCACATCACGATGTTGTGCCACTCGGTGCGTTCAGGCACTTGTGTACCCGATGAGGTGGTGTAAGCCCTGTCGCTAGTGGCTAATGGGAACGACGCAACAGTCTGGCCTTGCGATGGATAGCGAACATCAGGGTCGCGACCCACATTTCCTAAAAGAATAACTTTGTTTACTGACATGGTTTATAGTTTATAGTTGATAATTCTCAGTTCTTTGTTAATTGGAAATCGGAAACTCTTCCCTCTCTCCTCTTAACCATTAAAACACTTGCGCTTTGAGTGCTAGACCGGCTTTCTCGTGGAGGCCGAAGAGCAGGTTCATAACATGCACGGCATTGCCTGCCGAGCCTTTGAGCAGAGCGTCAATGACCGATGTTATGTGCAACTTGTCATCTTCAACAGCAAAGTTAAGCAGGCATTTGTTGGTGTTGGTCACGTCGGATTCTTCCACCTGCTGGTTTACAACAAAAGTGAAGTTATGATCATCGTAGTACTCATTGTACAAGTCTTTGATGCTGTCGATATCGGCTTGTGCCGACACCTCAATATTGGCCTTCAAGCCACGCGTTGTAGTGCCAGCCTCTTGCTTGATGTTCACTGCTCCAGCAAAGTCGCTGTCGAAGGCCCTAATCACAGCCTTGATTTCTTGCTTGATAGAATTGACATTGATGTCGTTGTTGAAGCAGTTATTGAAATTGACAGTTATGTCAATATCACTTTTAAGCAGATGGTTATTTGCCAACGGCACCAGTGCCAGCAGCACTGCCATAGCCTCGGCCGAGGGTATGAGCACATAGCCATAACAGTCGTGAACCATAAACTTGCGGTTTATCTCGCACAAGCCATACATGCCTCCGCCATCGACAAAGCCATAACTGCGCGACAATTCTATCACACGCAGCTTGTCATTGTTTGCGATAGCATCGTCGCATAGCGGACTGTCGAACGGGTCGCAGTTGAATATCAATTCCACATCATCGACAACTGGCTCGCTGAACTCAAGGTCACATTCGCCTATCAGTCCTTTATGAACTCTTGCCAACTTGCCATGCTCGGTGTGACTGCTCACCCATTTCACGCTAGCATCGGGATGATTAATTAAAAGCCGCACCAGTTCACCGGCTATTATCGTCTCGCCACCTGTTATTCCTATGTCTATCATAGTATCTTAAATGGTTGAATATTATATGTTATTTAATTTGTATCTTGTCAAGAGGAACAAATCTTGAGAAGAACTTCAGTGCATCTTCATGCGAGACGTCCTCACGCATAATAGCAAACACTGTGTCGGCACCCGCAATTGTTCCCAGCACCTCTTCGGAGCGACTCATGTCAATGTCGTAGGCAAGACCTGCAGCATATCCGTTGCGTGTCTTAATCACTGCCATGTGCCCTGAGAAGGCTATCGACATAAATCCCACTTGTTGCTGCACAGTAAGACTGTTGCGTCCACTCATCAGCAACTGGTCCTGGAGGTCGTTATTGTCGGGAATGATATACATGTACCCTCCATCGTTGGTTGCTACCTTAGTGATTTTCATCGCCTTTAAGTCACGCGACAGGGTTGCCTGAGTCACTTTGCAACCATTCTTCTCAAGCATTTCTGCTAATTCATTTTGGCTTCCAATACAATGTTTCTTAATCAAATTTACAATAAGCTGTAAGCGTTCTTTTTTATTCTTCATTGTTTGTCTGTTTTAAGGATGTAATTCTAAGTTATATTTTTACACTTTTTCTTTTTTTGCAAAGATATAATAAAATTTAATACTATCCTAATAAAAAAACAAAAATCAGCATTTTATTTGCAATTTTATGTCGGCAACAAGTGTGTTGCAATGTTTTTTGAGAGTGTTCCGCAAACGTTTGCATTTTATTTTTATGTTACACGCGCTTCTCCCATTTCATTTTATCACAAAAATTTATAATTTTGCTACAGAATAAATTAATTTTGCATTTATGAGACATAAACCTCAACTTTCACGACTAATATGCTTGGCTGTGATGGCAATTGTAGCTGTAGCTGGCTGGTCCTCGACCACTTTTGTGGGCGGGCGCACCGATTTCCGCGACGAGACCATCTATTTTGCCATGACAACTCGCTTCTATGATGGTGACGCCGGCAATAACACCTACTGCTGGGACGGAAACATGGCTGGCAACGTCGCCAACCAAGACCCGGAGTGGCGCGGCGACTTCAAAGGACTTATCGAGAAACTCGACTACATCAAGGCGCTTGGATTCACAGCAATTTGGATCACGCCAGTAGTGCAGAACGCTTCGGGATATGACTACCACGGCTACCACGCCTTGGACATGAGTCAGGTGGACCGCCGTCTTGAGAGCGAAGACGTGAAGTTCCAGGACCTCATCGACGCCGCACACTCAAGAGGCATGAAAGTTATTCTTGATATCGTGATTAACCACACTGGCAACTTTGGCGAAGAAAACCTCTGCAAACTCTTCAACCGCGACTATAGCGTTCCGCAGAGCGACATGAGCCAGTGCATGGTGCCCTGGACAATCTCGCAGGGCGGCAAGCTGCAGGACAACTACAGCAACCTGGGTGGCAGCGCGCAGTACAGCGACCGCCTCACGAAGATGAAAAATACCGATGGCATCAACCACGACAATCACAACCTGTGGCATCACTACGGCAATTTCAACTGGGACGAACCCAACCGCTGGTGGGCACAGATTGCAGGCGACTGCGTGGATCTCAACACCGAGAATCCACAGACCTACAACTACCTCATCAACTGCTACGGCGAATTCATCAAGATGGGCGTTGACGGCTTCCGCATCGACACTGGCGGGCACATCTCGCGACTGTCGTTCAATGCCGCTTTCGTACCAGCCTTCAAAGCACTAGGTGAGCAGTACAAGAGCAAGAGATTAAACGAATGTCCATTCTATATGTTTGCCGAGGTATGCGCGCGTTTCAACGACGTTACCTACCGCGGACAGCCTTCGCTATCGCCCTATTTCTACACCTGGCAAAGCGACCCTGCATTGCTCAACCAATGGAATAACAACCCTGATTACTGGAACAGCGTGGCGGTGTTTGAGAGTACCGACCCCGCCACCCTCGACAACCAGAAACTGTGCCTCGACGAGCACAACGCCAACCTGAGCGAGAGCGCTCAGCCTCACAGCCAGAACGCGCTGCTTGACGGAAATAACTACCACACTCCAGATTACAGCCAAGCAAGTGGGCTAAACGTCATTGACTTTACTGTGCACTGGAATTTCCAAAGCGCTGGCCGTGTGTGGGGCGTGCTCGACAAGGACAATCTCTATAACGATGCCACATTCAACGTCAACTATGTGGAAAGCCATGACTATGGTCCCGACAGTTTCAACCGCTTCAATGGCGGCACCGACCAGTGGGCCGAGAATCTTTCGCTCATGTTCACCATGCGCGGCATCCCCTGCCTATTCCAGGGTGGAGAGATAGAGTTCCGCAAGGGCGTGCGCATAGATGAGGGAACCAACATCACCCTCAAAAACAGCGGCCGCGCCTACTATGGCGGCTACCTCAAGGGAGATGTAACCACCACCGACTTTGGCGAGTACAGTGATGCTACTGGTAACGTGGCTGCGACACTGAGCCGACCGCTGGTTAAACACCTGCAGCGCTTGAACAAAATACGCGCTGCAGTACCTGCCCTACGCAAGGGCCAGTACAGCAAAAGCGGCTGCTCGTCGAGTGGCGGTTACGCCTTCAAGCGCCGCTACACCAGTGGCGACATCGACAGCTATGCGCTCATAGCCCTAAACGCCAGCGCCACATTCAGCAATGTGCTCAATGGCACCTATACCGATGTCATCACCGGCAACACCATTACCGTGACCAACGGCACCTTGACAACACCATCGTTCAGCGGCAAGGGCAACATGCGCATCTATGTGCTCAATGGCCCAGGCAAGATTGGTGAGGAAGGTCCTTACCTCTATGCCACCAACAAGGTCACTCCTACCCTGCTCGCTTACGACGGCACAGAGGAAGAGGGCGATCCAAATACTGTATATGTTAGCGGTGGAAGCAGCGGCGGCACGGTAGATATCGACAGCTTGGCGATTTACACTCCCACCATCAGTGATGACGAGCTTAGCGTCTTCTACGAGACCGCCACTCCCACTACTGTCACCTGCTGGGTGTGGAACAGCAGCACCAATTTCACTGGCGGCAGTTGGCCAGGCCAGAATGCCAAGTTGATGGGCAAGACCGAAGACGGCACACGTGTCATCTACAAGTGGACATACGACGGCGAGTTCCCTGCCACAAATATGCCCACCAGCCTCATCTTCAGCCAGAGCGGCAGCAACCAGACCGCCAACCTGCAATTTGTGAACCACGGATACTATATTGATGGTGTGTATGACCACACCATCACCGAGCAGGAACCCATCGATCCAAGCGTGGCAACACTGATTGTCGATAAGGAGAGCGGCGAGTATATCGACCAAGTGACAGTTACTGTAACCTCGTCGTTTACTAACGCCACCATTGTCTATACTACCGACGGTACAGCACCCACCGCCTCTAGTCCACGCGCCACTGGCAGCTTAACACTAACCTTTACTCAGACAACAACTCTGCGCGCTGGCGTGCTGCATAACGGCGAAGTGAAGAACACCATAATCCGCACCTACAAAATCCGCTCGAGTCAGGCTCAAAAACTGCATGCATTCTTCTTCGCTCCTGCCACTTGGACCAACACCATCTACTGTTGGGCATGGGACGCACAGCATGGAAACCAGAACTACACTGGCGGCACCTGGCCTGGAGCGGCCTGCAACCTCGTGGGAAGCAAGCTCTACAATGGTCTTGACATCTGGGAGTGGGATGGCGGCTATGTGGGCGACAACATACCCACAGGCATCATCTTCAGCAACCATGGCAGTCCACAGACTGCCGACTTCGCCTTCGTCAATGGCTCCTTCTACAACCAAACCGGCATCGTCACCTTTGTCATTGGCGATGTGAACCTTGACGGCACAGTGACAAGTGCTGATATCACCGAGATTTACAACGTGCTGCTGGGCAACGACAGCCCTTACTACTTCAATGCCGATGTCAATGGCGATGGAGCAGTCACCGCCGCCTATGTCACAACTGTTTACAGCATAATTTTAGGCAATTAGAAAAAAATTGAGTGAAAATTTGCACTTTTCGCTCACTTTTTACTATTTTTGCAAGTCACGTCATAATCAACTGAATTATTAACCCTATAATTTGTATTCACTAAATGAAGAAAATCACTACTTTACTTATTGCTCTCTTTTGCGTAGCTATAGCAGCTAACGCCACTGTTACGATTAATGTGCGCACCACTACTGGTGACGCTCCATTCCTCTATGCTTGGAACGGCGCTGGCACAGCACTCAATGGCGCATGGCCTGGCACCCAGATGGATGAGGCCCAAACCTACGTCACCGTTGATGGTCTGGTATGGTTAACCCAAACTTTTGAGGAGGATGCTATCAACATCATCTTCAATGATGGTGGTTTGGACGAGGAAGGTACTGGAGCTATTCAGACCGACAATATCATGGGTGTGACAGAGACAGCATTCTATGTCTTCGACCCTGAAGAAGGTGAATTTACAGATGTTACTAGCACTTATATCACTCCAACTGGCTTCGACATCAACACTCTTCCAAGCACTGTAGTTTATGTGGCAGGTAAGGAATTTGCATATTTCATCGCTCCAAAAACATGGACCAAGTGCAACGTGTGGGCATGGAACTCAGCTACAGGCACCAACTTCACCACCTCTGGCACATGGCCTGGCGACCCAATCACTTTGATTGGCAACACCACCGACGGCAATCCTGTTTATCAGTGGATTGGTCCTGACATCGTAGATGGCGACAGCCCAACGGGCATCATCTTCAACAACGGCACAACACAGACTTCAGACCTCGCCTATGTAGCCGGCGGTGTTTACAACCTCGCAGGCAAACTGCTCTACACCGTTCCTGGTGGTGGTGGTAATATTGAATTACTAGAGCCAGTCATAACCGACAATTATATTGAATTTGTTGGAGTGAAGGCCTCAGGTAACTACAAGTTCACTCTTAACACTTATGAGTGGGAGGAAGATCACGGTCCACAATTCCAGCTTACTATTGAGCCTATTGATCCCTCGAAACCAGCTTCTTTTGCTGCCGAAGATATCAATGACCCAAATTACTGGGAGCCAATGTTCATGCGTGTGACACAGGAGATGGCAGGTCAGTCGATGACCGCTCAAGACAATATCAAGCGATTGTATCTTGGCGATGTGCAACTGCTCGAGAACCAGTTCATAGACTATAATGAGCTTCATGTCGTTGGTTTCAACCTCAATAACGACTATACTCTTCCTGAAGGCTGTCTTCTTAATGCTGGTCAACACATGGATGAAATGGATGTTAAATGTAATGGCACCATGACCTTAAGTCCAAATTCATTGCCTGCAGACAAGAACTTTGTTGTGACTGTTTACACACAGCAGATGTATGATGTTTGGAATGCTTATAAGCAGACCTACAACTGCCAGTATATCCTCAATCTACAAAGTGCTGTTTATGGCGATGTTAACGGCGATGGCACAGTAACTGCCTCCGACATCACTGAGCTCTACAACTATCTGCTCGATGGAGACATGACCTATTTTGACACTGCCGACGTGAACGGTGACGGCGACATCACCGCTGCCGACATCACCGCTGTTTACGACATCCTTTTGGGAAACTAATCCTCCAAACGACTCACATTTCAACTTTAATATAAAAATTTAAGTTGAAACTAGTCAAGGGCGCGCCACACGCAGGGCACGCCCTTGATTGTTTTCTATAAAGCATATTATCTCACACAAAATAGTCTCAATAATCGTTATTATTTCCCCTGTTTATAACGAAAAACAAAAAAATGTAGGACTAAAGGTAAAAAAATATTACAAATTATTAGGAATTTGAGATTTTTTTCTTATATTTGCAAGTGGTTTTAAGTGCTAACTACCTTTAAAGATAGTGTTTCCTCCTATTATCAACCTAATAGATAACTAATTAAACAATAATTTTAAATACCCTAGAGACTATGGCAACACCAAAACTTGACGATCTCGACTACAGAATCCTGAACATGTTATCGAGCGACGCTCGTAAACCTTATCTTGAAATTGCCCGAGAGTGTAACGTCTCGGGAGCTGCTATACACCAAAGAATTCAAAAACTCAATTCAATGGGTGTTATCAGCGGGTCTATTTCACTAATCAATCCAGTGTTAGTGGGATACGAAACTTGTGCCTATGTAGGCATTTTCCTTAACGACTCTTCTAAGTTTGAGAGCGTAGTTGAGCATCTTAGAGAACTGCCCGAGGTAGTAGAATGCTACTTCACCACTGGCAAGTACGACATGTTTGTAAAACTCTATGCTCACAACAACGATCACCTGCTCAAGCTCATTCACGACAAGTTCCTGCAATTAGGACTGGGCCGCACCGAGACTCTGATCACCTTCAAAGAGGTGTTCAAGAGACAGATTCCTATCCGCAAACCAGAACCTAAGAAGTGACCTATCATCAGGCATGAGCAACTATCACGAAATCCTGTGCCACGCTGTAGAAATGGCGAAAAAGGCAGGGGAAATTCAGCTTAGGCTCTTCAGGTCTAAAGAGTTGAATATCGCCACCAAGCAAAACGACTTTGACGTGGTGACCACCGCCGACAAAGCCAGCGAGCGAGCGATTGTTGATTTCATTAACGAGCTTTATCCCGACCACTCGATTCTTACCGAGGAGTCGGGATTATCTTTGCGTGGCAATCATGACTGGGAATGGGTAATCGACCCACTTGACGGAACCACCAACTATAGCGCTGGGCTGCCTTGGTTCAACGTGTCGATAGGCATCAAGCACCATGGCGAGGCGGTGGCTGGTGTGGTATATGCACCACGGCTGGGAGAGCTATTTACAGCCGTGAAAGGCGGCGGAGCCACTCTCAACGGTGAGCCCATCACGCCCAGCGAGACTCCCGCCCTTACCAAGGCCGTTGTCGCCACGGGCTTCCCCTACGACAAAGCTGTAAATCCCGATAATAATCTCGACAACTTCAAGCGCATCATGCCAGTGGTGAGAGGGTTGCGGCGACTAGGCTCGGCAGCACTCGATATCTGCTATGTGGCGGCAGGATTTCTCGACGCCTACTGGGAGATGAATCTCAACGAATGGGATGTGTGCGCAGCAATGTTAATCGCACACGAGGCAGGAGCCTACGCCGAGCGATTCCGCCCCGACCGCAACTGGAGCATTCTGGCATCAAACCCAGCCCTCGCCCCAGCCCTGCTGCAGGAACTCAATTCTAGTCCAAACAAATAAAAGAGGGTGTGTCATAATAAAAAAACAACTGATTTTTCTGATAAATCTGATTATTTGCAGAAAGTATAATTCTGTGAATCAGGATTTGAAAAATCAGAAAATTCAGATAATTCAGTTGTTTATATTAAAATCTGTGTTTTGAGACAGCCTTATATGACATAAAGAGATTGACTACTAACTCTCTCCCAGCAGAATAGAATATACTGCTGTCACGTCGGCGCTGGTAATGACTCCATCGGCATCGACATCGCCATTCACAATGCTACTGTCATCGCCATTAAGCAGATAGTCGTAAAGGACAGTGACATCGGCACTGGTAACCACACCATCGCCATTGACATCGCCTTCAAGCGCGCAACCTTCAACAACAACCTTTCTAATTGCCAATGCCGAGCTCAAATCAGCATTCCAGCAAGCAAGTCTAAGCTTGAACTTGCGGTCGGCAATGTCGCTGATATTAAAGTTCACCTCAAAATAGCGGTCAACCTCGGTAGTGGTGAAATAGTATTTAAACGACTTAATCACAGATTCATTCTCGTCGAGTAGCTCCACTGTGGGCGAACCTTTTGTGGGGTTATAGACATATTCATCATCCTGCAATATTATTGATTTTGCCGTTACTTTTACGACGATATTATTGACTCCTGTGGCTTCCACCATAGGCGAAACCAGTGTGTAGTCCTCATCGCCATAGTGATAGAGGGCAATCTTGTTGTTGCCTATATTGGCATTATTTATTTCCACATCGCTTCGAGTGTAAATCCATCCGAGAAAGTGCTGTCTGTCAAACGTGAGCAACTCCTGGGCGGCGACCGAAGCCATTATCGATACAAGAAAAAGCAATAACAAGGCTCTTCGTTTCATAGCATTTTTCTAATTTGATTATTATTCAGCAAATTTCGCAAAAAATAGCGACTTGAGCAAATCTTTTTCAAGAAAAAGAAAAAGGTGTGCCAAAATTGTGATTTTGACACACCTTGAAAGCGTTTATTTATCAATGCATCACCTTCGTCGCCGATTGTGAGCCGTCGCTATAGCGAGTCACCACAATGTTGATGCCATCGAAGGGCTTGTCGCTTGCCATGCCGGCCAAGTTATAATAAGTGCGCGACACTGCCTGCTTGTCGCCGGCAACAGTGCCGATGGCGGTTGGCTCAGCGTATTTGAGAACTGGAGCAACTGCCAACGAGAGAGGATCGTCATTGTTTTGATACCAAGTACCAGTCTCGAGATAGTTGTAGTTGCTATCCTCGTCATAGACAAAATGATAACCAGTACACTTCTCACCCGCGCCGCGGCGGCACAGCAAGATTGCGATGTCGTCACCATCATTGTTGGGGAATGGTCCTACCACAGCGAAGAACTCGGTGCCAGCCTGAACGCTAACTGGTGTGTCAAAGATAAACTCGGTAGCGTTGACAGTTGTTGGGTCAAATGCCAAGTCTCCAGCCTTAACGCTGGTAGAGCCCAGAATCTCGCCAGGCATGCCATCATCGCCTGCGGCAGCAATCGACACAACGATGTCGGCATCGGTCGAGACGGCAGTTGTCTTGCCAAAGTAGATATTCACCTTGCTGATAGTGGCGTCGGCAAGTGGAGCGGCGAAATGCTCGGCAAACTCACCCATCCCAAGCCAGTTGGTGCCGGCATAGTTGCCATACCATCCCATCTCCATCATCGTCAAGTTGCTGTTCTCCTCAGGTGCGATGTTCCAGATTTCCTGCTCACCGCCAGCCTGGATAGCGTCGTCAACAGTCTCAAACACACTTGTGCCCATATCGTTGACAACCTCGAGACGGATGCCGTAGTTGCCTTCTTCAAGGTAGGTGACAGTTGGGTTCTGCTCATCGCTAGTGGTAATGTCGGTGCCCTGGAAGGTCCATGCCCATTGCAAGGGGTTGCCCGAGGAAGCGTCCTTGAAAGTCAGAGGCACATTCACTGGTACAAACATATATACCCAAGGCGACTGATAAGCGCCATCGGGCAGACCGATATTGGCGGCTGGTGCCTCACCGCTCACGTTCACATAGGCCTCGCGTGTGGCAGTGGCTGTTGTGTTGCCGTCGCCCACAGTAAGAGTCACAGAGTAAGAGCCAGCCTTGTCGTAAGTCACCACAGGGTTCTGCTCAGTGCTTGTGGCGGGTGTGCCGCCCTCGAAGGTCCAATTCCAACTAGAGATGTTGCCAGTGCTCATGTCAATGAAATGCACGCTCTCACCCTCCTTGATGTTGATGGTAGCGTCATCGCCACTGTTGGCCTCCTTAATCTTAAAGCCGTCGATAGCCTCGTCCTCGCCATAGTCGCCCTCATAGACAAACGAGAACTGCACGCTCTTGCCAGCATAGGCGGTGAGGTCAACGGTAAACCTTTCCCAGCTAGGGCCTTCATAACCATTGTCTTGAGCCCAAATGAACTGGTCAATAAGCAGCGTAGACCCGCCATCAACAATGGCATAGAGTTTCCATGCTCCCCACACTAAGTAAATGCCGCTGGAGTAGCAGTAGAACTCAAGTTGGCTATTGTCGCGAATCTCAATAGCAGGCGAGGTTGCCACCTCATATTGACCATTGGCATAGCTCAAAATCATCGACGACTGGCTGTTGCTGTCGATGGTCGAGAATGACTGGTTGGGATTGCCAAGATGCCATGTTGATGAACTTGTGCTAGTGTAAGTCCAGGTGTTGAACTCGGTTTGGCTGTCCCACCCCACCTCATAATAGGGCACCATAGCCTCGCTTGCCCCAAAAGCCGCAGTAAGCTCTTGAGCGCCAGCATTAAGGCATAAAAAGGCTGAAACTAAAAAAAGAGTAAATTTCTTCATAAGCATGATTATTTAATGATTTATAGATAATTATCGTTGATAGTTATTAGCAGTTAGTCATCTCTAGCTGTTTTGTGCTACAAAGATAATACTAATTTCCGAAACAAGTATGCAATCATTGAAACAACATCAAAAAAACGCCACAAGAGTTGCTGGATAGCATTTTTTCACTAACTTTGCAAAATAGTAATGGCGATTACCGTAACGACCATTACCATACTTTGAAAACAATGAAAAATATCTTATTTATAAAAACAATTACCACGGTAATGTTACTTTGCATTAGCGGCGTGACCAATGCCGAGGACGTGGTGCGTGTGGGACTGGCTTGGCAGCCTAACGAGAAGGCCTACGAGCGTGTGGTTTGGTCGGTTGAACTTGCGGGTGGCGAGGCGGTTATCTTGCCTCAGATGCGCCCTGTTGACTTTGACTATGACGACACAGCGCTTCAAAGCAAATATCTTGACAGCGATGGCGTGCTGCTTCAGCAGTATGCCGACATGGTTAAGCGCAACACCTATCGCGGCACCGCCATCGACTCGCTTATGAAGGGTATCGACGCTGTTGTGTTCCTTGGCGGAAATGACATCAGCTCTACCCTATTCCGTGAGCCTCAGCCGTGGCATGGCATAGCGGGCGACGACTGCAATGCCACGCGCGATGTGTCGGAATATCTCACGATGGCCTACTGCCTCGACCACGATATTCCTGTGCTCTGTCTGTGTCGAGGCATGCAGATGCTTGGCGTTGTCTCAGGGGCTACGATGATTCAGGACCTAGGCACTTTCTATGCATCGCAGGGTGTGGAATACAACAATCTGCACCGATCATTGCGTGATGCCAACGGCAAGCGCCACTACACCCCTCACGACGTGCAGGTCACCGACCGCTCATCACTGCTGCACGCCATTGTGCTGAGCGACGAAATCAAGAATGTGCCCTCTTGGCATCATCAAGTGGTGGGCAACGTGGATGGCACCGAACTGAAAGTCACAGCCATCACCACATCGCAGGGGCAGGACATCATCGAGGCCATTGAGCGAAAGGACAAATCGTTTGCCCTGGGCGTGCAGTTCCACCCCGAGGAAGCCGTGCGCAAGCACCTCGCCGGCGACCCCGACGCTAACGACTTCATGCAGCTTTACGAGGGCGTGAGCTACTTCAAAGCACTGATTGATCATTGCAAACAAAAATAATAATTTCGAGGCTACTGCAAAATTCCACTCATAATATATAAACAACTGAATTATCTGAATGTTCTGATTTTGCACATAATTGATTTTCAAAATATTACTTTTTTAATTATTTCAGATTTTTCAGAAAAATGCGATTAAGCGAGTTAAAGCCGAGCTCAATCGGGGCCTTACGAGCGTGAGCATTTTATTAAACAATCAGTTGTTTTTCATTTTTGCAACAACCTCCCTACAAAAACTCAAAATTATGGATTGGGCCGAAGGACTGCATTGCGCAGTGACGGTGTGTGACACCGAGGGTAAAGTGATTTACATGAACGAGAAATCACGCGAGACATTCAACAAAGGCGGCAAGTCGATGGTGGGGCAAAACCTCTTTCCCTGCCACAAGGAGCGCTCTCAGGCGATGATACGCCACATGATGGAAAGCGACACCATCAACGCCTACACAATAACCAAAAACGGTCAGCGCAAGATGATTTACCAAACTCCCTGGCGCGTCGATGGCAAAGTGCAAGGCATGGTGGAAATCTCAATGGTCATCCCCAACGACATGCCGCATTACAACCGCGATTAATATTTTCAGACAATTACTTACGATCACAAACAATTATTTTTTTATTAGAATAATTGTTGTACCTTTGCATGTGTGAACTCAAAGAAGACAACTTCTTATATTATTAACTTTTTAAACTGTAATTACAAAATGAAGAAATTTTTACTTTCTCTGGCAGTATTAGTTGTCAGCGCTTTTGCTCTTGGCGCACAAGAGCCCGCAACCCTTACCGTTGCTGAAGGTGGAGTCAACACCAGTTCGACTGTCCCCTTGAACATGATGTATTGGGACTCTGAAGGAACCACTACTCAAGTAATCTACAATGCTTCTAAGATCGAAGACATGGAAGGTGGAACAATTACTGCTATCAAGTTTTATGTTAGCGGATCTTTCACCGAAGTTCCTGATGCCGTATGCCAACTTTCGATGGGCACAACTACCCAATCAGTTTATGAGAGTGCAACTCCAATCACTGGCCTCACAGTAGTAAAACCCGAAGCAGTATCTGCCGAAAGCGGTGTTACCGAAGTTGAATACGTATTTGACACACCTTTCGTTTATGAGGGTGGAAACTTGGTATTTGAATGCTTGGTTACTACAGCTGCAGGTTGGAAGAGCAACAACTTCTATGGTGTAAGCGAGGGTGAGAAAATCTCTATGAGTAGGACTACTACCTACAACTTCCTGCCCACAACCACATTCACTTATACACCAGCTCCACTTCAAGAGTACAACGCTACGGTAAATGTTAATGAGCTTGACTTTGGTAAAGTTGCCAAAGACACCGAGGCTGTGATGAAAGTGACTCTGAAGAATAAGGGCACCAACGCCTTTACTCCCGCAATCAGCGGCCTTGAGGCTCCATTCAGCACTACTTATGAAGCTGCTGAGCTTGCAAGTGGTGAGACAGTAGAGATTCCTGTTACCTTTGCTCCTACTGCCTTCGACGAGTATGAGGGCACAATGACTATCAATTGTGGCGAGGCTGGAACATTCACTGTTGCCTTGAGCGGCAAGTGCGTCAACGAGTATGAGTTGACAGTGTGCGACGGTGAGAACCAGGGTCAATATGCACCAATCTATGGCTACTATTGCGACACTCAGGGCACATTCGTACAGATGCTCTATCCCGCCGAAATGTTGAGCGAAGCTGCTGGTGCCAAGATTCTTGGCGTGAAGTTCTATCCTACAGGCGCAATAACTGTTGGTGCTCCAACCATCGAACTCGCCCTTAAGGGAACTGAGGAGACTGCCTTTGAAGCTGAGAGCGCAATCGCTGTTCCAAGCAACCTGATTACTGACCTTACTACTGTTGCAAGCCTTACACTTACCAATGGCCAAACTGATTTGGAATTTGAATTTGATGAGCCATTCACCTATGAGGGTGGCAACCTGGCAATTCAAACTCTTGTAGCTGTTAAGGGTAGCTGGACTCGCACCTGGTTCTATGGTGTTAACCAAGAGACCAACACCGCTTACGTTCAATGGGCCGAGACTGGTGGCTATAACCAAATGGCTCAGTTCCTGCCTAAGATGACTCTTATCTACACTAAGGAAGAGACTCCAGTTGAGCCCGAAATCGAGAAGCTTTACGTAGTTGGCACCTTCAATGGCTGGAGCCAGGAAGATGGCATGATCGAGCTCGAGGCTAACGATGAGGGCACTGAGTTTGCAGGCAGTGTTGAGCTTGAAGCTAATGCTGAGTTCAAAGTTATTACTCCTGCAGAGGAAGAAGGCGAGTGGATTTGGTTCGGTGGCCAAGATGACAATGGCGTTGGCTACTTCGAAATCAATGATGACTTGCTCGAAGGTGAGATTGCACTCGTAGATGGCGCAAACTTCCGCGTTACTGATGCTGGCTGCTACGAAATCACCGTTAAAGAAGCAGCTGGTCGTGGCATCAGCGAGCCTCTCGTGATGGTTGTTACCAAGACTCCTACTGGTATCAGCGAAATCAACACCAGCAGCGTAGTATCGGTTCAGTACGTAGACGCTATGGGCCGCGTTAGCGACCGTCCATTCAATGGCGTGAACATCGTTGTTACCCGCCACGCCGACGGCACTACCACAACATCTAAGATTGTTAAGTAATTAACTATAACACATCACATTAAGTGTGGCCTTCTTGAGAAGGTCACACTTTTTTATCTTACAAATTTTGAACGCCGTGAACAAAATCTGACAACTTTTTACTACCTTTGCGGTGCTAATCAATAACATCTGAACTTTTCATTCACAAAATAATGGCAGATAACAAGAAAAAAACGACATCGAGAGCACGAACATCTAATAAAAAATCGGCCAAGAAACCCGCGTGGAAAAAATGGCTGACTGGTGGCGTGGTAGCACTTGTGGCGCTTGCAGCAATTGGTGCGATATTTTTGGCGCCATACATGACCACCAAAAGCGACAAAGATGCCACGTTGCTCATACGCAAAGGCACCAGCATGGAGGCCATCAAAGACTCTCTTGCACGAAACACTAGCGACCAGTTTGCCGACAAGGTGGTTTCGCTGCTCGAGTACACTCATGCCGACCTGAGCAAGCGTCAGGGCGCCTTCAAAATCACGAAGGGTGAGAGCGCCCTCAGTGTTGCGAGACATTTAAGAAGTGGCGCCGCCAATGAGGTGAAAGTCACCATCAACAACCTGCGCACTAAGGAAGACCTAGCCGCTCGCCTAGCAAAGAACCTGATGCATTCCAAAGAAGAGTTTCTTGCCGCTTTTAACGACAAGGATCTGTGCGATAGCGCAGGAATGACGCCCGACAACATAACTGGACTTTTCCTTGCCGACACCTATCAGTTCCTGTGGGATGTGGAGCCAGCAAAACTTGTCAAGCACATGAAAAAATTCAATGACCAGTTCTGGAACGATGAGCGCAAGGAAAAAGCCAAGAAACTGGGCCTGTCGCCCAACGATGTCGTCACATTAGCATCTATCGTTGAAGGAGAGACCAACAAGGCCGACGAGAAAGGCATGGTGGCACGCCTGTATATGAATCGCCTGAAAAAGCACATGAAACTGCAGGCCGACCCAACGGTGAAGTTTGCCCTCAAGAATTTCGCCCTGCGCCGCATCACCTATGAGGACTGCAGCGTGCAGTCGCCCTGGAACACCTACTATGTGTTCGGACTTCCCCCAGGCCCCATCTGCCTCCCTGAGAAGTCGTCGATCGATGCCGTGCTCGATGCTCCGCAGCACAACTACATCTACATGTGCGCCAAGGAAGATTTCTCGGGCTACCACAACTTCGCCGAGACCTTCGACCAGCACGAAGCCTACGCCGCAAAATATCATCAGGCACTCCGCGAGAGAGGAATCAGGCGATAAGGAATTCAAATTAAAAGACAATACGTTTTACATAAAAAAATGAACTCTTGGGGCATGTCCTGAGAGTTCATTTTTTTTGTTTTTTTGTTGAGCTCAATCGGTGATTCCGTGGCCAGTATACAACTGATAGTAGCGGCCTTTTTGAGCGATAAGCTCATCGTGGGTGCCCTGTTCGATGATGCGCCCACGCTCCATCACAACAATGATGTCGGAGTTGCGCACGGTGCTTAAGCGGTGAGCGATGACGAAAGTGGAACGGCCATTCATCAATGAGTCCATACCTTGCTGGATAAGGCGCTCGGTGCGTGTGTCGATGTTGCTCGTCGCCTCATCGAGGATAAGAGCGGGCGGGTTGGCGACTGCCGCGCGCGCAATGGCGATGAGTTGTCGCTCACCCTGCGAGAGGTTGCCGCCATCGGCATTAAGCATGGTGTTGTAACCCTGCGCCAGACGCGAGATGAAGTCGTGGGCGTGAACCAGCTTCGCGGCCGCTATACACTCCTCATCGGTAGCGTCGAGCCGTCCGTAGCGAATGTTGTCCATCACAGTGCCAGTGAAGAGATGAGTCTCTTGCAGCACCATTCCAAGACTTCGCCTGAGGTCAGGCTTGCAGATTGTTGTGATAGGAATTTTATCGTACAGAATTTCGCCATCCTGAATATCGTAGAAACGGTTGATAAGGTTGGTGATAGTAGTCTTGCCGGCGCCTGTGCCGCCCACCAGAGCAACCTTCTGCCCCGCATCGGTGTCAAGGTCAATGTCAAAGAGCACCTGCTTCTCAGGAACATAGCTGAAATCAACCTGAGAGAAGTCAACCTCTCCCTGCTGCCTTACCAATTCATAGCCGCCAGCCACCGGTTTTTTCCAAGCCCACAGGTGAGTGACTTGCGGAGTCTCGACCAGCGTGCCATCGGCATTAGCCTCCACATTGACAAGATGCACAGTTGCCGTGCCGTCGTCCTCGCTTGCCTCGTCCATGATTCTGAACACGCGCTCGGCGCCTGCCAGCGATGCCACCACACTGTTGACCTGATTGCTGATTTGCGATACCGGCTGCGTGAAGTTCTTGATAAGCGTGAGGAACGACACCAGCGTGCCCACGGTGAGTCCTCCACCACCGAGCGACACCATAGCGCCCACTGCAGCGCATATCACATAGATGAGATTAGAGAGGTTGCCGTTGATAGGCATAACGATATTGGCAATCTTGTTGGCGTTGCAGGCGCTGTCGCGCAGGTTCTCGTTGAGCCGCTCAAACTCCTCGATCGCCTCATCTTCGTGGCAGAAGGTCTTGACCACCTTTTGGCCAGTGAGCATCTCCTCGACAAAACCGTTCATGGTTCCCATATCGTTCTGCTGGCGGCGGAAATATTTCGCCGACAAGCCACCCAGCCACCTGGTGGTGAATACCATCACTCCTGTCAAGACGATAGTGAGCAAGGTGAGCTGCCAGCAGAGGACTAACATGCTGGTGAGTGTGGCAACGATGGTGATGAGCGAACTGAACACGTTGGGCAGGCTGTTGCCCACCATCTGGCGAAGGGAATCGACATCGTTGGTATAAACGCTCATCACGTCGCCATGCGAGTTCTGGTCAAAGAACTTGATGGGCAGCGTCTCCATGTGCTCAAAGAGGCCTTCGCGCAACTTGAGCAGCATGCCCTGACTCACGTTAATCATCAGTCGGCTGTTGAGGTAGGAGCAGCCTGCGCCTACCAGCAACACAGCGGCGAGTTTGAAGAGCGTAACTGCCAGAGGGCCAAAGTCGGGATTGGCAGCAACGCTCAGCGGAGCGATGTAGTCGTCGATAAGGGTGCGGGTGAAGAGCGTGGAAGTAAGCGTGGTAGCTGTAGTCACCAATATACACACCGCCACCAGCAGCAGCGACCACTTGTAAGAGCTGAGCAGCATCTTAAACATTCGTGCCACAGTCTTCCATCCTCCAGGAGGCATTTTCACTGTCCCCTGGTTGCGGCGTCCACCGCCGCCCCTCATTCCTGGTCCCATGCCAGGAGGTCCCATGCCGGCCATATTAGTTGTCAGTTATCAGTTACCAGTTGTCAGTTATCAGTTATTTTTTCTTTTTCTTCTCTTTGTGCTCACGGGCTAAGCGGTCATACTCGGGGTTACCGCGTGTGAGCAGTGAATTGAAGAGACGGTCATCGTTGATTACTCGCAGGGCTTCTTGCACGTCCTTGTTGCGGTGGTTGAGGATGATGGTGTAAGCTCCAGGATCGGCATACACATCACGCGCGATAAGGCCCTTGAGCACGGCTTTGAAGAGTTTCTTGCTGGTAGCATAGTCCTTCTCGTTGAACTTCACGCTATCCTTCTCGCCCATCGCAATAAAGTTCTTGAGGTCGGCATCGGTGAGAGAGAAACCCTTGTCAAAGTCATAAATGTCTTTGTATTTGCTCTTAATCTCTGCGCGATGCTTATCGACATAATCTACCGAGAACTGGTTCATGATGCCCTTAGCCATCATGTCGCGGTAGTACTTGCTGTTCTCGGTGGTGTCGAGTGGCACAAACACGTCGGGCATAATGCCGCCACCGCCATAGATGGTGCGGCTGTTCTTCAAGGTCTTGTAGCTCAACGAGTCGTTGAACTGGATGCTGTCGAGGTGGTAGTACTCGCCTTCCTTGGAACGGTCGAGCAGGTCCTCGTCATACTTCTTCTTGTCGCCCTTAGTGTAAGATTTCTGGATGCATCGGCCCGAGGGGGTGTAGTAGCGAGCCACAGTGAGGCGCATCATCGAGCCATCGTCGAAGCGGAACGGACGCTGCACCAAGCCCTTGCCGTAGGTGCGGCGGCCCACAATCACAGCGCGGTCCCAGTCCTGCATAGCGCCGGCAAAAATCTCGCTTGCCGATGCCGAGAACTGGTCAACAAGCACCACGAGCTTCAGGTCTTTGTAGCGTCCTGAGCCGTCGGCGTTGCCTTCCTGACGCGGCGAGTTGGTGCCCTGGGTGTAAACTATGAGCTGACGACGCTGCAAGAACTCGTTGCACATGTCGATTGCGGCATTGAGGTAGCCACCGCCATTGTCGCCCAAGTCAATAATGAGCTGCTTCATGCCCTGCCTCTCGAGTTTTTGGATGGCTTCTACCATCTCCTCGTGAGTCTTGGCGCCAAAGCGTGAGATTTGGATATATCCAGTCTTGTCATCAATCATGTAGGTGGCGTCAACGCTATATAGAGGAATTTTGTCGCGGGTGATGCGGAAGGTGATAAGCTCAGGATTGTTGCCGCGCTTAACCTGCACGGTGACCTTGGTGCCCTTCTTGCCACGCAGGCGCTTCATGATGTCGCTGTTTTTCATCTTCACGCCGGCGATAATGGTATCGTTGACCTTAATGATGCGGTCGCCTGCCATGATGCCCACCTTCTCTGATGGTCCGCCAACGGTGGTCTGAATCACATAGAGCGTGTCTTGCTTCATGTTGAACTGGATGCCAATGCCGCTGAACTCGCCCTGCAGGGGTTCCTCAAGCTCTTTGGTCTCCTTGGCGTCGGTATAACTGGAGTGTGGGTCGAGGCTCTCGAGCATGCCCTTGATGGCCTCCTCGATGAGTTTCTCCTCGTTCACGGTATCAACGTAGAAGTTGTTGATGGCATACTGTGCGTTGAGCAGTTTCTGCATCGAGCCGCCACGGCCATACTGCGCTCCCATGAGAGCGACAACACCTACGAATAAAACTAATGTTATAGCAAATGTCTGCATGTCAGGTGTGTGTGTTTCGTAATTACTTACCTAATAATTCGATTTTAGCATTCTCTGGAATATACTCGTTTACTGGCTGATTATAGTTGTAGAGCTCACGCACGATGGTCGAGCTGATGTGGCTGAACTCGGGCAGGGTGTAGAGCAGCACAGTCTCGATGCCACTCAAGCGGCGGTTTATCTCGGCCATGTGCATCTCGTTCTCGAAGTCCTGAATCATGCGCACGCCACGCAGCAGGCAGGTGGCGCCCACCTCGCGGGCGACATCAACGGTGAGACCATCGCTCGCCACCACACGCACCCGTGGCTCATCGGCAAACACCTGCTTAATGAACTCAAGGCGGTTGTTGAGGCTCATAAAGGGCTTCTTGGCGATGTTGCTCACCACCGCCACCACAATCTCATCAAAGAGAGGCAATGCCCTGCGTACTATCGACTCATGGCCGCGAGTGAACGGGTCGAACGAACCCTGAAACATGGCAATCTTCTTGCCATTAGTGCACTGTGATGTCTTCATCGTCTTCAATAACTAGGTTGTCAATAATAAAGTTCTGGCGCTCCATGGTGTTCTTGCCCATAAAGAAGGTGAGCAGCTGCTTCACGTTATCCTCCTTGCGCAGGCGCACACGGTCGAGGCGCATCTCGGGACCGATGAAATCGACAAACTCCTCGGGCGAAATCTCTCCAAGACCTTTAAATCGTGTTATCTCGGCATTGTCGCCCAGCCTGTTGATAGCGGCGATGCGTTCCTCGTCGCTGTAGCAGTAGTAGGTCTCCACCTTGTTCTTCTTGGCCTCACGCCCCGCGCTGCGGTTCTTGCGCTTGGCGTCCTTGCGGTTGAGAACACGGAACAGCGGGGTCTGCAAGATATACAAGTGGCCGCTCTTGACCAGCTCAGGATAGAACTGCAAGAAATAGGTCAACAGAAGCAATCGGATGTGCATGCCATCGACATCGGCATCGGTGGCGATAATCACCTTGTTGTAGCGCAGCCCCTCCATGCCGTCCTCGATGTTGAGAGCGGCTTGCAGCAGTCCAAACTCCTCGTTCTTATAGACTAAGGCCGGAGCAATCCCAAAGGTGTTGAGAGGCTTGCCTCGCAGCGAGAACACCGCCTGAGTCTGCACGTCACGAATCTTGGTGATGGAACCACTCGCCGAGAGTCCCTCGGTGATAAAGAGGCAGGTCTCCTCGCGACGGTCGCCGCGGTTGTCGTTGTAGTGCACGCGGCAGTCACGCAGTTTGTCGTTGTGCAACGCTGCCTTCTTCATGCGCTCGCGTGTAACCTTGGTCACGCCTGCAATCGCCTTGCGCTCCTTCTCGTTCTCCTGAATCTTCTTGAGCATCACGTCGGCAGTGGCGGGAGTCTTGTGCAGGTAGTTGTCGAGTTCCTTCTTGATGAAGTCGTTGATGAACTTGTAGATGGTGGGGCCATCTTTCCACATCACGCTTGAGCCGAGTTTAATCTTGGTCTGAGACTCAAACACCGGCTCCTCCACCTTGATGCTGATAGCGGCGACGATGCCGTTGCGAATGTCGCTATACTCGAAGTTCTTGCCGTAGAAGTCCTTGATGGTGCGCGACAGCGCCTCACGGAAGGCGCTCTGGTGAGTGCCGCCCTGCGTGGTGTGCTGACCGTTGACAAACGAGTAGAACTCCTCGCCCATCTGCGCCGCGTGGGTGATTACGACCTCAATGTCATTGTCGGTGAAATGGATAAGCGGATAGAGCGGGTCGTTGGTCATATTCTCGTTTACCAGGTCGCTCAAGCCATTGCGCGAGTGATAGCGCTTGCCGTTGTAGTAGAGCGACAGACCTGTATTGAGAAACGAATAGTTCTTGACCATCACCTCGATGATGTCCTCACGGTACTCGTAGTTCTTGAAGATGGTGCCATCGGGAACAAACTCCACTACGGTGCCGTTCTCATCATCGGCGTTTGCGGCGATGATGCCAGTCTCTTTCTCGACAAGTCCTTCCTTATAGGTCACTGCCGAGCATTGGCCATCACGCACCGAGCGGATAAAGAAATGCGACGACAGGGCGTTCACAGCCTTGATACCCACACCGTTGAGGCCCACTGAGCGTTTGTAGTTCTTGGTGTCGTACTTAGCGCCAGTGTTCATCTTGCTCGACGCGTCTTTCACCTGGTCGAGGGGGATGCCACGGCCGTAGTCGCGGATGGAGACCTTACCGTCCTCGACGGTGATGTCGATGCGGGGCTTGGCAAAGCCTGTGTTGAACTCATCGATGGAGTTGTCGATCACCTCCTTCATCAACACATAGATGCCGTCATCGCTCTGCGAGCCGTCGCCGAGTTTGCCAATATACATACCCGGGCGCAACCTGATGTGCTCACGAGGTGTGAGCGTCACAAGTTTCTCGTAGCCACCAAAGTCGCTACCCTGCTGATTTTTATCTTGAATGTCTAATTCTTGAGCCATTAATAAATTGTCTATTTAATATCAAATTGTAGGAAGCCGCGCCAAAAATAAAAAACAACTGATTTTTTAATAAAATGCTCACGCTCGTAAGGCCCCGATCGAGCTCGGCTTTAACTCGCTTAATCGCATTTTTCTGAAAAATCTGAAATAATGAATAACACTATCTTTTGATAATCAATTTCTAAAAAATCAGAGTATTCAGATATTTCAGTTGTTTAAAATTTCAGTTCAAATTTCGAAACGACCTTCATTGTGCATTACGCATTATGCATTGTGCATTATAGAGAGGTCTCAACCTGCAAAATTACAAAATAGTTTTCAAATAAATAATACTATATATTCTTTTTATAGTTTATTAATACGTTAATACGCGCTATGCCGTTATATCAAACATCAAGAAAAACATATTCACAACAACAAAGTCCGCACTCGGCTCATTGAGCGGTGCGGACTTTTATTTACGTTTCGTGCGAAAAGAATGAACTATTTATTTGAAACTCGCACAGCACGTACGCTCATACCGTAGTCACGACTCCGGTAGTTACCCCAACCCACGTTCCCTACATTGTCAAAAACAATGTAGTAGGCTTCTATTGTGCTGCTGGAGTAGAGCGTGCGCGACCAATAGTTGCCGAGCGTACCTGTGTAATTGATCTCACTCTTCCATCGCTTGCCCGCAGCAGGCAAGAACATCGTGGCACCATTAGGGCCGGTTAGCAGACGGCCATAAACGCCGTTCATCGTTGTCCACCGAGAGGAGCAGTTGTCAATCAGCTCCTGCATCTGCTCTTTCGACGGAATGCGCCATCCATAACCCCAGTTGAAGCAAGCCGCATCGTCCTCGAGGTCAAGCTCTGTCTTGTTGTCGGTAAAGCCGTTGTAGCCATAGCTGCTGTCGGTGCAGTATTTAGTCATCATGTTGTATTTGCCGTTGCACCACTTGTATGTACTCCAGTCATAATAGTCCTTTGGCATGGTCTCGCCCCAGGCGAAGTAGTCGCCGTAGTCCTCGGGAGAGTTCGCACCAATGTTCATCGTCGCCCACAACGTGCCGCTGGGAAGGCCCAAATCCACCCATTCATGTCCATATGGATTATAATTCCCCAACAACACATCATAGACCTCTGTGACATCGGCAGCGGTGATATCGCCGTCACCGTTCTGGTCGCCGTACTTGAGTTGAGTGTTGTCGTTGTTGAGCAGCCAGTCGTAGAGCGCAGTGACATCGGCAGCGGTGATGTCTCCGTCACCATTCACATCACCATGACGAGCGCCGCGCTTTATCTCAACATGGTCCTCCCAGGAATCACCATCAACCATAATTGTTCCGTAATTTCCTACAACCCCATTGACAGGATATGCCAAATAACAGTCAATAAGCTTAAGGCCCTTCTGCCCATTATGGTCGCTGCCCACGTTCAGGTAGTCGGTTGTGACATTGGCATTGTTGATAGTAAGGCACTCCTCGTAGTCCTCACTTATTATATCGTCAAAACGCACCGTGCAGTTCCATATAGTGGACATCGTGTAGTCGTTGGTCATGTGGTCACGGGCATCAAGGTATAACGCGCCATCGCATGTGAGTGTGCCAGTGCCATCGCCGCTGCTGAATAGCTCGAAGCCTTGTGACTCTTTTATATTAATAACAATAGCGTTTTTGTTTGCTTTAATGTAGTTGTTGCCCACAAGTTTAATCTTAAAGTTGGCACGTGCGCCGTAGTCGTTGGAGATGGCATTCACAGGCATACTTCTCACATCAATAGTGGCATTATTGAGAGTGAGGGTGTTTGTGGAGCTATTGTAGCTCACGCTGCCGCTGATGCCAGTGCCAGTGATATTGTTTTTATTGTCGCTGGTCACTCTCACGCCAGCTACTGCAATACCATAGTCGGTCGCCGCATAACTCGCCACAGCTACCGAAAACAGTAAAAATAGTGATAAAACTCTCTTCATACTTGATATTTTTATTGTTAAGTTAATACTATTCGTTGATCGGTTTAGTGCCACAAAGATAACAATTTTTCAGCTAACACAAAACTGTTTTTATAAAAAACCGAGCTAGCGAAGCGTTTTGACAACAACAGACAGCCGCGGCAGCGACTTCACTTAAAACTTTACACTTAAAACTTTACACTTATATATATTTTTTGTAGTTTTGTGGCGTGATTATGGACGACAAGCTGCATAGGTTCTTGCATGACGTGAGTGGCGTTGAGCCGCCCGCGCAGTTTACCTTTCCCTTCCACTATGTGCCGCATGAGCTGTGCAAAGTGGCGGCGGCCGAGGTGATGAGCTATGCCCAGAATCAAGAATTGTGGCGCGACGAACTCATGGCAGGCAAGATGCTTGGAGTGCTGGTAGTGAAGGACGCTGACGGCGCACTGGGCTACCTCGCCGCCTACTCGGGCAACCTCGCCAGCAACGGCAATAACCCATATTTCGTGCCGCACATCTACAACTTGCTTGAGCCACAAGGACTGTTCCGCACTGGAGAGGCTGAGATCACCGAAATCAACCACCGCATTGAGCAACTTGAGAACTCTGCCAAGAAAAGGGAATTGAAGACGCTAATCGACGCCACTATTGCTGAGCACAAGAGCGAAGAGAACGAGATGCTCAACACTATGCAAACTGCCAAAGCACGCCGTGACGACATGAGAGCGGCAGGTGTGACGCCCGAACAGGAAAAGCAACTTATCAAGGAGAGCCAGTTCCAAAAGGCTGAGATGAAGCGGCTCAAAAAGCGTCACCGCTTGACGATTGAGGAGATGGAGCAACGCATAAAATCACAAGAGGAAGAAATCAATCACCTCAAAGCCATGCGAAAAGCCATGAGCGAGAAGTTGCAATACCAACTGTTCAAGCTCTTTGTGGTGCGTAATGCTCGGGGCGAGAGCATGGATGTGGCGACCATTTTCGAGCGACGCCTCAACCGCTTGCCGCCAGGCGGCACAGGCGAGTGCTGCGCTCCTAAGTTGCTGCAATATGCCTTCCTGCATGGCTACAAACCCATGTGCATGGCTGAGTTTTGGGTGGGACAGTCGCCACAGGGCGAGGTGCGTCATCACGGCCACTACTACCCTGCCTGCCGCAGCAAGTGTCTGCCCCTGCTGGAGTTTATGCTGCAAGGACTTGACGTTGAAGATAACCCGCTCATCACGCCAAGCATTGTAGGGACGAGACCTGACTCGTTGTTGAAGGTGGTCTATGAAGACCAATGGCTCATAGTCATCGACAAGCCCATAGGTATGCTCACCGTGCCTGGCAAGGAGAAGAATGCGATATCGGCTTTAGAGGTTGTGAGCAGAATGAAAAATGCACAATGCACAATGCAGAATGCACAATTCCAGCCGCAGCCCAATTATGAATTATGCATTATGAATTATGCATTGTTTGAGGTTCATCGTCTCGACCAAGCGACAAGCGGACTTGTGGTCTTCGCCAAAACTCATGAGGCGCAAAAGAAACTAAGGTTGCAGTTTGAGGAGCGCACTGTGAGCAAAACCTATATCGCCCTACTCGACGGCATTTTGCCAGAGAAGGAAGGAACAATCGATCTGCCTCTGCGCCCCGATATCGATGACCGTCCGCGACAAGTGGTCGATTTTGAGAACGGCAAACAGGCAATCACGAAATACCGTGTGCTGGAATACCGTGACGGCAAGACGCTGGTAGAGTTCACTCCACTGACAGGGCGCACCCACCAACTGCGTGTGCACGCCTCACACCCACAAGGCCTTAACTGCCCCATAGTGGGCGATATGCTCTACGGCACCGCCAGTCACCGCCTGTGCCTCCACGCCCAATCGCTGAGCTTTAACCACCCCGTCACAGGCGAGGCGATGAGATTTAACAGCACAGAAAAAACGCACCAAGACATGCCTGATGCGTTTTGGGGTGCTCTATAAATTCCTAATTACATATTCATTCCGCCGTCCACTTGGATCACCTGACCGGTGACATAGCTTGCCATGTCGCTGGCGAGGAAGGTGGCTACGTTGGCGATATCGTCAACCGAGCCTCCACGGCGCAGTGGAATCTTCTGTGCCCACTCTTTGCGCACCTCTTCGGGGAGAGCTGCTGTCATAGCAGTCTCTATAAAGCCCGGAGCGATGGCGTTGGCGCGTATGCCACGGCTGCCCATCTCCTGTGCGATGCTCTTGGCGAGAGCGATAAGGCCTGCCTTGCTGGCGGCGTAGTTGCTCTGTCCAGCGTTGCCATGCACACCAACTACCGATGCCATGTTGATGATAGAGCCGCTGCGCTGACGCATCATTATGGGGGTGAGAGCGTGGATGAAGTTGAACGCGCTCTTGAGGTTCACGGCGATTACAGCGTCCCACTGTGCCTCAGTCATGCGGAGCATCAGGCCATCTTTGGTGATGCCGGCGTTGTTGACGAGGATGTCGATTTTGCCAAACTCCTCATGAATCTGCTTTACAACCTCTTCGGTCTGAGCGAAGTCGGCAGCGTTGCTGGCATATCCCTTGGCCTTCACGCCCAGGGCAGCGATTTCCTGCTCGGTCTCTTTGCCGTTCTCGTCGATAACGAGGTCGGTGAATGCGATGTCAGCACCCTCGCTGGCAAACTTCAAGGCGATAGCCTTGCCAATTCCACGTGCGGCACCAGTAATCAGCGCCACTTTTCCTTCTAAAAGTTTCATTTTACTGCTTTTTATTTGTTGTTATAATACTATCTTTATTTTGCGGCTGCAAAGGTAGTGATAAATCGTGAAACGAGGAAAGAAGTGGCGGGAAAAAGTTAAGGCACGAGCAATTTATAAAACACCCCGAGGAGTTTTTTAGAACCGCACAATGATTGCGTCGCACGGGTCGCTCTCGTTGTTGCAGCGGTCAAGGGCGGTGACTACATAGGTGGTTGCTGGCGGGCGTGCCATCTTATGTTTCTTGGGAATGTCGAGATTGGGAAGAGTGATTGACGTTTGGTCGGTCACTCTGATGATTGACCGTGGATTGGTGATGTCGATATCGCTATAGGCTCGCAGGGCATAGACCACATAGCGCACCGCTTGCTGCATGGGGTCGGTGGTGACGGGTGCGTCCCAAGAGAGCACTGTCCCATCTTTCTTCTTCTCGTAGCGCAGGTTGGTGACGGGTGGCGGTGGCACGCTGTCGATCCATGTCACTGCGGGACACAAGGCACGGGTGTGCATCTGGTGGTTGCTGAGCGAGTCGAGCACGCCTTTATAGTTCTCGGTAACGGAATATCCTGGCCACCATGTCACACCATGCACGTTGGGCAGAGTGCGCATCAGCTCAATCTTGTGGTTGAGCTGAGTGGGATTGAGGGTGTCGGGGATGTCGTGGTGGTCCATCACGTTGCGCACTGCCTGGCCATAGTACATGTGGCGGCCATTGGCGTGGTTGTTCCACCAGTAGCTGAGCACGAGGTCGCTAGCCGCCTTATGCTCGAGTTCCCAATAGAGCTGTGGCACCATATAGTCAACCCAGCCCATGGCTGTCCACTTGGGGCAGTCGGCATAGAGGGCGTCGTAGCACTCGAGGCCGTTGGTCTCGCTGCCGTTGCGGTCGCTCTTCTTGTTGCGCCAAATGCCGAAGGGGCTGATGCCAAAACGCACCCATGGCTTAGTGTTTTGGATGGTGGCGTGTAGCTGCTCAATGAGCAAATCGACGTTGTGGCGCCGCCATTCACCCTTGTCGCCCCAGCCCTTGCCATATTTCTCAAACGAGGCAGTATCGGGGAACTCGACGCCCTTCACGGGATAGGGGTAGAAATAGTCGTCCATGTGGATGGCGTCGAGGTCGTAGCGCGTGATCATGTCTCGCACCACGAGGTTGATGAAGTCGCGGCTCTCGGGCAACGCGGGATCGAAATATATCTTGCCGTCGGCATACTTTAGGAACCACTCGGGATGCTTGTAGTAGATGTGTCCTGGCGCAGGCTGGTCTTTCTCGCCGCTGGTCACGCGGTAGGGGTTGATCCATGCGTGAAGCTCCATGCCACGGATATGGCACTCATCAATCATGAACTGCAGCGGGTCCCACACGGGGTCGGGTGCCTTGCCTGCCTCGCCGGTGAGCCACCGTGACCAGGGCTCAAGGTCGCTGATGTAGGCGGCATCGGCCTGTGGGCGCACCTGCCAGATGACGGAGTTCACGCCCGCCTGGTCAAGTTTGTTGAGCTGGTCGCGCAGATAGTCCTGCGTCTCTTGTGGAGTCATCTTGGCATACTGCCCCTGCCCGATGATATGTAACCACGCTCCCCTGAACTCGCGCTTGGGAGCCTCTTGCGCACTTGCCATCACTGCAATAAGCACGGCAAGAGCTACTACTATTGATTTTAATAATTTCATATTTTAGGAATTAAATTATGAATTGTGCCTTTGCACTGTTTGTTTTTGCCACTCTTTGGAGTGGAAATTGGAGCGCTACGCGCTAAAATTATATTTTAAATTTTAGAACCGAAGGTTCTCTAATTTCTGGCGAAGCCAGCAAAATTGTGCATTATGAATTGTGCATTGTGCATTTAGTAAAGTAGTGGTCCAAAGAGTCTTACCACGCTCTCTACGGCTTTTTGCCATACTGGGCGCTTACGCCAATGACGGAGGCTGATGCGGGTACAATCTTTCATGTCGGCGAGCATCACATCCTTCATGCGTTTGTTGAACTCCTGGCTATAGATGAGCACGTTGCTCTCGAAGTTATGCTCAAAGCTGCGGAAGTCGAAATTGGTAGAGCCTGTGGTTACAAAGTCGTCATCGATAACCACCACCTTGGAGTGCAGCATGCCGGGCTCGTAGAAATATATCTTGATGCCGGCGCTGAGGCACTGCTTCACATAGGAATAGGACGCGTAGCGCAGCAAGATGCTGTCGGGCTTGCGCGGAATCATCAGGCGCACGTCAACCTTGCTGAGCGCCGCCACCTGTAAGGCCTTGAGGAGAGGATCACTGGGCAGGAAATAAGGCGTCTGAATATATACGCACTTGTTAGCGCTGTCGATTGCTTTCTGGAACACAAAAGCCATGTTAACCCACTGGCTCGTGGGGCCGCCAGTAACCAGCTGCATGGCAATGGGATTGGCGATGCTGCCAGGCTCAGTTACCTCTACGGGCACTTCTATAAGTTCGCGCTTCATGAAGTTCCAGTCGATTGCAAACGACACTTGGAGTGCCGCCACGATGTCGCCTGTTACACGCAGATGCGTATCGCGCCAGTGGCCCATCTTGCCGCCGTCGATATATCGGTCGGCGATGTTCATTCCGCCAATGTAGCCAATCTTGCCGTCAATCACCACTATCTTGCGGTGGTTGCGCCAGTTGATGCGGTTGGCGAACTCTGGGAAGGTGATTTGCATGAAAGGATACACCTCTACCCCTTGCTTGCGCAGTTTCTTGAAATAAGACATATCGAAGTGGAAGGAACCCACGTGGTCGTATAGCACACGCACCTTCACGCCATCTTTCACCTTTTGCTTGAGGATGTCACCTATCTCGTTGCCTATATTGTCGTTCTCTATGATGTAGTACTGGATGTGGATATACTTCTCGGCAGCCAGCAGGTCGCGCTTGAAAGCGTCGAACTTGTCCTTACCGTTGGTGAAAATCTCCACATCATTGTTGGGAAGTAAAGGCGAACCTTGAACGCTGCTCACCAGGTTTATCATCTGTTGGCGCTCGCTCTTCAAGGTGTCGTAGTGTGTCACCGACTGCGTATGCATCAGATGCTTGATGTCGTTTCGGCCAGTGAGCCGTTGCCGCTTCTTGCGAGATATCATTCGTATGTGCCGCAGGCTGCGGCCAAAGAAGATGTAGAGAATAATACCCACCACAGGCAGCAGAATCAACACAGTAATCCACGCCAGCGTCTTTACAGGGTTGCGGTTCTCACTGACCACAACACAGATAATCGCCACCGCAGTGATACCATATAAAATGGTAAATATCAAGCGTGAATATGGAAACAACTCGGCAAGTATCATTACAGCTTCTTCAATTTTAGCTTGCTAAGTTAATGATTTTGTGGTAAACAAAGCGATTTTATAACATTTTTTAAGAATAGAAGGGCGCCGACCGATATGGTGGCGCCCTCTAAATGCCTTATTTGACAGTTTTTATTTCATAATCTTAACCGCAGTACGGCTGCCGTCACTGTAATTGGTAACCATAATGTTGATGCCTTGATGTGGTGTAGAACTTGCCACACCCATCATGTTGTAGAAAGTCACATTAGTGGCAACCTTGCTGGCAGCAACATTCTCGATGGCGGTTGGTGTGTCTACAGTCCACTCCATAGGGTAAACAACCAAACTTTGTACACGTGGTATTTCCCCATTCAAGGTAGAGGAGTTGGCATTTTCGTTCTTAATTAGAGCTACGAAGTGGTATCCACCACCGTCCACAAGCTCAGGCTGTGACTGCAGCATCGTGAAGTTGGCGAAGAATTCTCCCTGAAGGTTGCTAGGCGCATTTGTAGGCTTCACAAACTTGTTATTGTCTTTGTCCCACATTGCCCATTCCACATAGGCAATCTCCATTGGCTTTGGTGCTACAAAGAAGCAATTATTCAATTGGTTGTTGAGTGTGATGTTGTTTTGATGTTCAGCGACGAAGTTGCAAGTAATATAAGTGTTTAAATCATAATGATTTGCGGTGCCGGCATCAGGCATCTTCTCTGCAATAAATTCTGGATTGGTGGTATTGGTAAGATGTCCAATTACATTATTTAACCGTGCTCCTATCATGTCTGTAGTTGGATAATCGGGCAGAGTCACAGCAATCCAGTTACTTTGGTCCCAATCACCATCCTGGAGGCCTGCATAATCTTTCACAAAGTCAATCTCACCATCCAGCTTCATACTCTTGTTTGGAAAGCCGTTGTCATCTTTGCAATAAAGCACTTTACCAACCGCTTCAACGCTTGTTAAGTCGGTAACTCGATATTTCCTGTCGGTGTTACCTTCGGCTAGCATTTCGGCAAGAGTTCTAGAAGTTGCATCGTCGGGCACCGCCACGTCGTTGTTGCTGGCTATGCTCAGGTAGGCGCGGTTGCCGTCAACCGAAGTCTTTGTGCTGCCGCCAAAGCCCAATCTGCCGTCAACAAGCTTGATGCCCTTGAGGTTTTGAGAACTGTTCACACTCTGGTTCTTATAGTAATATGTGCTACTAGTGAGCATGTTACCTGTGGGGCTGAACGATGCAGCAGTTGTGGTAGGAATCATCACATTGCGGGTCACGTCGGTAGAGTTGCAGCGAAGCAGCACACATGTCTTCTCGGGGATTATACCACCAGTTACTTCTGTCAGTTCCATCGTACCGGCATTAGCATCTGCAGCAGTGACGATAAAAGGAGTAATTTCGCTGGTCTCATACTTCATATTAAAGCACATGCGGAGCGTGGTCCAATAATAGCCATCATTGTCAGGACCCACAAACTCGCTTGGAGCAATAGCAAAGTAGTTCTTTTTGGTTGTAAGGTCTTTATCCACGCCCTCAAGATACCAATTAGCCGATTCAGGAGCCATAGGGGTTGCCTCAAGTTCTCCTTTGTTTGGCTCTTTTAAAAATGCGGCGTTATTGTTTGCATTAAAATAATATGTGTTGTTTACATTATGAGTTACTTGCAAGAAAGAGCCCTGACTGATAGCTTCTTCTCCATAAAACTGGTTGGTATGTTCATCCTGAACATAGATATCCCACACTTCCTTACCAGTTTTAGGTTGCGTTCCCGAAACCCATATTTTCATAATTGATCCAGCATCGGTTAAAGAAGACTGTAAATCATCGTTAAATGACATTTGAGTATTCAAAGCTGTGCTAATATTTGAGAAAGTAGTAGAACCTGTGTATTTAGCTACAGCCGTAAGATAATTGCTGTGTTTTACGTTCCTAACCCTCCAAAAGTAGTATCCACTGGCAAAGCGAGCATAATAAGTGCCTTTATTAGCTTCGGTAATTGTGAAAGTGTAGTTGTCGGCGTGAGACACAAATTCTTTTTCACCTGTTGTCTCATTAAGCCTATACCACCCCAAAAACATAATGTTTTCACTTCTAGGGTTGTTTCCTGAATTTCCGCACCACGCCGATAATGTCACCTCATCACCAACATAATTCGTTACCTTATCTATGTTTGCAGTGCCAAGAGATGCATTCTCAGATTGAGCAATAACCGTCTGCATTTCAGCACGTTTGAAATGAGCAATCCAAATGGCATTAATGTCTCCACTGGAAGAAACCTCATCGCCATCGTCTCCATTATTAGGATTTCCCGTCATCTTTGACACGCCTGCTTTTTGCACAGATGGTAAGGCTGTTAAGTTCTGATAAACACCAACATTAGTGCCATTGTTATTATATGTTCCGTATTTTTTTGTGCATTCCCAATAATCAAATTCCCATCCGTCATCAGGCTTAGCAGCGAGATATACTGTAGCCGGGAAATTACTAGAGTTATGTGATTTTCCCAATATCGTTACTGTAATGTTCGCACTTTTACAATTAGCTGTAGTTTGACCGTCTTCTTTCCAAGAGGCATACACCTTTCCTCCACCTGTAGTGCCATCTGGCTGAACTGCCTGAACAGTAACATGACAATCGCACCAAGGCACGCCATTACTTCCACTTCCTCCTGCATGAGCGATATTTGTTGCGATAAAAAATGCCGCTACTAACAACAAAAACTTAAATTTATTCATAATCGTTATTTTGTTTTTATTATCAATTTATTTTTCCCTTCAATATAGTGATATATGCACCTCACTGCCAGTGTTGCAGTTATGAATTGATGCGGCAGGTCTAGCTGTTGACTTAGTGGTGTTGCGAGGATGAATAGCACCAGCACAACGGTATAGAGCAGATATACTTTATAAAATCCCTTGCGTTTGCGCCAAAACAGCCAAATGATCAGCGGCAGTGGGCTAAAGGGAACCAAGTACCAGTTCCAGTGTTTGCCAAAGAGCCCTGACACAAAGCTAGTGTAAATCAACATCAATCCAGCAAGTGTGACAATGGTCATCAACAAGAAGTCCAGCAACTTGGGCGCCCATTTAATCTTCCACTTGAGTTGTGCTAACGTGATTAGGATTGTGAAAATCAACAAGAATCCAAACACCCGTGCTGGAGTCAGTGGCGAGGCTTTGAATTCGCTGACAAGCGGCAATAGCTCTTTCTCACCAGTCATCATAGGTCGTTTAGAGCCATCCTCAGCAACGATTGTGGCCTTCTTGAACACTTCGAGCAATAACTCTGGCGCCACTTGCTGTTCGTGTTCCCAATAGCCATCACTCTCGGTTCCAAGAAAAGTCATATTCCAGAACTCTAGCCAAGGCGAGAATCGTGACAAATATCTCACACCAGCGCCATTAATCATCTGGAACTGCTCGGGCCAACCGTTGAAGTCGATGGTCTCGTCAACAACCACATTCTCCAGCGCCCGCAGCGACACCGATGAACAGTTGTTCTGCAAGAAATTGAAGCTACGCATGTTTTCGTCAACAAAATCGTTATCAAGCAGCCGCCACAATTCTTGCTTCTCGTGCAGGGAAAGGTTCAAGGTATATTGCTTCACCTGACGGCCTTCTTTCTTGAAAACTTCAAGGAATTTTGGTGTTGGCACAGCTATCATATGAGCGTCGGTTTTGCCCAGGAAGAACTTGAGGATTCCTCCCATGCCAGGCTCCTCCTCAAAGCTGAAGCAGTAGTCAAGACGATAGCGGGGACACTCCATGCGAAGTGCGGCATGTCCAAGCTGCGAGTATATAGCTTCGCCTGGCGATGCCACCACCATGCTTGCGGTGACGAAGTTGCTGCTGTCGGGTAAAACTACAAAAGTCGTGTCCTCGTCCTGTGCCCTGAGGGCAAATGACAAGAGCATCAACATGCTAACCAATATCAACAGTCTCGTTTTCATTTTGTTTTAACCTGCAAAAGTAGATAAGAAAAATGAAACAACCAAAAATAAGGAAATAATTTTATTAAGTAGGATGAAATGTGACGTGAGTTGCAACAGATTTTAGGACAGAAGCATAGAAGCCATCAAAAGAACAAAACAATTTTAGTGCGAGGTGCCATTTAAAACAGCATGCCAAGTCGGTGTGTTATGTTTGTCAGAAAAAAGACAAGTGCGACGGGAGATAACATAAGTCTTGTTTATCTTGTACTCCTGTATTTCACGTCTTAATATATGATTTTTATTCTGGACTTATATTTTGTCTTACCAAGCAATTTGTTAACAAGACTTAACAATAGTGTCAAGACTGTTAATTTGTATAAAACAAGAAAAAACTTTACCTTATTATATTTGAAGAATTAAATACAATACCATTATTTTGCATAGTTTTTTCGCATAATAATTTATTGTAAAGAAATTAACTAAAACTATAAACTCTAAAACATTATCATCATGATGAAAACAAAAAAACTATTCTTTTTAATGCTATTTGCCCTACTGACCTTCTCGGTCGGGTGGGCAAATAATGTGTACGTGAAGGTGACTAGTGCCGACCAACTAGTTCCTGGCAAAAAGTATATCTTTGTACACGCGTACGAAGATGTTCCACAATTTGAAGTTGCTGGAGCTTTAGGCAATATGGGCTTTAGTGCTACATATTACTATAATAACAATAATATATCTAATTTTACAAGCGTTGGCTACGATGCTGTTGATATATCTAACCTTACCAAAGTGTCAGAACTTACACTTGATGGCGAGTCCGGTGCCTGGACTTTTCAAATGTCAGATGGTTCTTATATAAAGGGGCCAGATACTGAATCAGGGTATAAAATAACAACGACCGAAACTATTGACCAACAATCACAATGGATTATCGAAAACAGCGAAGGTGGTTATATTGTAAAAAACGCAAAATTTATCAACAGTATAATACTCCAAAGAAGTAAAAGTGGTAGTTTCCGTTGCGAAAAGATGAAAACCACTTATTTTCCTTCTTACCTTTATGTCCAAGCAGGTGAGAGTAGTTTGAATGCACCAGAATCACTTGATATAAGCGAAGACCTCACGCTATCTTTTACACTTACTGGTGAGAATCTGCTTAACAACCTTACCGTGACAAGTTCAAATGAAGACTTTACGGTAACCCCTTCAACTATAACACTTAATGATAATCGTGGTGTAAATTCTGAGATTACAGTTACTTATACTGGTACAGACACTAATGCAAGTACAATTATAACAATAACTAATGGCAACATTTCAAAGGAAGTTCAAGTTACAGCAACTTTACCTGTAAGCATTTTAGAGGTAAGCACGAACACGTTGGATTTAGGCTTAAATCCTTCAGGGACTTTTACTGTTAATGGTTCAAATCTTACCAATGATGTGTCCATTACTCAAAAAGCTGGTTCAGATGACGGTTTCACCATAAATCCAACTAGTATAGCAGCTAATAATGGAACAGTAAACAATGCTGAAATCACAGTGTCCTATAGGGGGGCAAAAGCAAATGCAACAGCCACCATTGTTTTAACCAGTGGTGATTTAACCCAAGAAGTTGTAGTTAACGCAAATGCAGAAATCACTGCCACTCCTGAAACTCTTGATTTGGGTTATAATCCCACAGGAACATTTACTGTGGGGGGCAAAAACTTAGCAAGTGACATCACTGTCTATGTTAAAGATGGTTCAGATGTCGGATTCAGTGTAAATCCTTCTAGAATAACTCCAACAGATGGCATTGTAAATAATACTGAAGTTACCGTTGCCTATAGTGGTACAATAAGAAATGCCAGCGCGGTAATCGTTGTTAGTAGTGGTGATTTAACTAAAGAAGTTACCATTACAGCAAAATTACCAGAACCATCTATTGAGGTCAGCACCAATACACTTGCAATGGGAACAAACCCCAATGGTTCGTTTACTGTAGATGGAGAAAATTTAGAAAATGATGTGACAGTTGCCCTAAAGGATGGTTCTGATGACGGTTTCAGCTTTAAGCCATCAAATATTGCTATTACCGACGGCAAGGTGAATAATGCTGAGGTTTCAGTGTTCTATTGTGGCTCAAAAGCAAATGCAACAGCGACCATTGTTTTAACTAGTGGTGATTTAACCCAAGAAGTTACTGTTACCGCCAGTGCTCCAACTCTTTTCACTACAGCCGGCAATTATTATATCAGCAACACAGCAACTGGCAAATATGTTGTCCTAGAGAACTCTCAGCTCGCCACCGTGACAGCTGAAGGTGATTATGATGCCGATGTTATAGTTATTGGTTTTGATGCTAATGGTCACATAAGTGAAATGAGGCAACAAAACGGAGAAGGCGATATGATTGCTACTCTTAACATGATTAAGAATAGCATGAAGGAAGTTTTGCAAGACAACAATATGCCTTATGGCTTCCTGGACCAGATGTTCTCAATGCGCATGGTTAAAACAGGCGATAGTGATGGCTCGGTTTACCTTTGCGTAGATGTTCCTTATATCGAGAATTTTGACATCATTAAGGCACAACTTCTTGCTCAGTCTGGAGGCTATCAAGCTATCAACTATTACCTCGGTAATATGACAGACGGCATGCGCCACTATCTATGCGTTGACAGTGACAACTCATTTGGTTTGTCTCTTGACAACGGCGCTGCCAGCAAGTGGATGTTAGAAGAGTATGTTGTTGTTGATGATGATCTCTTTACCACCCCTGGCAACTACTTTGTCTCCAACAAGGGTAACAACAAGTATGTTGTGATAAATGGTGAATACGATGCCGCCGCTTCAGCAGCAAACACTGACGAGGCCGACATAATCATTCTTGGCTTCAACAGTGATGGCACTGTGATGATGATGAAGAACTATGATGGTGAAGGCGACATTATCGAAACTCTTGAGACCGTGAAGAGTGTCATGAAGAATAAGCTTCAAGGACAAGACGGTATTGACGCTAGTTTCGTTGATGACATGTTCAAAATCAAGTTGGTAAAGACCAATGATGGCGACGGCTCGATGTATTTCTGCTTTGATATTCCCAATGATGAGAACGTTACTAAGGCACACGACTATCTAGTGAGCAACGGTGGTATTAACAATCAGCTTGTTAAAGACTATCTTGACATCTTGCTGCAACCTGGCAAGCGCATTTACTTGTGTACAGCCGACGAAAACGGCACTTTCAGTTTCACAAAGAATAGGCATCTTGATGCCACAAAGTGGATGGTTGAAGAATTTGTAATTCCTGAGGACGATTTGTTCACCACTCCAGGCAACTACTATGTAAGCAACAAAGGCAACAGCAAGTATGTTGTAATAAATGGTGCTTATGATGCCGCCGCTTCGGCAGCAAATACTGAAGAAGCCGACATAATAAAAATAGCGTTCAATGCCGATGGCATTGTTACCATGATGAAGAATTATGATGGCGATGGTGACCTCATTGCTACGCTCGAAACAGTTAAGAGCGTTCTCAAGAGCAAACTTGAGGAAAACGACATGGACGCTAGTTTCGTTGACAAGATGTTTGACATTAAGCTTGTGAAAACTGGTGACAGTGATGGCTCAATTTACTTCTGCTTCGATGTCCCAAGATTCAAGAATGCTTCTGCCATTCGTGATTATCTGTTGACACAGGCTATCAACAATCAACTTGTTAAGGATTATCTTGACATTTTGTTGCAACCTGGCAAGAGAGTTTACTTGTGTACTGCCGATGAAAACGGCACATTCAGCTTCACTCTTGACGGTAGCACAAATGCCAGCAAGTGGATGGTTGAGGAGTCAGAGATTCAGGATGATATCCCATTCACAACCAATGGCGACTATTATATCAATAGCAAGTGGACTGGCAAGTATGTGAAACTGGAGAATTCACAACTCGCTACTGTAACAGCCGAGAATAAAGCTCAAGCCGACATCATTACAATGGCCTTCAATGACGATGGCACGGTTACCACAATGAAGCAGAAAAATGGTGAGGGCGACATGATTGCTACTCTTAACATAATTAAGAATAGCATGAAGGAAGTTTTGCAGGACAACAATATGCCTTATGACTTCCTCGACCAGATGTTTACTCTTAAAATGTTGATGACTCGCGATGGTGACGGTTCGGTTTACCTTGTTGTTGATGTTCCTGAAATTGAGAATTTTGATGAGATTCGTGCTTATTTGATTGCAAATTCAGGTGACAACCAAGCTGTCAACTTCTATCTCAGCAATATGCAATCAGGCAATCGCCACTATTTGTGCGTTGACGATGATCAGGCCACGTTTGGCCTTACCCTTGACAATGGCCTTGCAAGCAAGTGGATGGCTGAGCCTGTGAAGACTGACCCCGAAGGCGGCATTCTGTTTACTGATGCTTGGTATTATTATATCCAAAATAAGCAAACCGGTAAGTATGTTGAACTCGTCAATTCAATGCTTGCCGACGTGAAGGCAGAGACCGAAGACGATGCCGACGTTATCAAACTTGGTTTTGATGACGATGGCTATATCAACGTGATGGAACAATATATGGGCGATGGAGATATGATTGCTACTCTTAACATGATTAAGAATAGTATGAAGGAGGTTTTGCAGGACAACAATATGCCTTATGATTTCCTCGACCAAATGTTCACCATGAAGATGATATATACTGGCGATGATGACGGCTCGGTTTACCTTGTAGTTGACGTGCCCGAGATTGATAATTGGAACGCAATCAAGGATTACTTGATTTCTCAATCTGGTAACAACCAAGCCATCAACTTCTACCTGAGCCATATGGTTCCTGGCAACCGCCACTATCTATGTGCTGATGCTGACGACACATTTGGTTTCACTCTTGACAACGGAACAGCCAGCAAGTGGCTCGTTTACCGCCTTGAAGTAATTCCTATCGATGAGGAGCACTTCCCCGATCAATACTTCCGTGAGTTTGTTCACGCCAAGTATGACAAGAATGATAACTGGTGGCTGAGCCAGGCAGAATTAGATGCCGTGACAAGCATGGATATCAGGGTTTCAGATAATGCTGATTATGCTAATATAACCGACTTGACAGGCATTGAGTGGTTCACCAACTTGAAGAAGTTCTTCTTTGCTGGAACATCTTCCAACAAATTAATTGTTGAAGAACTTGACATGTCAAATCTTGTGAATTTGGAAGAGTTCACTTGCAGGTATGCTAGCAATCTCACTGAGGTTAATGTCTCAGGCTGCACAAATCTGAAATATATTCAATTGATGTATGATGATGCTATTGCAGGAGTGGATTTGACAAATAACACAAATATGGTTGAGATTGATATTGAGAATTGCAATGCATTTTCTGAATTGACTATACCTACTTTGCCACTGTTGGAATCATTTACACTGAGAAATTGTGATGCATTTAAAAACCAAACAATTGACCTGACCAATGACAACAACCTCTACGTTTTGAGTCTTGCTGGTGGTGTAAGGAACAATTTGATTAAGGGTGTGAGCAAAGATATGACTAATTTGAGGTATATTAGTGCCGATTACAATAATTTTGAAGACGATGTGCTTGATTTAACAGGCTGCCAATACCTCTTTAATTTAAGTCTGGTTAATTGCGGCTTACGTGAGTTGTTGTTAAATGGCTGTACTAATCTTGGAACAAGACAGAAATCTAGACCTAATAAGCCAGAGCAGGATGGTTCTCTGACTATTCACAGCAACTATTTGCGAGCTCTTGACCTTTCTGGTGTAACTGGTGATATTGACGAGACTGCTCCAAGAAATTACAACTATAATTTGAGTAGTAATTATCCTGATTTGTTCCCAGCTAGCAATTATATCATGCATAGTGGTTACAATGGTCAGATTACAACAAAGGTAAAACCAGACGTGTCATACTGGCGCTATATTGTAGAAGGTAATAATATAACCTACTCTTATCTTGTTTATTTAAGGCTCGACGGAACTCAATCCGAAGAGACCGAAGGCTCATTTGTTAATAGCCTTATGGAAGTTGGTCCAACCAATTACATCGTGGACCGTGTAAATCAATGGGTACGATTTGAATCTGGTCATGGCAACCCTGAGGATATCATTGTAGAAAAAGATGTTCTTGAACTTGTTCGTGGCAACAAGAGAACTATATCTGGAATATCCTCTAGAGATATTGAGACCGAATTAGATCCAGACAAGATTCCAGGCGACATCCTTTCACTTGGCATCTACACTGTACCAAAAGGTGCAGGCGAACAAACTGTTAGTGGAAAAATCGCTTATCTGTACAACGTTAAACAAGATGTAGATCCTGAATCAGTACAAGTTGTTAATCCTGATGAACAATTAGACACTCAGACTAAAATCAGAGATTATTATGTAAGCAATGCCCTCACTGAGGATGGTGACAACTTGTTCCCATTTGAAGTTGAATGGGAGATTGTTCTTAGTGACAAGCCTGAGGAGATTATAACAGCTATTGATACACTAATGCTCAACAAGGAGGTTTCTAAGGTAACTTACGTGAACTTGATGGGTGTTGAGAGTGACCGTCCATTCGAGGGCGTGAACATTGTCGTTACTCATTACACTGATGGTTCTGTAACCACTACCAAAGAGATTCGTTAGGCGACTAGTCTAATTCTCACTTATACTAAGGGCGACCCATCGAGGGCCGCCCTTTTTTTGTTTATACAGAAGAACAAAATATTTTTTTGACAAACATAACATTCTGACCAGAGGCTTATGCACTTTTGTCCTAATCTAGCGTGTGGGGTAATTGTGCATTCCAATCTTCGATTCTCGCCCTTTCCCTGCGCTTTAGCGTTTCTTCCACCAGTTGGTTTTTATCAGGGTGTTGGAGACTTGCCAGGCGTTGTTTTGGTGGTGGAAGATGGGTGATGAGGTGTCGCCGGCGGTTTCGCCTGGGGCGGGAACCGCCGAGTGGATGTCGTTGCGCAGCAGGCTGTGGCCGAGGCCCTTCCACCAATAGGCATTGGCGCCCATAATGTCAAGTAAAGTTGGATAGATATCGATTTGCCCCACTGGCCCCTCGATGCGCTTGCCTGCCAGCCCAGAGTTCAAAATCACAAACACGCACTCAATTCCACGCTTCGAGAGTGACGCCCTGCCCTGCGGATCATCGTCGATGAAGTCGCTGTGATCGCTGGCAACGATTATCACGGTGTTGTCATAGAGTCCATTGTCCTTGAGCCGCTGAAGGAACGCTCCTAACTGTTGGTCGAAGAACGCCACCTTCTCGAGGTAGTTGCGCACGTTCACGGTGTATTCCTTCGACTGCGAAATCCATGTGGGCTTCACGTCTTCGAGTTTGTTGTATGGCACGTGAGTGGTGCCAGTGAAAATCATGGCATAGAATAGTTGCTGAGCGCCAAGTTTGCCGCTAGAAAACTCCAATAACGCCTTGTCAATCGATTCTCCCGACTTTAAATAGGCCTCACGGTAAGTGTCTTGCAGGCAGAGTTCATCGAAACCATAACTGCGTGCAGTGTTCTCCACATTCCACATACCTGTGCGGTCAACGGTGATTTCGATGGAACGGTATTGAGGATTAACCGTTTTTAGCGCCTTGGATAGTGATGGATATTCATTCTCGCCATAGTCCATTGCCACCGACTGTGTGGTAAGTGGCAGGATGCCTATGTTATAGATAAACATGCCATCGCTGGAGCGGCCGTTCTTAACTTGCGCCATCATCTGCGTGCAGGATATTGAAGCACTGTCGTTGACTAAACTGTTAAGCACAGGACACACCTCACGGCCGTCAATCTCAAGGCCCACCACCCAGGCATTGAGCGACTCCACCATCAACAACACCAGGTTGCGGTTCTCCGTCACGCAGTAAGTGTTATCGGTGTATTTAGGCACTTCGTTGTCGATAAATTCCTGAGCCTCTTGCCGTTGCTCAGCAGTAATGCCTGTGAAAGACTTGGCAATACTGTAAATCACATACGCCACATTTCCGTTCTTGACGGGATAGACTTTATTGTTGAAATTTACCAGGGAGTAATATTTCTCTGGAAAATACTCTTTCAGGCTAGTTTTGTTGTGCACACTCTCCTGAACCAGCACGGCAAACTGCAACAAAGCCCACAATGCTATTGCCACGAGAGATAAAATCCAGCCACGGCGGCATAACGACTTATCGGCCGACACCCGTTTGCGGAATTTCCAGAGATACACGGCAAGCAAGAGCAATGGCAACACCAACACCCACACCGCCTCGGCAGTGATAGTGCCCAAGATGCTGTCGAATAGCACGCCACCAAGGTTGCTCACGTAGAGCCACGACGAGAACGGCATCATATCGCGATAGGTCTCGTTGTAGGTAATCTGCGCAAAGCACCACACGGTGACAATGCCCACCATGAGCCACAGCCACCCCTTGCGGCGCGCTGGCAGCAGCCAGTAGAACGCCGTGAGTAGCAGCGCATCGCCCAAATGGTTCTGGATGAGAGTGCGCATCAGTGGCATCGGGTAGAATGCGCCTTCGGCGAGTCGGTGGGAGGTAATGACCATTTGAGCCGTCATCACCACAATGGCCAAGGCATAAAAAAGAAAAGAGGGATTTGTAGAATACCTCTTTAATCTAGCGATAATACGCTGGCACAAGTCTTTCATGACATGGTTACTTTACAACCACCTTGCGCGACCAGCGACCAGCACACTTCACGATGTAGAATCCCTTGGGAACATCGATGGTAACCTTGGTGCCAGCAGTCACGCGAACAGTCTTGATGAGCTGACCTGTGATAGAATAGACGTTGAATGTCGCGTCGCTATCACCGGCTACCATTGCAATGGTGCCCTTGCCGCCATAGACATTGGTCTCATCGCTCGAGACTTGCTCAACGCGAGGAGCGGCATAGCTGCTAACGCCCACTGCTCCAACAGCAAGCGCCATGCACAGGGTGAATATGTAAAGCAAACGTTTCATTTCAACTTGCAAAAATACAACATTTTTTCAAAAAAACAACTCTAACCACACAATTTTTTCAAATTTTTTACGTTAGAATCGGGCCTTTAATTCTATGACGCTAAAATCCCACAAGAGTTTAATGACAAAAACTGCTCAAAAGAGGTTTTTAATCGTTTTTAATCATTTGACCATCCTCGGTCATTTCCACTTCCCCTTCATTAGTTTCTTCCCCTTCGGTGGCAGGATCTTCAGGCTCAATAGTTTGCTTGATTGGTGCCACAATGTCGCTGCCGTCGTCTTCTCCTGTGAGGAGTCGCAGCAATGCCTCAGCGAGGAGGCTGCCTTGCAAGTGGTAGCCGTCATTGCCTAGGTGCAGGTGGTCGGTCTTCATGTAATGCGCCCTGAGCCATCGGTTTGATGCCCCTGCCCCACCGGCCACTTGGTAGAAGTCCCACACAGGCACTTGGTGATTCTTGCCATAGGCGAGGATTAAATCTCGTACCTCGGCCACGTTGCTTTGTATATGATAGCCACGGCTGCTGCGCTTCTGTGTTTCCATTGGCGTGGTAAGGAGAAATTTCACGCGTGGACATTGCCGTCTTATGTCGCTGAGCATCTGGTCAATGTTTGACGTGATGCTGCCAAACGAGCCATAAGCCTCATTCGTCCCCAGCGAGATTATCACCAACTGCGGTTCCAGGTCGCTGATTTGGCGAGCGAAGTTGTCGATGTTCAAATAACTTCGGTAGGTAGCACCGTTGTTGCCAATGCAATCTACCACCACTCCGCGATTGCTGTTGAGCAGGCGCACGCCATACAGCGCTCCGCTGCCTGTGAGGCGCAAGTTGGCGGTATCTGCCGACGAGTCCAGCACATAGTCGGTAGCATAATTGCTGCGCTGCCGGCCTTTCACTATAGTGCCGTTCTGCTCCACAGTAAAAGGAGTGGATGGAGAGTGAAAAATGGTTATGCGGTAGAAGTCATCGCCCTGACGTTTTGCCTTGATGCTCAAAGTGGTGCTTGCGCCGCTAAACTTTACCGCCACTCCTGTCATACCCATTCCTGCGGGCTTTGACGAAGAGAGCAGTCGGCTTGATGCCGAGATTGAAGAAGAGGATTTGAGCAGATAGTCGCTAGGCTCGTTGGTGCCCGCCAACGCCAGCGGACTAATCAACCCTCGGCCGCCGTTACCATACCGCTCCTGCAGCGTCTTTCTCACCTCGTCGCTGATGATGCCTGGCTGCACATGCGAGTCCCCAATGTGCACGATGGTGAACTTGTAGTTGTGGCGGTGCTGGTTATTGAGGTAGGCAATGAGGTCGTCCCAGTTGTCGCCGTTGAGCACGATGTGGTTAGCCCAAGCATTGATGCCGACAGGCTGCGCCACCGCCATAACGCCTGTGAGAAGCACAAATGCAAGTAGTATGTGTCTTATTTTAGTCATTATTTTCAATAAACCCCAATCGTGCACAACTAATCAGCGCGTAATGCCTCTAGTCCCGCCAATTCTCTTATTTTCTCTCCCTTTGACAGCACACCGCCACGTCCTTCGAGTCTCTTCTTGGCGTTGTCAAAGGTGGTCTGCATAGCGTTGATGCCGTTCTGTATCTTATCGAGGTCGCTATAGAAAGAGTCAAGTTTGTCGATTAGTTTCATCACCTCCTTGGCGATGGCCTCGGCGTTTTTGTTCTGCTTGTTGCGCGACCAGAGCTGCATGAGCAGTTGCGCCACACTGAGCAGATGGGTTGGGCTCACTATCACCACGCGCTTGCTGTAGGCATACTCCCACAAGTCCTGATTGCCCTGCATAGCAGCGAGATAAGCGGGCTCGTTGGGGATGAACATTAGGGCGAAATCCACCGAGTTCTTCACATGCTTCACATAATCTTTCTTGGCGAGCAGGTCGATTTGTCCTCTCACCGATGCTTTGTGGTCATTGAGGAAACGCTGTTGCTCATCGGGATCGGTGGCGTTGACGTAGCTCACAAACGCCGTCAGCGACACCTTGCTGTCGATGATGAGCTTCTTGCCGTCAGGCATAAAAAGTGTGAAGTCGGGGCGCAGCATCGAGCCCTCGTCGTTGGTTATCACCTTGTCGTCATCGTCGCGTGTCACCTGCTTCTGGTAGTGCACATTCTCCTGCAGTCCCGAGAGGTCAAGGATGCGCTTGAGTACACCCTCACCCCAATCGCCCTGTATCTTGTTATTGCTAATGAGGGCGTTTGACAGGCGTGTCGCTTCCTGCGAGATCTGGCGGTTGGCGTCCTGCATCTTTTTTATTTCTTTGTCAAAGAGTTGGGAGTTGAGGTCCTGCTTCTGCTGATAGTCCTTGAGTTCCTTGTTCAGACCAGTGATTTGCTCACGGAGCGGGGTTAGCAGTTGTCCTAGGCTCTCCTTTCCTTCCTCGTTCATGGCTTTGCGGCTCAGGTCGAGGAGTTCGCCAGCCACAATCTTGAATGCCTGACGCGAATCTTGCTCGAGTTGTTCACGTGTGCGCGTCACGCTCTCGAGTTTGGTTGCAAGGGCGGCTTTCTCGCGGTCGAGGGTGTCTTTTGCCTCATCGAGCGCCTTAATGTCACCTCGCAACTGCTCCACGTCTTGCGAGAGCTCGTCGATGCGTTGCTGTAGCAATCTCGCCTGCTCGTCGATTGCGGCGTTGCGTGTCTTGAGGTTAACGTTCTCATCGGCAAGCATCTGCGCCCTACCCTCGCTTGTAGTCAACTGTTTGCGGAGCTCTTGGCTCCCAGCCTCAATGTGACGTCTCATTTCATCGGCGTTGCGGTGCATAAGCCATGTCGCCACTGCCGCTAGAGCAATAACCACCAGTAACGAAATAATGTAAATTCCAACGCTAATCATAATAGTCCTTTGTTTTTTGATTCGTGAACGGGAACGGGATCGGGAACGGAATCAGCCACCCTAATCAGCGCTACGCGCTAAAATCGGCTGCAAAGTTACAAAAAAATCACTCTCAACGATGAATTATAGTAATTATTGTGCATGATTTTATTTTTTTTCGCGTTTTTCTTGGAAATTATTAAAAATATTTGTACCTTGTGGCGATTTTAAAAATCAAAAGTTGTTTCTATGGCAAAATTGCACATTATAGAGGACTGGTGGACAGCACCGAGCGAGGACAGTGAAGGACGCACGGTATTGGTCACTGGGCGGCGCTCCCTCGACAATGTGATTGCCACTGGGCGATATAAATTTCGCATCGAGATGACGTGGCTTTATGAGCCCGATGCGGGAGGAATGCCCGACTACAACACCTCACGCACCATGGAGACTGTGACCGACGCGCTACAAGAGACGCTGCGCCGAGACCCAGTAGCGGTGATGACAGGCATTTACACAGGCGCTGGCGAGCGCAATTGGGTGTTTTATGCCCTCACACTCAAGTCGTTCCAAGCGATGCTCAACCAAGCGCTCAGCAGCATCGACGAGCAGCTTCCCCTCACCTTCCACGCCGAGGAAGACCCAGAGTGGGAAGAATACCGCGAGATGTGCCAGTGCGAAATAGCGAGGGAAGAATAGTTGAGTGGGGAGAGTTGAGAGGGAAGAGGTTTCCGACTTGTCCGACAGAACTATAAACTAAAAACTAAATACTAGATATACTTTATTTATTAACTTTTTTACTAAATGATTATGGGGTCAATAGGACTTTATGCACTGCTAGCACTAGGCATTGGCTTGGTTTGTGGCCTTATAACCAATGTCATCGTCAGGCTTGTGCGCCGTCGCAGTGCCAGCGCAGCTAATGTAGCCGACGATTTTGACGAGGAAGACTACAGCAGCCACTTCCTCATGTTCAGCCTCGGGTTCACCCTCGTGGCATTCATCGTGATTTGCTTCGTTAGCGGAGTATTTGACAAGATTGGATATTAACCTATTAAAACCACACTGCCTATAGGACATCATTACTCATTTTGAAGTACGATAATAGTAAAGTCAGGCGGCAAGACCGTCTGCTCGACGAAGCAAGGGCGCGAGAAATCCTTGCCAGTGCTGAATACGGCTATTTGTCGATGATTGATATGGATGGTAAGCCCTCCGGCGTGCCAGTTAATTTTGTGTGGGATGGCGAAGACAGCATCTATTTCCATTGCGCCGACGAAGGCAAGAAAATCAACATCCTTGAATGCCACGATATTGTGTCGTTCTGTGTAATTGGCAAGGTGAATTTGTTGCCTAGCCAGTTCACCACCGAGTATGAGAGCATCATCCTCGACTGCGAGACCACGATATGCACCTACGAAGAGGAACAATTATCTGCCCTTGAACTTTTCCTAAAGAAATACTCCCCCAATGATTTAGATACAGGCATGAAATATGCACGTAAATCACTTTTTCGCACCTGTATTGTCCGCCTTGACATTATCTCATGGAGCGGAAAATGCAAACAGGTGATAAGGGAGAGTTAAGAGCGATGAAGTAAAAAACCGAACTTTACTATTGTCTTGTTTGCTTCTCAGCTTATTATCTTGTTAGCTTAACGTAGTATGAAACAAAACTGGAGACCTGGAACAATGATATATCCGCTGCCGGCAGTGCTGGTGTCGTGCGGAGCAACCCCCGAGGAGTATAACCTTTTTACCGCCGCGTGGACTGGCACCATCTGCAGCGACCCCGCCATGTGCTACGTGTCGATTAGGCAAGAGCGTCACAGTCACGACATAATTGAGCGAAACATGGCATTCACCCTCAACCTCACCAACGAGGCTCTGGCACGAGCCACCGACTGGTGCGGAGTGAAGAGCGGGCGAGATTTCGACAAATGGAAAGAGATGGGCCTCACTCCTGTGAAAGGCGTGAAGGTCGCTGCACCCTATATCGAAGAGGCGCCTGTGAGCATCGAGTGCATCGTTAAAGATATAATGCGCCTAGGCTCGCACGACATGTTTATCGCCGAGGTCCTCAACGTCATCGCCGACGACCGTTTCATCAACCCCGAAACCGGTGCGCTCGACCTCAAAGAGGCCGGCCTCATCACCTATTGCCACGGCCATTACTATCGCCTTGGCGAGGAATTGGGCCACTTTGGCTGGACAGTGCGCAAGAAACAAAAATAAACACAAGATATTTATCCATCATGAAACGATACTTTTTAATAATTGTTTTATTGTCATTGTGCTACGTCAACTCTTATTCAAGGGTGAATGATGGCTTGTGTGACGACTCTTTGTCATTTCGCAACGGATTGATCATTATGATGACTGGGATGGAGTTTCCTTTTGATTTCACTTTTTCAGATGATTGTTTGGAACGCAATCTGTCTTTCAGAATTTTAGATGACAAGACATGTGAGATAGAGAACAACCAGCATATTTTTCCTCAGTTTGATTTCAACGACTTTTATGAATATAAAGCTATCGATAACGGGTTTGATGGATATGAATTAATCCTCACAAAGCTAATTTACACAAATAGGCTAGATGAGACTAAGGGTGAATATGTGAAACCATATCAAAACAAGAAGGTTGAGTGTTGTAACTCTGTGATTCCTATTTTAGTTGGTGACACTCTTCGTTTTTCTATCAGTAAAGACAAAGTCCAGATCAGGGACATGAGATTTGATATTCAGTTTCCTTCGCAAGAATATATTGATGATGCAGTAAAAAAGATAGAAAAAGACTTAAATATGAGTCTTGCTGAATATCAAAAAAAATGTCGTGAGATTAGGATTTCTCCCACATGTACTATGGGTATGAGTGCCACTGAGCGGGAAAAGGTGCGCGTTAGCGTACCACAGAGATTTCTGCAACGTGACATAAATGAATTGAAAAAAATGGGCTATACTGGGTGGTGGGCCGATCAAGATAAATCAATACCCCCAAATTTAATGAAATTAAAAGAAAAAGCAAGAAAACGCTACAATAATCCATAATCCTCATAACGACAATTATATATGATTTCTAATGTCGACATTATCAATCTAGGCCAGATAGTGGAATATATGAAGACGGTGCCATTTGATGTGAGCCGTAAAAGGCTCTACAATGCCGCCGAACTCTATGATGGCTATATCCCTAATCAGCCTGAGTCGTTCGAGAATTGCTACGATACTCAAGTCTTTCTTCATTATAACTCTACAGGCAAGCAAACCAATGATATCAAGGAATCGATGGCGCGCACGCTTCATGACCATAGCATATATGTGGCATTAGGCGAGTTCTTTCGCACTCACAATTATCTGCATTGCGTGGGGATTATGGGCGGCCATGCTTTGCTCAGGACCGACGACATGTTCAAGCAGATTGTCTATCTCTGCAAGCGACTTACCGAACTAGGTTTCTTCATGCTAAGCGGTGGAGGGCCAGGGGCGATGGAAGCAACTCACCTGGGCGCTTGGATGGCAGGCTACAGCAACGACCAAGTGGAGGATGCGCTGCACATCATGTCGGTAGCACCCTCATTCCGTGATTCTGGATGGCTTGAGACAGCCTTTGAGGTGATTGGCAGATATCCCCAAACCAAATACGATAGTCTGGGCATTCCCACATGGCTCTACGGTCACGAGCCTGCCACACCCTTCGCCACCCACATTGCCAAGTTCTTTGACAACAGCATCCGTGAGAACAACATTCTCACATTGCCTTTTGGCGGTGTTGTTTACACCCCGGGCAGTGCTGGTACCATTCAAGAGATTTTCCAGGATGCAGTTCAGAATCATTACCTCTCGTTCGGCTTCCCCAGCCCTATGATATTCCTCGATTCTAAGTTCTGGACCAATGAGGTGCCACTCTATCCGTTACTCCAAAAAATGATGAAAAAAGGGAAATACAAGAACCTGAGCCTGACGCTTACCGATGATTTTGAAGAAGTTATACAAAAACTCCTCGATTTTCAGGAACTAACCAAGACTCATCCCGAAGATTTCTGTCTGAAATAAATTTAACGCACGCAAAATCTGTATCAAGATTTCTCGTTATTATAGAACAATGTTTAACTCAAAAAAGACAATCAATATGAAAAAAACATCATTAGCGATCATTTTCGCTTGCTTCGCGTTTGCACTCGTGGCACAGGATGGTGCCATCAAAGTGAACTACAAAGGCTCTAAACCCACTATCAGCGACTTTGCTTGGGCATTCCTTACAGATGCCACTGCCGATGATGACGGCTGCATCAACGAACCCGCCAATGCCGTTAAACAGGCGTGGATCAAGCAAAATAAGGGCCGCAAGCTCGACAAGGGCGAGACGCTCACCATCGACAAGAAAAACGGATATGTGCTCTATGAGTCAAAGTACGGAGCCGACATGCTCAGGATTGAGATGTGCTACTGGAACGAGGCCGACGGCAAGCACAAACTCTTTGCCTACAACGTGGCAGGCTTCAGAAACGGCAAGTATGAGCCAGGACAATTCGACTCACTCACCTTCTACCGCTACAACAACGCCACCAAGAAGATGACAATGTACAACAATGCCATAGACGCCGGGAAGGTATATGGCGCAGATGACACTTGCCTCTATTTCAACCTCCCACGCACTGGCAAGAACATCACCGTCAATTACATGAATTATAACACCAAAAACATAAAGAAGAAAATACTCAAGTGGAACGGACACAAGTTCGCATTCTGAGCATTTTCTCATAATTATTTTGCTAACCTAAAGCTCTCCAGAAACAAATAGTCTAAAATGATTAAATTCTGCGTGCGATTAGTGCAACGTTGGTTGCCCGAACCGTTTATATTCGCCATTCTGCTCACCTTTGTGGCGGCGCTAGTGGCGATGCCATTGTGTCACCAGACACCCCTCGAGGTGGTTGAGCATTGGGGTGACGGCGTTTGGAATTTATTGGAGTTTGCAATGCAGATGGCTCTGGTCCTTGTGTGTGGATCAACCTTGGCTGCAGCACCGGTCATCAAACGGGCCATCGACGCAATGGCTCGTCTGCCCAAGAGTGCCCCAGCCGCAATAGCCCTTGTTACTGTAGTGTCGGCATTAGCCTGCTGCATCAACTGGGGCTTTGGTCTTATTGTTGGTGTCGTGTTTGCCAAGGCAATAGCGCGTAAGCGTTCTGATGTTGACTATAGGCTTCTCATCGCATCGGCTTATAGTGGCTTCGTGGTGTGGCATGCCGGCATCTCAGGCTCTATCCCACTCACAATGGCCACACCTGGTGAGGCACTAACAATGGCTACCGATGGCGCGCTCACCGAGCCTGTGCCATTGACGCAAACCATCTTCGACTGGCACAATCTGGTTACTGTGCTGTTTGTGATAATCGGCATCACCGTTGCCAACACATTGATGCACCCCAAGCGAGGCGCCCTCACTGTCGACCCCGCGCTCCTGAAGGACGATGACAATATCACGACAAACGTTTCCTCATCAGACAAGACACCTGCACAGCGGCTTGAGAACAGCAAATTGCTCTCGTGGCTCGTGGCGCTGATGCTCGTTGTCTATCTCGTGATTCATCTCGGCGTGAACGGTGCCAGTTTAGACATTGGCGGGGTAATCATGATATTCCTCGCGCTTGGACTCGTGCTGCATTCCACACCACTAGCCTACGTGCGTGCCTTTGGGAAAGCGACCACCGGTGCTGCCGGAATCATATTGCAGTTTCCCTTCTATGCCGGCATCATGGGCATCGTTACTGGAGTCGGCGTTAGCGGCATCAGTTTAGGCGGCGAAATGGCCGAAGCATGCATCCGAATCAGCAATCCCATCACCTATCCGTTGCTCACCTTCCTTTGTGCCGCAGTGCTCAACATGTTTGTGCCAAGTGGTGGCGGGCATTGGGCTGTGCAAGCACCAGTAATGTTCACCGCTGGCGCAAGCCTGGCTGTAGACCCTGGCTTGACGGGTATGGCAATTGCATGGGGAGACGCTTGGACCAATCTCATACAACCATTCTGGGCGCTACCAGCCTTGGCTATAGCCCGCCTTGACGCGAAGGACATCATGGGCTACTGCCTTATCGATCTCCTCGTCACAGGTGTCATTATCTGCGCAGGACTATTAATCTGGGCAATGTAAAAAAGCGCGACACAAGCAAATAGTTTTTGTGAGATTTGGAACTATCTAAATAAAAATGAAAATCTTCGGTTTTCATTTTGTATTTAGCTCGGTTTGCACTATCTTTGCCAAATAATTTGAAAACCAATTTAGACTAGTCTATAAACAACATTAACATTATTCTTTAAGAGATGAAAAGAGACGATTTATTGTTCAGCATTATCGAGCGTGAACACCTGCGTCAACAACGTGGCATTGAGCTCATTGCCAGTGAGAACTTCGTAAGTGACCAAGTTATGCAAGCTATGGGTAGCTGCTTGACTAACAAGTATGCCGAGGGATACCCTGGCCACCGCTACTATGGCGGTTGCCAAGTGGTTGACGAGGCCGAGACTCTCGCCCAGGAGCGCATCAAGCAGCTCTTTGGCGCCGAGTATGCCAACGTGCAGCCCCACAGCGGCGCACAGGCCAACATGGCAGTCTTCATGGCATGCCTCAAGCCAGGCGACAAATTCATGGGCCTCAACCTTGCTCATGGCGGTCACCTCTCACACGGTAGCCCAGTGAACTTCTCAGGACTCGTGTTCCAGCAGTGCGAGTACAACGTTACCCCCGACACCAACATCGTTGACTACGACATGATGGAAGAGGTGGCACTGCGCGAGCAACCTAAGCTCATCGTGGGTGGCGCCAGCGCCTACAGCCGCGAGTGGGACTACGAGCGCATGCGCAAGATTGCCGACAAGGTGGG
>JAGCRW010000020.1 GCA_017964485.1 Muribaculaceae bacterium | reverse complement strand
TGTCAATGATCTCGATCAAGCTCCCCGGCCCGCGGAAGACGCCCTTTCCAGAAAGGCGTCAAAAAAACCGCTCAACTCGGAACCAGGTCCTCGTGAGCCGAAAAGCGATGCAAAATTACAACCGTTTTTCGGAACGGCAAAACTTTTTCACGAAAAAAAACGGGAAAAATAGAGGATTTAACATTTTTTTGCAGAAAAAGCGCCGTTTTGGGGCGGTTTCGGGCGCCTCAGGGGCGTCCCGCGGCCCTCAGGAGGGCGCATCACGCGGGGCCCGGGCCCGCAGCAGCGCGGCACCAGCAGAGCACCGCAGGCAAGAAGCAAGCTAAGCATGCTAGATACACATTAATTATATTATATATAAGGGGGCGATGATGGGATTTTTTTGATTATCACAAACAATATTGGCACAGTCTTTGCATTATTAAAATAAAACGCTACCTTTGTGGCACTTTAATTAATTAAGAATATGGGATATCTAATCACCGACAACAAGAAGATTACCACCAAGCGCATCCGTGAGATGAAGCGTACTGGCGAGAAAATAGCAGTTTTGACATCCTACGACTACACCATAGCATCGTTGGTGGAGCAGGGAGGCATAGACATGATTCATGTGGGCGACAGTGCGTCGAACGTGATGCAGGGCAACGCCACTACGGTACCCATCACTCTCGACGATATGATAGTGTATGGCCGTACAGTGGCACGGGCCTGCAAACGCGCCATCACTTGCATCGACATGCCCTTTGGCACCTATCAGGGCGACCCCTATAAAGCTCAAGAGAATGCCGTGCGACTCATTCAGAGCACCGGCATCGACTCGGTGAAGTGTGAGGGCGGCAGCGAGATTCGTGAAGCACTAGAACTAATAATCCGTGCCGGAATCCCCATCTGCGGCCATCTGGGTTTGACACCGCAGTCGATTTATCAATTTGGCAGCTACGCCCTACGCGCGCAAGAAGAGGCCGAAGCGCAGAAACTTATCGACGACGCCAAAATGCTGGAAGAGATAGGCTGCTACGCCCTTGTGCTGGAGAAGATTCCAGCAGCCCTTGCTAAGCGCGTGACCGAGGCGGTGGGCATCCCCACCATAGGCATCGGCGCCGGCGTGGACTGCGACGGCCAGGTGCTGGTAATCCAGGATATGCTGGGTATGAACATGGGATTCAAACCTAAATTCCTGCGCCACTACAACAACTTGGGTGAACAAATCATCGATTCAGTTAACCACTATGTGGAAGAAGTGAAGAATGGACTCTTCCCAAATGAGGCCGAGAGCTACTAGAAAAGTACAAAGTCTTTCTCTCTTTATCGCATTGAGAACACAATCACGACTTGATGATGAGTTAATGTGAAGAAGAACGACATAATTTATAAGTAAAGATCAGCCATTTATAAATGGCTGATCTCTTTTGATTACAGTATTAAGCGAGTGATTTTTATTGAGATTTTTTGGTGTTTTTGTGAGGTGCTATTGCGGGTTTAAGTTGTGTATCGAAGATGTGGCGGTTGACGATGCGGTAGTGGGGGTGGTATGCGGCGTTGTAGGCTCGGCTGTGGTGGACGGCTTTATTCTCTACGCTTGCTTGGTGCAGCAGTTCGCGATCTTCGGCGCCAAAGTCGGGTATTATCTCGTCTATCACATCTACAATCGCTTCCCATTTTGTTGCCCAATCGTTAGCTATTTGTTGAGCAGGTTGGGCGCTATCGAGGAATGCCCAAAGGAGTTGTTCGGAGGTGATGAGATCGTCTTTAATTGCTTTGAGATACACTCTCACATAGTCGCCTTTAACGCCCATAAACTCGTAGTATAAGGGTATCACCTGGTCGTCACAGTGGTCTAGTTCGTAGTTGAGGTAGTTGCGCGCCGCCACCGTATCGGTAATCATGTGTTCGGGACCAAAATGCTCCTGATAGAATGCCTTGTACACGTCTTGCAGCGTAGAGGCGGGATAAGCCCTCAACTGGTTCTCAATAGCCTGCTGCAACTCAGTTTTGCAAATTCCTTGGGCACCAACAACCATTGATGTCATTATAACAAATATGAAAAGAGAAATCTTTCTCATTAGCATTAATATAAAGTTATAATAGCACAACAGTACTCAAGTTTCAGAGACTGGAACTTGAGTACTGTAAAAACCATAAATGTTAGTATCTATTTAGAGATACTTGCTAATTTGCTCAAAGTTCTTTTCGCGAGTGGCGTCTTGAATCTTGAACCAGTCGATGATAGCCCAAATACCACAACCACCAGCAGTGAGCAGCTTGCCAATACCCAAGCCAGTATCACCGAGATAGAATCGGTCAACACCCAAAGAGCCGCAGAAGATAGAAAGCAGCAGCGCTGTCATCGGGCTCTTGAACTGCAACATCGAGAGATTGTTGAAGGTGTTCTCATCCATATGTCCCAGAGCCTGTTGGATTACTGGCATCTTATCTACAGGGAAGTTGTCTTTGTTTGTCATAATAAAAAAGTCAACTTTCTGCTTATCTACTGCAGGACCAGCTGCATTAGGCTGTTGATAAGCGCCATAGGCTTGTTGCTGATAGCCGCCATAAGCGGGTGCTGGGCCTGGCGTTGGAGGATAGGCGGGGGCTGCAGGTGCTGCAAACAGAGGTGCAAGTTCGGGGACACTGCCAGCGGGCGCCCAATTAGGCATGCCTTCGGTCCATACATAAGAATTTTGAGTCAGTCCATTGGGAATAAGCTGATTAATCTCAAAAGGGCCAAGTTGCTGGCCATTCACTGCTAAATAATACTGAGCCATAATTGTTAGGTTATTAAGTGATAAATATTATGTTTTTTAATAAAATTGTCACGCTTGCAAGGCATCAAGCAATGTTGGCTTAATCGCATTTTTGTTTTTTAATTGCACAAAAGTAACGTTTTTTTCTGAAATCAGCAAATTTTTTATCATTTTTCGGAGGGGAACGAAGATTGTGAACAATAACGGCTTTCACCTCTCACTTCTAAACTATTAAAGTTGGGCTATTTTCTTGTCGCGGTTTTGTCGCCAGTTGGTGAAGGTGCCGAAGATGTCGCTCAAGGCTATTACGGCATTGGCGGTTTCATTCTGATAAAGCGTAGCGCTATTGCCTGTCACCGTGGTCTTGCCTTGCAGAGCGCCAGTCACGCCCGAGATTTCCTCAAGCAGCTGCATTTGCAGTTTTACCATCTCGTAGGCTCCGATGTTGGTGTTATTCACCGAAATCTGCTCAGGTTTGTTGTCACCGTAGTTAGGATTATAGGGTAAGATACCGTTGCAATTACGCCACACGTTCCTCACGTCTTCCCACGTGAAACCATCGGGCAATGCCGTCTCAGGAAAGACGAGCACGCCCTTGGCGCTTGCCATCATAATGTTGTTGATGAGGGTAATAATCTGATTTACTGACTTCTGCTGGTCAATAATATCCTCAACAAAGGAATGCACCTCGCCATCGGTAAGCGGATAAAACTTCATCACAAAGGGGTGCGAGCCGTGCGCCCAGGGCGAGTCCCACTCGGCCAGCAGGTCACCTATTGGTGAGAACCAGCGGCAATGCCAAACGGTGGCGATATCCCATCGAGTACTAAGGTTGGCACCTGTCTTTACTTTGGCATTTGGCGGTAAGAGCCACACCTGCGCCGTAGCCTTGTCATGGCACAGCATCACCTCGCGGCTTTCTCGCGTCCACACCTCAATGGCACGGCATTTACCGGCATCGCTAGGCATCCAGAACGATGCTCCTTGATGCGAGTCGGCGCCTATGGCGTGGGTAAAGTCGATGGTGCGACCTCGACAATCGTTAGTGTAGAGTCGCCGCACCCAATTGGCCTTGCTGCGCGAACCGCCAGCCACTCGTTTCAGCAACTGCGCCATGGTCATGTCGTGGAGCTGTCCCACCATCTCGCAGTCGCGAGCCAGCGGGTCATTAAACTGGTTGACAAAGAAGTTGTTGATGTTCACATTGCTTACCGCCACCTGCTGTTGCCACAAGTCGTGGACTATGTCGATGCGCTGCACCGCTGTGCCTGAGATAAGGAACTCCTCGAGGGCACGACTGTCGAGCTCATCGAGCTGGTTGACTTGGTGTACATTCTTCACATTCGTGTCTTCAACGTGCTTATCATTGATAAATTCCGAGCGGTAACGCCCAACGATGGTCTTTACCATCTGGCGGATAAGGTTATTTGTGATGGGTCTTGTGCCGCCCTCTAGGTACAACTCATACTCTGAGCACGTGGCACCGCCAGCGGTTGTGAACGTGTCGCTCCACTGGTCTCCATAGGTGAAACGCTTGTTTCGCAGTCGCCGGCTACGTAGATGGCTACCCTGGCACCATGCCTTATAGGCATCAAGCAGAATCTCTTGATTTGGGTTAATTGTGTTCATAATGATATAAATAAGTTAACTGTTTTTTTCTACTACTCCATTAGTTCAACGAGCTGCAAAATAACTGCGGCGGTGGCGGGGACCGTGGCTCACATGGATCCAACTGAAATCGTGCTCGTTAATGGCTTGGTCAACTGGCAGGTCAAGCTGGCGAAGCAGACGGTAGAGACGCTGGTTATTGACCTTTGAGCCAGCAGTGATGTCGGCAGCCTCGCCAAGCATGTGCTGACTTGCTGGCACGCCACCCACCGCCTTGTTGAGAGCAGGGCAACGATAGCCGCTATTCACATGGATGGGTGCGCCCCACGCCTCTCGCAGAGGGTCAAGGACATTATCCACTAGGGCTGTGAGATTCTTGATTACTTGCTGCGATGGAGTGTTGTCAATGCCCCGCAGCTGGGCAGTGGTGGAGCGAGTGAGCTCCGCGATAGTGAAATGTTTCATGGCAATATTGATTTAATGGTTAAAAACTCGCCGCAAAGTAAAGAATGAAGCAAAAAGGCGGCAAGATTAAAAAATCATATTTCAAGTATGTTCTAGACAATCTTGACTTCTAGACAATCTAGTACATCCAAAAAGACAATAACTATTTTTCCGTTAATTTTAATTAAGGTAAAGTGTTATTATTGAGGTAATGGGGTGAGATTGGAAAATAATCCTTATCTTTGCAGGTTTTTATTGCGAAAATAATATATCAAGAGATGAAGAAATATAATCTAATCAACAACGCAATTGGCTGGTTGATATTCCTGGTGGCTGCTGTCACCTATATGTTGACCTTAGAGCCCACAGCAAGCTTCTGGGATTGCCCAGAGTTTATCGCACAAGGTTACAAACTCGAAATTGGCCACCCGCCAGGCAACCCCATGTTCATCCTCGCGGCGCGTTTTGCCGCCAACTTTGCCGGAGGCGACGTGACAGCAGTTGCCAAGTGCGTCAATGCCATGTCGGCATTGCTCAGCGCAGCTACTATCCTGCTGCTGTTCTGGACTATCACCCACTTGGTTAAGAAACTTGTTGTCAAGAAGGATGAAGAAGCAAACATGTCGCTGGCACAGTACCTGGTAGTTATGGGCAGCGGTGTGTGTGGTGCTCTCGCCTACGCTTGGAGCGACACCTTCTGGTTCTCGGCAGAAGAAGCCGAGGTTTATGCCTTCTCGTCATTCTGCACTGCTCTCGTGTTCTGGCTCATCCTCAAGTGGGAGAACCGTGCCGATCATCCCAGCAGCGACCGCTACCTGATTTTAATTGCCTTCATCTTTGGCATCTCGCTGGGAGTGCATCTGCTCAACTTGCTTGCTATCCCAGCCATCGCCTTGATTTTCTACTATCGCAAGACCAAGAAAAGTACCGTTAAAGGCTCACTCATTACACTGCTTGTGTCGTTTGCGCTGATAGTGTTGATTCTCTACGGCCTGGAGCCAGGATTCGTGAAGATGAGCGGATTCTTTGAGAGAAACTTCGTCAACAATATGCACATGGGCTACAACAGCGGCGTGATTTTCTATGCCCTGCTGTTGATGGCATCCTTTGTCTGGACACTCTTTGAGCTTCACCGCGACAAGAGCGAGACATTGAAGCGATTGAGCATCATTCTGAGCGTTCTGCTATCGGGTATGTTCATGATTGGCAACGGAACAACAGGAATCATCGTGGCCGCCCTGCTAATTATAGGTTTAATAGTCTACTTCTTCAATTTCAGCAAGCGCATCTCGCCACGCATCTGGGGCAACATCATCCTGAGTATGATGATGATTTTCATTGGCTTCTCGTGCTATGCTCTTGTGCTGATTCGAAGCAACGCCAATCTCCCCCTCGACGAGAACTCTCCTAACAGTCCCTTCGCGCTGACCAGCTATCTCAGCCGCGACCAGTATGGCAAATCACCACTCGTTTATGGCAACACGCTCTATTCTCCAGTAGTCCGCACTGCCGATGGCAGAATGATGACTTCTAAGGGCAATCACAAATACACCCGTGTAGTAAAGACTGCTAACAACCAACCCGAGTATATTGACTTAGGTCCTGAAGAGACTCCTGTTTATGCTCCCGAGACCAACATGTTGTTCCCGCGCATTCATAGTTCTGCTCACATTAGGGATTATGAAAGTATTCTAGGGGCATCTCCTATTGGCGTTCCTGTTGAAGCCACCCAATTTTCTGATGAGAATGGCAACTCACTCCATAGCGAAACAGTCAACAAGCCCTCCTTAATTGACAACCTGTCGTTCTTCTTCGGTTACCAGCTGCATCACATGTACTGGCGCTATTTCATGTGGAACTTTGCTGGCCGTCAGAACGATATAGCAAGTATGGGTCCTGGCGATGTGGCTCGCGGCAACTGGCTCAGTGGTATTCCTTTCCTTGACAATGCTCGACTCAAAAATCTCGAATATGTACCCGACGAGTTTGGCAAGGACAACAAGGGGCACAACGTGTTCTACATGTTACCGCTGCTATTGGGTCTTATTGGTCTGCTTTGGCAAGCCTTCTCGGGCAAGAAGGGCATAGAGCAGTTCTGGGTAATCTTCTTCCTGTTCTTTATGACAGGTATTGCCATCGTGATGTACCTGAACCAAACACCAAGTCAGCCTCGAGAACGTGACTATGCCTATGCGGGCTCGTTCTATGCCTACGCCATATGGATTGGCATGGGCGTAGCGGGTCTTTGGAAAATCGCCATGTCGCTGATTAATAAGAAGAAAGAGACTTCAACAAGCAACGCAGAGCCAGATTTCGGTCATCAGAAACCAGCTTTGGCAATGGCAGCGATTGCAGCAATCATCGGTCTTGCCGTGCCATTGCAGATGGTAAGCCAAACGTGGGATGACCACGACCGCTCCGGACGATACTGCGCCCGCGACTTTGGAGAGAACTATTTCCAGAGTCTTGACAAGGACGCCATCGTGTTCTGCAACGGTGACAACGACACCTTCCCATTGTGGTATCTGCAAGAGGTGGAGGGCGTGCGCACCGACGTGCGTGCTGTGAACCTCAGCTACCTCGCCACCGACTGGTACATAGCTCAGATGCAGCGTGCCGCCTATGACAGCAAGCCGCTACCTATGCAGGCTGGCCCTCTGACCTATGCTTATGACAAGCGACAGATGGGATATCTCACCAATAACATAAGTGAAGCTCCTGTTTCAGTAGAAGAGTTATTGAAAAACTTCTACAACGACGAGACTTATAAAAACAACGAATACGGCGAGCCCTTGTTCAGCAATTACAATGTGTACATTCCCACTAATGTTGATGCTGCCATTAAGGCTGGTGTAATTCCTGAGTCGATGCGTAAATATGCCAACAACACTATCGACATCAACCTTATCGAGGCTACAGGTGGTGGCTTGACTGCTAGTCAAACCATGACCCTCGACCTGGTTGCAAGCAGCATCGCCCAAGGCTGGAAACGTCCTGTATATTTCGCCAGCACAGTGCCCGAAAGCCTCTATATGGGTCTAAGGCCTTACATGCTCAGCACAGGATTGTGCTATCAAGTAACGCCTGCTCTGCTCAACGACGAGGAGAATGAGATAGAGTGCAACACCGACAAGATGTACGAGATTGTTACCACCAAGTATAAGTGGGGCGGACTCGACACGGCGCCTAAGGGCAGCCTCTACCTTGATGAGACTGTGATGCGCATGGTTTCTACTATGCGTCTCTCAATGATGTCGCTCTCACGCTCACTTGCCATCGAGGGTATAGAAGCCGGTGACCAAATTACAGACAGCACTTCAGTAGAGGGTAAAGATCTACTGGCACGTTCGGGTGACCGCTTCAAGAAGGCCGAGCATATCCTCGACTTGATGGAGGAAAAGATGCCTGCCGAGACTGCTCCTTACCAAAACGTGATGGCACTGAGATTGGCTCAATTCTATGCCGACATCTACAAGTATGGACACAGCGAGACAGCACGCAAGAAGGCTGTTGCAGTGCTCGAGCGTGAAGTGGAGCGCATGGCTCAATACTGCATCTTCTATGAAAGTATGGACGTGGAAGACGTCGCCAACGGCAACCTTACCGACCAAGACCGTAGTATGGTGCAGGCATCTACCATGATGTTTGACATTTACCGCGAAATCAACCCCGAGGGAATTGACAAGTTTATCGAAAAGTTCTCTAACGTCGAAAAGGCTGGAAGAAAACCCACTAAGGAGATGGTTAAAACGCTTTCAATGCCTAAGAATGAGCGCGATGCTATTTATGAGCAGCAGGTTGCCAAAGAGCAAGCAATGCGTGAAGCCGATGTTCAAGCTCAGATGGTTGATCAAGACCAAGACCAGGCAATGTCATTCGGCGACCCTGGAATGGCCACTGAGCCCGAAGGCATAAACTTCGAAGACGAGAATTAACAGATAATTCCCACTAACAACACACCACCAAAGGGAGAAAACACCAATATCTTCTTTTGGTGGTGTTTAATAAGAGCGCTTCGCGCTGATTAGGGATTAAAGATTAGGGATTAGAGACTGAGGTTACAGACATAACACTTAACACTTAGCATTTTATGCTTATAGAACGCCCGCCACTGCTTTACCGGATGCTGTTTCCCGAGACCATCTGGCGCATCCAGAAGAAGCAGAAGACAGTTTATCTCACCTTTGACGACGGACCCATCCCCGAGGTCACGCCATGGGTGCTTGATACCCTTGACCTTTATGGCGTGAAGGCCACTTTCTTCATGGTGGGCGAGAATGTGGAGCGCAACCCCGAGCTCTTTGAGGAGGTGAAGCGACGCGGACACAGCGTTGGCAACCACACTATGAGCCATCTCCAAGGCTCACACACCACAACACGTACCTACCTGCACAACGTTTTCCGCGCCCACGACCTTATCCAATCGCCACTGTTCCGACCTCCACACGGTCTGCTTCGATGGGCGCAGAGCAAGGTGTTGAGAGGACGGTTCACCATTATCACGTATGACCTAGTCACCCGCGACTATAGCAAGAAGCTACGTCCTGAGCAAGTGTTTGCCAATGTGAAGCGCTTTGCCCGCAACGGCTCAATCATCGTCTTCCACGACTCCCTCAAAGCCGAGAAAAACATGAAATGGGCACTTCCGCGCACTATCAAGTGGCTACAAGAAAAAGGTTACCAGTTTGACACAATAGGCCCAAAACAATCATAAATAATGGATAGCGCACTCATAAAACAGATTGCTCAACAGTTGGGCTTTGACGCTTGTGGCATCGCGCGAGTAGACCGCGTGAATGATGAGGCGATGAAACGCTATCACGAGTGGCTTGCCAGCGGCAAGAATGGGTGCATGGACTGGGCGCAGAACCATCAGGCGATTAGGGAGAATCCTGAGCTGCTCCTTGAGGGCGCAAGGAGTGTGATAGTGGTGGCAATGAATTACTATCCGCATGTTTTCCAGCCCGATAGCGCGCCACAGTTTGCCTACTACGCCTATGGCCGCGATTATCACGAGGTGATGAAGCAGCGGCTGTGGAAACTTGGCGAAGCCATCGAGCGGGAAACAGGCCACGCGTCAAGGGCGTGCGTCGACTCAGCACCATTGCGGGAACGATACTGGGCACAACGCGCAGGAGTGGGGTTCATCGGGTGGAACAACCAACTCATCATCCCCGGCAAGGGGTCGTATTTCTTTCTGGGTGTACTGGTTACAAATCTCGAACTGGAACCAGACGAACCTTGCCTAGACCACTGCCTCCAGTGTCGCGCCTGTGAGAAGACATGCCCTAGCGGAGCCCTCCGATGCGGTGAGACGGTAGATGCCCGCCGTTGCCTCTCGTGCCTAACCATAGAGCACAAAGGCGACTTGCCCGAATGGGTTAAGGATGTGATTGGCAACCGCGTGTATGGCTGCGATGAATGCCAAAAGTGCTGCCCCCACAATCGTGACGCCGTGGGCAACACCACCCCCGAGTTCCAACCCAAGCCCGAACTGCTGGCACTCACCCGCGACGACATCCTCTCAATGACTCAGGAACAGTTCAGCAACATCTTTTCTCACAGCGCAGTAAAACGAGCAAAACTCGCTGGGCTGCAGAGAAACGCTTCAATTATACATAATTCATAACGCTAAATCTAAATAAATGAATAAATTAATCACAATAGTCATTCTCACCTTCACCACGTTGTTGACGGCCAATGCCCAGCCTGGCAAGATGGCGGCGATGACCAACAAGGTGAGCAACGGATACGACTTCTGGCTATATGCGCCGCAGACCTATTTTGACCAACCTAACGAGAAATTCCCAGTAGTGATATACCTGCATGGCGCGAGGCTGTGCGGCAGGGGACTGCGATCGTTCCATAAATACCTCACCCTCGACGCTATCGCTAAAGGACGCAACATCGAGACGATGGTGATAGCCCCACAGAACTCAGGCGGAGGATGGAAACCCGAGCGCCTGAACAACATCCTGGAATGGGTGGTAAAGAACTACAACGTCGACACCACTCGCATCTATGTCGTGGGTATGAGTCTGGGAGGATATGGCGCGATGGACTTCGTGGGCACCTATCCTCACAAGATTGCGGCAGCGATGGCGCTGTGCGGCGGATGCACACTTAAAGATGTGCAGGGATTGGGCACACTGCCATTCTGGATTTTCCACGGCACTGCCGACAGAGCGGTGACAGTGGGGCAGTCCAAAAAGGTGGTCAACGCATTAAAAGAGCAGGGCAATGACAAACTGCTGCGATATGAATGGCTACCAGGCGCTAACCACGGCCAGTTGGCGCGCATCTTCTACCTTGAGGAGACCTATCAGTGGCTCTTTTCCCACACCTTAAGCGACAGCCCTCGCCAGGTGAACCGCGACATCACCATCAACCTTAACGTGATGTCAAACGCCTACAAAGGCCTCAGCTCCAAAGGCACCATCACCAAAGTATCATCAATAAAGAATCCAAGCGTAGTGGAACCCCAAGACGACAGCGAGGAAGATGACAACATGAATGGTGTCGATGATTGATATTTGTGTTAAAAACATCGCATTTCATTGCTCATAAAAATATATTTATTACTTTTGCACTACTAAAATAGGTTGTAAGGCAAAAAAGTGAAAATCTCGATTGACAAAACCATCATTCAAAGTATGCCGCAGGTGATGTTTCCTGGCGACATTCATGTCATCGACTCAATGTTTCACGTCAAAGAGGCGGTAAGGGTGCTGATGAACCACGAGATAGTGGGCTTCGACACCGAAACCAGGCCCTCATTCCGCAAAGGCGTGGTGCACAAAACCGCCCTCATACAAATCTCTACTCCTGACGAGTGTTTCCTCTTCCGCACCTGCAAGATTGGCGTGCCGCAAGACCTAGCGCAGTATTTCGCTGACTCTCGTTTCAAGAAGGTGGGACTCTCGCTCCACGACGACTTCAAGATAATGAGCAAGTTTGACAACTGCCATGAGCCACAGGGATTCATTGACCTTCAGGAGATTGTAGGAAAATTCTGCATTACCGACATCAGCCTGCAGAAGATTTATGCCATCCTCTTCGGCGGGAAAATCGCCAAGGGCCAGCAACTCACCAACTGGGAAGCGCCTGAACTCACGCCAGCGCAGCAAAACTATGGCGCCGTTGACGCCTGGGCTTGCCTCAAAATCTATAACTACCTGAAAGACGGACTTTTCGACCCCAATCTATCACCATATATAATTAACGAAGATGAGCAGCAAAAAGATTAAACGATCGGTGATTTTTCCCATTATCATGCTCGCCTACCTCGCTGTTATGGCTTGGGTAGGCCGTGACCGCCTCGACCGTGGCGAGTACCTCTACTATTTTGGCATAATTGGAGTGGGACTCATCATCATCCTACTACTCTACCTCTCCCTCCGTAAAAAAGAGAAACTCCAGCAGCAACGCGAAGAAGAGCAATACGGCACCTACGAGAAAGAGGAAAAAGAAAACGACGACAAACTTAATGACAAAGACTGAAAAACACAGAAGACACCAGGACAAAAGCCCTGTTTTTCAGATAGTTATCGTTTTATAAAGTTTTCGCGTTTTTTGCGACATTTGCGAGAGTTTTTCTCAAAATATCGCCATAAAATTTGGTGATTGGAAAAAATTGCTTAACTTTGCAAGCGCATTTGGAAAATGGGTAGATTCCAGAGTGGCCAAATGGGGCAGACTGTAAATCTGCTGCGTCATCGCTTCGGTGGTTCGAATCCATCTCTACCCACTACCAAAACAAAGCCTCAACCCGTAATTGGGTTGGGGCTTTTCTGTTGAGAGAGGAGTGTTGAGGTGGGGAGAGGAGAAGTAGCTCCTTAACACTTTTCATTTTGCTCGGCGTCTTCTATCTGCTCGAGGATGTCGCGGTAGTGGCGCTGGGTCTTGAAGTGCACTGCCAGACCTATGAGAACTCCTGCCACAAGGCAGATGATGAAGAATGGCATGAAGAATTTAAAGTGCTCGGCGCCCATCTTCTGCGCCATTTCCCAGCCTACCCATCCAGCCCAGGCGATAACCATAGGAATTCCTATCCACAGCCAGTTAGCGTCGCGGCGCTTAGCGGCTGCCACTCGGTGCATAGTGTCGTGGAGGTTGCCGTCAACAAGTCGTGGGTCGCGCATGGAGCGTCCGTTGAAGAAGCAGAATGCCACTACCATAAGCATCATCACGCAGGAGGCAATCCACAGGGGCATCGACAGCCCGTTCAATTTCACGAAGGCCCAGTAGCCGTAAGGTATCATCGCCAGCGCGAGGATTGAGATGACAAGGTAACGCTTGTTGATGGTGCTCACGCTATGCTTGATGGCGCGGCGAATTATGCGGTCGTCAACTATCGTCTGCTTCTCGAGTTTATCTTTCAATATCGCCATCTGCTGGCGCATTTCGTCAAGTTCGTAATCCATAATTTTGAGAGGTTTTTTGGTTAGTCGTTCATTTTTTTAAGTTGTTCTTTGATGCGGTATAGACGGGTGCTCACGGCGCTTGTGGAGATACCCACCACCTGCCCTATCTCCTCGTAGGGCATGTTCTCGAGCCAAAGCAGCACGATAGCGCGGTCGAATGGCTGCAGGCGGCTGATGCGCTTGTGCAGCAGGTCAACCTGGCGGGTGTCGTCGTCGCGGTCCTCAAATAGGTTGATGTTCATTGGCAGAGGCTCGGTGGCGTTGCGCCGTTTCTTGCGGTCAAGCGAGATGCAGGTGTTGAGCGTGACGCGGTAGATCCACGTCTTCACGTCGCTGCGGTTCTCAAAACCCTCAAAGCCTCGCCACATGTTGATGACCGCCTCCTGGAAGAGGTCGTTCACCTCGTCGGCATCTTTTGAGAACATGTAGCACACAGTATATATGGTGCTCTTGTTCTGCTTGATGGTTTGAGCAAATTTGCTTTCTAGTTCGTTCATTGTTTTTTTGTGTTTTAAAACTGTTTGTCCATTAGACGCACAACTCTCAAAAAAATCACACAAAAATAGAAAAAAATGGAAATTATGCTGGAGAGCATTAAAATGTCGATTATTGAATGCACAAAGATACTCAATTTCCGGGAAAAAACAAACCCATTTCATGGGCTTGTTCAATGCACAAGATAATTTAAATATTTAATACTAATCTATTATGTTGTGTAACATCGTTAATATCTTCTCTTTCTCGCCACGAACCTTAATCAGTCAGATTGTGAACCTCAAAAAGAATCAACTTCTCATGAAAGGAAAACAAAATTTTCCAGCAATATTCCAGCAGAAATAAAACAAGGTGCCGAATCATATTGAGATTCAGCACCTTGCGCTTTTTAAGCAGTACCCAGAGCCGGGGTCGAACCGGCACGGGTGTTACCCCACTGGTGTTTGAGACCAGCGCGTCTACCGATTCCGCCATCTGGGCTCGAAAAGCGGTGCAAAGGTAGTGCATTTTTTTTAAATGGCAAATGATTTGTCGAAAAAAACGATTTTTTTGTATATCATTGATTCAAAACTGCCAAATGGAGTGATTTTCTCAATTTTTATATTTATATTTGCAAATTAATGCCATTAATGATTTTCTTTTCTTGAAATGCAGCACTGAGAAAAGTGAAAGTCTATCATGGCATAATTCTGGACAACTTCTTGTTGAACATAATAACCTTCCCATTAATGTCAAACCAAAGTGCTGCGTTAAGAATATTATGAAAAAATTATTACTCCTGACTATTTTAGTGTCTATGGCAATTTGTGCAGGGGCACAAAAAGTTCACACCATGGTCAAACCCACTGGCAAAGCCGGTGTGGAGATTATCACCGAGCAACCCGAGGGTAACGTAGTGTCCTACACTCGTTCGGGTGAGTACTTGACTGTAAGCCTCTATGGATATGATGCCACTCAGCAGACTGGACAGATGAAGATTACCTATGCCGACGACAACAAGACTGTCTATCTTCTCGATCCTCTTGCTTACGGCGAGGGAACTGGAGTATGGGTACAGGGCGAACTGTCGGACGACGGCACAACCATTACGATGCCCCTTGGACAATATGTGGCCTTCAACGAAGAGTACAACTATGGCCTGATTCTGGCATGGGGAGAAACCACCTTGATTGACTTGGGCGATGATTTCTATTGGCTAATGTTTGTTCCAGAAGAGGGTGTTGAAGCAGTGACCTATGCTGTAGATCCCAATAATGGCACCATTACCCTGGTTGGATCTGAAGGTGATGCCTCGGCTGACTATCCCAACAATCTCCTGGCACACGGACTGGCAGGCATTTGGAGCGATGACGAGTCGATTGCAACCATGGAATGGGGAACAACCTTTACTCCACTTAACGAGGCCGTTCCCGCCGTTCCCGCCAATCCCGAAGCTCTGGACTTCTACGACTGTGGCGATGAGAGTGGATACACACGTTTTGATTTCAACATCAACTTGAAAGATGTTGATGGAAATGAACTGCATGCCGACAAGGTGACTTACAGCATCTATACCGACGAAGACCAGTTGTTCACATTTGACGCTGCCACCTATGGCGCTGCCAATGGCTTCGAAGAGGACATGACCGATATTCCTTATGGTTTTAGTGGTGAAGACTTCTATCTGCGCCGTGTTTACTTCTATCGCACCAACAATGGTGACAATCCACTGCTCAGTTGGCGCATAGGCATACAGACACATTACACTGTTGACGATGTGCGCAACTCGTCGGACATTGTCTATCTCGAGGTGTTCCCATCGGCCATCGATGGCGTTCAGGCAGGAAAGAACGTAGTGGCCGAACGTTACTTCAACGTGGCAGGACAGGAGATAACAAATCCAACAGGCATCGCCATAAAGGTAACCACCTATAGCGACGGCACCACCTCGACAACAAAGGTCATCAAGTAGATATAAGAGATTAGAGCTCAGAGGTGTAATCCAATTTATGATAGCTGAAAAAATAATAGATATCATCTATGTCAACAAAAATTAAACACTTAGCCCTTGCATCTATTCTCATGTGCCTCTCGACGGCCATTAATGTAGATGCACAAAACTCTAATGCCGTGGGCAATGATGAGATTATTCTCCATGCTTGGTCATGGTCGTTCAATACCATCTCCCAGCACCTGCAAGAAATCAAAGACGCTGGATTCACCATCGTGCAAACCTCTCCCATCAACGAATGCTTCATGGGTGAAAACGGCGGACGACAACTCTTTGGCAATGGGAAATGGTACTATCACTATCAGCCCACCGACTGGACTATTGGCAACTACCAGTTGGGAAGTCGCGATGAGTTCAAGCGTATGTGTGACAAGGCCAACAGCCTAGGTTTGAGGGTGATAGTCGATGTTCTTCCAAACCACACCGTAATTGACCGCACCCACATCAATGCGCGGCTCGACAGTGCTGTGAACGGACGTGAGAATCTGTTTCATGCCAACGGACTTTGGCCCATCGCCGACTATAGCGACCGATACCAGTGTACTACCGGCGAGATGGGAAAATTGCCCGACGTGAATACCGAGAACCCCGATTTCCAATATTACTACATGCAATATGTAAACGATGTGTTGGCATGTGGAGCTCGAGGATTCCGCTACGACACCGCTAAGCACATAGGACTGCCCGACGAGCCACGCGACCCAAAATCGCCACAAAACGACTTCTGGGATGTTGCTATGGGACGCAAAGCGGTGAAAGGATTGTGGCTATCCATTCCTCGCGACCAGCTGTTCATTTATGGCGAAGTGCTGCAAGACAGGAATGTTCCAGAGCAAGGCTACGCCGAGTATATGGACCTAACTGCAAGCAACTATGGCTGGGTGCTCCGCAACATTCTCAACAAGCATAATGCTAAAGAGGGCGATCTGCTCAACTGGCATCACAGTGTGGATCCCGCTCACTTGATAACTTGGGTGGAATCGCACGACACCTATTGCAATGCCCATGAATCGGCAGGCATGAGCGACGAACTGGTGCGTCTGGGATGGGTATTTCTCACTGCACGCCAGTATGGAACACCCCTTTTCTACTCCCGTCCGCACGGAAGCACTCGTGAGAACTACTGGGGCGACAACGAGATTGGCAAAGTTGGCAACGATGAGTTTAAGCACCCCGTGGTGCGCGCAATCAACGAGTTCCGCCACATCAACGCCGTGCAGCCCGAAAACATTATTATCAGCGACAATGGCAAGCAAATTATTGTGGAGCGTGGAAAGAAAGCGGCCGTTATAATCAATCTCGATGAGCAGGCAGCCACAGTGGCCATTCCTGTAACTGTTGAGAATGGCAAATACCGTGACTCAGTCACCAAAAAAGTCCTGCAGGTAAAGAAAGGTGTGCTCACTGCCACACTCGCTCCCATGACCGCCTACATCCTGAGCAAGTGATAAAATAGTCATAATCTAATCTCAACCTTTTAGGGCACATAAACTAAGCACCGCAAAAATTCCTGCGGTGCTTTTTTGCAAATGATATTGTCAAAAATTTGCTCTTTTAATCTTTACCTTTTATCTTTGCACAAAATAAACAAGTTCGGTATGTTGCGACGCCATTGCAACGAGAAACTTAACACTTCACACTTAAAACTTAAAACTTAACACTTAGATATATTATATGGATTTCAGCATCAAAAATCCCTTCCACTGCGAGCTGCCGGTGCAGCTGCGGTTCAGCGACCTCGACACGCTGGGGCATGTCAACAACTCGGTGTATCTCAACCTCTTTGACCTCGGCAAGAGCATATATTTCGAGCGTGCAGCTGGAGAGCGGCAGGACTGGAACAACGTGAACGTTGTGATTGCCAACATCAACTGCAACTTCCTTTACGAGACGCTCTTTGATGAGCCTCTAGTAGTGAAGACGCAAATCGACCACGTGGGCAACAAGAGCTTCACAGTGCTCCAAATCCTGCAAAATACTGCCACCGAAGAAATAAAATGCGTGTGCTCGCAGGTTATGGTATATCTCGATCCAGAGACTCGCCTGCCTGCCCCCCTCCCCCAGCACTGGCGCGACTGCTTCGCCGCCTTTGAGGGACGCGAGATGTAAACAATGATATTATTAACCATCTAAATAACGTCTTAATTATGAAAACTTTAATTAAAAGCTTATTACTTGTTTTAATGGTGCTTGTGACACTCACCAGCTGCGCTCAAACTAAAAAATCACATCACAAAAAGCACTCTGCATCTACCGAGAAAGAAGTAACAGAGCTATCTCCAGTAGACAAAAACGGATATTTCAACGTGCTAAATGCACCACAAACCAACAGCAAATTTAAAGCTGAATCTGAAGAGAACGAAGACGGCTCTTACACCACAAAAATCTATAAAGGCAAGAAGTTGCTGCAAACCTTCAATCACGAGGCGACTTCGGGCGAAGTGCGCTTTATCGACATGAACTTCGACGGACATGTTGACCTCTTTGTAGGTCCAGCAGCATCGCGCACTTATAACAATATCTACCTTTATAACAAGAAAAAAGACTGTTTTGAACCAGCTTTTGACGCTGCAGTACTCAACGGGTATTTCCTCTTAAACGAGAATAAAAAACATTTCGTGAGCTTGGGTAGCGGCGGCGCCAGCTCAACCTTCTACCAAAAGTTCACCTGGAACGGCAAAAAAATAGAAGTAGCCGAGTCAATGATGGAATTCAGCGATCCAAGCGAATATGCCGACTATGGCGTATCCACAAAATACACTCTCTTCAAAGGCGATGACTACTACGGCCCAGCTTCCGTTGGCTGCGTAGAGGTGAGAACCAACAACCTCAAAGACCTCCCAAAAGAGTGGCAAAAGATTATTGACTCCTTCGAGAATATGGAGCAATAAACTGCATCAATAATCAAAAAGTGAGACTCGGGATTTACCAAGTCTCACTTTCTTTTTATTAAAAACCCAAACGGCTCCTTAAAAAACTTCTTTAGGGCTCAGAGTGGGGCAAATTACCTGAACACAATCTCCTTAATCACTTGCTTGCCCACCAGTTGGTTGAGCTGGGTGATGATTGCTGTGCGGGAAAGCATCAGGTCGTTGCGCAGGGCGGCTGAGGAGATTTTCACCGTTATCACGCCGTTGTCGATAAACCGCTCGGTGGTCATGCGGTTCACGCCAGGCCCCACCACTTGGTGCCACAGCCTCAACGCCTTCTGCTCGAGCACAGCGGTCTCAATGTCTTCCTGCTGCATGAAATCGCCAATTATTTCGGCTATCGACTTCGCCTCGGTGCGTTTCATGGTTTTGCCTCCTCCTGGCGGCTGGCGATGGGAGTGATGGCGCCATTCTCAACCACAAACATGGCATAGTCGCCACTCATCATCGAGATTATCTCATCAAGGTGGGTGCGGTTGGTGTCGGTGATGAAAATCTGGCCAAAGTCCTGGCTGTTGCTCACCACGTTGATGATGCTCACCACGCGCTGCTCATCAAGTTTGTCAAAGATATCATCGAGAAGCAGGATGGGTATGGTGCCTGTGTATTTCTTAAGGAACTCAAACTGCGCCATACGGAGCGCGATGGTATAGGTCTTGCATTGGCCCTGCGAGCCCGTCTTGCGCATAGAGTGGTCACTTAACCACAGCTCTATGTCGTCGCGATGCACGCCGCGAGTGGTATAACCCATTATCATGTCGCGGTCGCGGTTGGCATTGAGTAGCTGTTGCATCGTGAGTTCGCCCAAGTGGCTCTTATAACTCAACCGCACTTTCTCGCCATCGCCTGCAATAGCCTGATAGTAGCGCATAAAGATTGGCGCAAACTCCTCGAGCCACCGCTGGCGTGCCTGGTGCAGCACTGTCGCGGTTGTCGCCATCGCCTGCTCCACAGTTTCATAGAGTAATGGGTCGCGGTAGTCATTCTTAATCATCGAGTTGCGCTGCTCCAGTGCCTTGTTGTAACGGATGAGGGCATCAAGATACTGGCGATTGCCTTGCGAGATAATCTGGTCCATAAGGCGTCGGCGCTCTTCACCACTGCCACGTATCAGGTCAGCGTCGAGCGGCGATATCATCACCAGCGGTAAAAGCCCTATGTGCTCGCTCAGCCGCTTGTAGTCCTTACCGTTGCGCTTCACCGTCTTGCGCTTGCCGCGCTGCACGCTGAGCGATATCTCCTCGGGCGCCCCTTTGCGGCTGTAACGACCTTGAAGCATCAGGAACTGCGCGTCGTGGTTGATGGCTGCGCTATGCTCATTGCTACTGGTGAAGCTGCGGCAATAGCTCAGGTAATAGATGGCGTCGAGCACATTAGTCTTGCCCATACCATTATTGCCTATCAAGCAGTTAACCTTCCCCGAGAACTGCAACTGCGCCTCGGCGATGTTCTTATAGTTCAATATGGAAATCTGCTCCAGTATCATGCCAGTGCAAAGTTACGAAATAGTTTTTAGTTATCAGTTTTTGGGCGTGAGTTTTTTTAGTTTTTAGTCGCGATGATATCGCAAGACACACAACTAATTAGTGGTGCTGCGTTTTTTTATTAATAATTAATTGCATTCTACTGAATAAAAGCGTAAATTTGCGAGTTAATTCCAAACATAGACTAATGACCAATAGAGAGAATAGTGTGACACAGAAGATTAAACACACTTTCTCGGCGGGCAGCAAGTTGCTTCTGCTGGGCGAAGTGCTGGCGCTAGCGCTGCTGGCGGCATTTGCTGTTAGGGTGTTTGAGTTCTCTGATGCCATCAACATAATTCTCTCTCTAACAGTCGCCTATCTTATCCCGCGCTTTATTTATTCCCGCAGCCGCTACTGGTGCAAGTGGGGGCATTGGTTACTGCTGACTATTGGTTTCCTGCTAGCGCTGTATGTTGTGCTGAGCATCAAGGTCTGCACAATAGATGTGGCCTATACGCTTGAGGAACCCAACCTTCACTCCGATGATGGCAACTATTACGCCTGGGCTCTGTCGCACTACGACGGTCGCTGCCCATCGCCAACAGTTACTATCAAAGGTCTGCCGCTTATCATGTTATGGCAGTGGAAAATTTTAGGTGTAAGCATCGCGTGGCCAATGGCACTGAACTATATGTTCACGCTGCTGACTATAGTGATGACCGGCAAAGTGGCATGCCGAATGCTGTGCCACAAGTTTGATGACTTCAAACCCTCGACCATCTCAACATTAGCAATGTTAATGGTGGCACTGATGGGATTCCTCGTCTCGCAAGGACTTAGAATCCAGAAGGAGGCAGGTTGCTCCTTAGGACTCTTGCTCGTGGGCTACACCTTGGCAGGAATTGCTAACGGCGAGACTCTTACGAAGCATGAACGCAACCGCGACATAGCAATCTTTGTCACTGGCTGCCTGCTGATGGCTCTGGTGCGCACTAATGTCTGCTATTTTGCCATAGTGGGAGCCGCGATGATGGCGTTCTCCAATCATCGTGCCCATTGGAAATATGGCGCTGTTCTTACCTTGATAGCGGCAGTGATAACCGTAGCGTTCAGCATCATTTTCTCCTATTCCTTCGGGCAGCAATACCGCACTGTTGATGGTGGCGACGCTATGGCGCTCGCCTTCAAGGTGGGCGTAGTGCAGCAACCCTATTTCGCCATCATTGGCGACTACTACCACTACCCCGAGTGGAAACGCTTGCTGCTCTTGCCTGTAACCGCAGGAGTGCAATATGTTATTCCCTTCCCGTGGCTATATGACTACTCTCACGCCAGCATTCTCAACCTACTGCCACGATTCAGGGTAATGTGGTACTTTGTGGGCGGAGCATGCCTCCACTACTTCCTCTACATTACAATCCTCCACCACAAGAACAGCAACCTGGGCATCTGGGCATGGTGGCCACTGGTGCTCTTTATGATTATTGCTTTCATCACGGGTGGCTCGGTAAGCCGATATGCCTTGCCGTTGCAGCCGCTCTTTGTGGTTATCGCCCTCTATGTGCTGCTCAACGTGAAGCAAGGCAACTACCGCCGCTCGTTCACCATCTGGATGATAATCTACGTCTTTGTGCTGGTGGCAGTGCTTGTGGTGTGCTACAACGCTCAAAGCGAGTACCTCAACAACCTCAACGAATTCTACCGCCAAAAAGCGGCAGCTGCTTTACAGTAGAGCGCTTTGCGCCGATTAGACATTTAATATTCAACTATTCTACTGAACAACTACTCAACAAAATATTAAAATATCATTACAACATGAAATCAATCAAGACATTAGCACTTATCGCAGGCATTGCGCTCACGCTGCCTGTGATGGCGCAGAACAGTGCGCAAGGCGGTATCGACGCCGACATGATGCGACAAATCACCCAGGCGGCAGCCGGCAAGAGCAATGCCGCGCTGAGCAATGCTATGGCATCTAACTCTATCGACGACTTGGCGAAAAATTACCGCAACGCCACTATCACCGACACCCATTTCAGCATCGAGACTCCCAAGCAGAGCATCCACAACCAGCGCTCCAGCGGACGATGCTGGATGTACTCCAGCTTCAACGTGATGCGCGCCAACTTCGCACGCCGTCACAACGACACGCTGCGCGTGGAGTATTCTCACGACTACCTCTTCTTCTATGACCAGCTCGAGAAGGCCAACCTCATGCTGCAAGGAGTTATAGACTGTGCCAACAAGCCCATCGACGACCAGCGCGTGCAGTTCTTCTTCAGCCATCCCATCAACGATGGCGGCACATTCTGCGGTGCTGCCGACCTTGCCGAAAAATATGGCCTCGTGCCAGTTGAAGCACAACCCGAGACCTACAGCGCCGAGCGCACCTCACGCATGAGCCAGCTCGTCTCATCAAAACTGCGTGAGCAGGGTCTGGAGCTGCGCAAGATGGTTACCGACGGCAAGTCAAAGAGCGCTATTAAGCAGCGCAAGACCGAGATGCTGGGAGAAATCTACAATATGCTATCGCTCACACTTGGCGACCCCATCAAGTCATTCACTTACGCCTTCAAGAACAAAGACGGCAAAGCAGTGACACCCGCGCGCACCTACACCCCGCTCGAGTTCTACCGCGAGACACAGGGCGGCCCCATCAACGGCACATTCATTATGGCGATGAACGACCCCAGGCGCGAATACTACAAGACCTACGAGGTGGAGTGGGATCGGCACACCTACGACGGTCACAACTGGCGATACATCAACCTGCCTATGGAGGACATCGCGCAAATGGCGATTGCCTCGCTCAAAGACTCCACTAAGCTTTATTCCAGCTACGATGTGGGTAAGCAGTTAAACCGCACCAATGGCTACCTGGCTCTCGACAACTTTGACTACGGCACCCTCTTTGGTACCTCATTTGGCATGAACAAGGCCGACCGCATCGCCACCTTCGACAGCGGCTCTACCCACGCCATGACGCTCACCGCAGTGGATCTCGACGAGAATGGTAAACCCATAAAGTGGAAAGTGGAGAACTCATGGGGCGCCGACAGTGGGCACAAAGGCTACATAATCATGACCAACGACTGGTTCAACGAGTACGCCTTCCGTCTCGTGGTTGACAAAAAATACGTCCCAGCCAACATCCTCAAGGCCTACGAGCAAAAACCCATTATGGTCATGCCCGAAGACCCATTGTTCCAGGAGGACAGATAACAAAGTAAGTGTTAAGTATAAAGTATTAAGTGTTAAGTGGTGCCGCTGAGGTGGCATAACAACAAAAACTAAGCGGGGTTAGTGCGCTGTAGCACTAACCCCGCCTCGCTTATAACAGCAAACCAAGTTAATTACTTAAGATATTTCTTGCCGTTTTGGATATAGATGCCGTGCTCGGGAGCGCCCTGGAGCTCACGGCCCTGGAGGTCGAAGATGCGGTTATCGGCCTTGTCGGCAGCGACAGTGCTGATGCCGGTTACTGCTGGTGGCGCAAAAGTAGCAGGAATACTACGCAACTCAGTAATAGAATTACCTTGTTTCACTAGAGTGAAAACCAATGACTCATCCATAATCCAAATGTGATAACCTTGGGGGAAAATGTAACTCATCGCACAATCCCCTTGGGTATTATCAGCACGTAGCTCATACTCACCATCCTCACAAGCCGACATGTCAAGGCAAATCCTGCCAACAGCTGTTGGCTCTTCAAGAACTGGGTAAAAAATGCCAGAGGGAACCCAAAGCTCCTCCTTAAGCAGTAATCGGTCGTTCTGAATATTAGCTTTAACATCTAAATAATCCGAAAAGAAATCTATGTCATTAATATTCTGGCCAGCAGGAACTTCCAAATTGGCGAGGATAACATCAAGATAATCTTCAAAATCTAAATAATTCCAATACTGGCCGATTTGCTTCCATTGAATGCTCTCACTACCCTCAGCTTTTTTAATATAAATGTGAAAACCAAAGAGATACGAACTAGTATTAACGAGTTGGAGCTCAATTTCAACCTGTGAAGGATCATCCCCATTAACCAAAGAGAAATTTAAGGTTGAGGGGCAAGTTGCATCAGCATAAGAGAAAAGATATACCAATGACACAGCAAAAAGTGCAAAAATCTTTTTCATAACACATAATGATTGTCATCAACAATCCAATGATGACTTTAATAGTTTAACATAAAAGCGTGGACTGAATTGCCGCACCTTTAATTGGAGGTCTTAGGAAACCTTAAGAAGAAGATGGGAATAACAGCTCACGCTATACACGTAAGCCATTTTGCATCCCTCACTTCTTATTGAAAAGTTCCTAAGTTTCCAATTATGAGTGATAAACAAAACGCCTTATAATTTAATATATAAAAGATTGCCTCTGCAATTCAGTCGCAAATATAATAGTTATTTTATTTATCTAAAAACTTTTTCTGATATTTTTTTAAAAAAAACAATAACATCACCACATTTTTACTGTTTTTCCTATTAATTCTATAAAAAAGGTGGGGATAAAGTGATAGACACTAACCCCGCCTTTTGTATATTTTCAATGGATTTTTATGGAGTCACCACCGTTCCAATATTCTCACCTGCGATTACTTTGCGCAGGTTGCCTTTCACGTCCATGTTGAAGACGTGGATGGGGAGGTTGTTCTCCTTTGCCATCACCGTTGCGGTCATATCCATGACTTTGAGGCCACGCTTGATAATCTCATCGTAGGTGATGGTGTCAAATTTGGTGGCCGATGGGTCCTTCTCGGGGTCGGCGGTATAGATGCCGTCAACACGTGTGCCCTTGAGCATCACGTCGGCCTCCACCTCAATGCCGCGCAGCGTGCTGCCGGTGTCGGTGGTGAAGAATGGGTTACCTGTGCCGCACGACATGATAGCGACTTTACCTTTATTCATGGCGTCGATGGCGCGCCACTTGGTGTAGTGCTCGCCAACAGGAGTCATTGCGATGGCAGTAAACACCTGTGCTGGCTGACCTTTGGCCTCAAGAGCCGACGACAGCGCCAGAGAGTTGATTACTGTAGCGAGCATTCCCATCTGGTCGCCCTTCACACGGTCGAAGCCGCTGGCAGCGCCCGAAAGACCACGGAAGATATTTCCGCCACCTATCACGATTGCCACCTGCACGCCGGCATCCACCAGTTCCTTGATTTGCTCGGCATAGTCATCAACACGTTCACGGTCGATGCCGTAACCCTGCTTGCCCATCAGCGACTCACCGCTGAGCTTAAGTAAAATGCGTTTGTATCTTGTTTCCATTTTTGAATGGTGTTAAAGTATATAAAGGATTTAAAGGAAAAAGTTGGACTAAGCGACTAGTCGCCATGTCCAACTTTTCATTATAATATCAATGTGTCACAATAGTGATTATTTGCCACCCTTCTTTGCTGTAGCACGCTCAATCTGCATTGTCATGCTGCCAGGACCAGTATATTTAGTCTCAAGCTCTTCGTAGATCTTAATCTCCTCGTCATACTTCTGCTGTGCGTCGAGGACATTAGCCTTCTTCTGCAAAGCGTAAGGAATAAGTGAGCGGTTCTCGTGGATATCTTTGTTGCTGCTTATCAGATATGCAAGGAAACCTGCAGCGAGAAGGAAGATTATTGCAGAGATAATCATTGCCAATTTACGGTTGGAGTCGTTCTTCCTTGTTGCGTAAACCACAAGAACAATAAGAGCAAACAATGCCAGAACGAAGAGTGCTATCTCTTTCCAAGTGAGGGTGTCCCAGAACGAATCTTTCGACAAATCAACAGCGTTGTCGTAGGCCTTAACTGCCTTGTCATACATCTTCTGGTTAACATAACTGTCACCAAGCAGGATTTGTGAGGTAGGACCTACAATCTTGCCTTTGGGAGAATAGTCCTCAAGATACTTTTGTGCATCGGCAAACTTGTCTCTTGCATAAAGAATCTGAGCGGCCATCAACTTGGCACGGTTGCCAACGTCGTTCTTGAATATCAGATTGTGACCATATTTTTTTGCTACAGTCTCATACACCTGCAGAGCATTTGTAGAATCCTGAGCGGTTACTGCGCCTTGTGAGAAAGCGCTCTTAAGGAGCAGGTCGTCGGCTTTGGCTATCTCGGTTTGTGCTTTCTCTACTTCATATTTATGTCCCCAATTAATATCGCCAAAGAACCTAGAATTGACGTATGCGAAAAGGAAAAAAGCAATAACTAAAATAGCAGCCACAATAATATAAATCAGGTTCTTGTGTTGCTCAAATTTCTGTTCGATACCCGACAGCGAATCATTGACTTCTTCTAGCTTGGTGCGGGTTTGTTGATTTTTTTTCTTTGCCATAATATTATGTGAAAATGTGTGTAAAAATCGTGTTTTTAAATTTTGCGGTGCAAAAGTAATAGATATTTGCCTAATATAAAAACAATTTGGGAAAAATCTTATAAAAAAGGTGTTTTTTACCCATCAATGGCATATAGTGCATAAAAAACGAGATGATAATTACAAACCCGCATTAGTGTATATAGTTAGTGTATTCATTGACTTTTTTTGCATTTTTACTGAAAATCATTGCAAGAGACTAATAAAACATCTATTTTTGCGCCTTATAAATTATTCAGTTAATACGCCACTATTTATGGAATCCCAAAAACGCTTAAAACGGATTGAATATACCATCTACGGCATAATACTGCTTGTTATTCTCATAGCACCTACTGTGAGCACGCTGTTCCATGGCCATAGCCTAAAAGAGACCGACTTCATTTGGAGCGACATGCTCAACAGCTGGAAGGTGGTAATAATCTACGTTATAGCGTTTATCATCCATGACCAACTGCTGGCACCACTGTTGGTGTATAAGCACAAAATGTACTATTATGTACTTGGTGTCGTGGCTCTTGCGGGAGTGTTCCAGCTATATCAATGCTCAACTCGTCCTAACGACCCACCAATAATAGCGATTCCAATTGATAACTCAGTAACAACTCAACCAAAAAATATTGAGATCATTGATACCATAAAAGCGCCTGTATCACTTAATAACAAAAACAATAAGCCATTACCGCCGCCACCCATGCAGCGCCGTGACCTAATCTCGTTTATCCTGTTTTTGTTTGGTATAGGCACCAACATTGGCATAAAGTTCTACTTCATCGCTCTTGTAGAGCGCAAGAAGATGGAGGAACTGGAGAAAGAGAACTTGCAGCAGAATCTGGTGCAGTTGCGCTATCAGCTTCACCCTCATTTCTTCATGAACACGCTCAATAACATTCATGCGCTTGTGGATATCGATCCAGCTAAGGCACAGAAGTGCATCATCGACTTGTCAAAACTCATGCGATATATTCTCTATGAGTGCAACCACGAGTATGTGAGTGCCGAACGAGAGGTAGAATTTATGGCAAACTATGTGAGGTTGATGAGCATTCGCCACAACGACAAGCTGAAATTTAGCGCCCATAATTCCGACGACGGCAAGGGCATCTGGATTCCGCCACTTATTTTTATCTCGTTTGTTGAAAACGCTTTCAAGCATGGTGTGAGCTACAATAAAGAGTCATATATTCATGTTGAAGCCAATCGCTATACCAGCAACAGCGGAGAGCCTCGACTGCACTACACATGCCGCAACAGTAAGAAGGAAAAGTCCAAGAATAGTAACAAGAAAGTCAATGAGGCGAGTGGTGTGGGACTTTCCAATATCAAAAGCCGCCTTGACCTGATGTTTGGAGACAACTACACCCTTGATATCGAAGACGGTGAAAAAGAGTTTAAGGTGACATTAGACATCCCTGTTAAGACCAAAGACCCTTTATCAACTTATAATGCACAATTAACAAGCGACAAAACTTAAAACTTGACACTTAAAACTTAACACTTAATATTTATGGTACGGTGCATAATTATCGACGATGAGCCTCTTGCGCTGCAGCAGATGGAGGCCTACGTGAAAAAGATTCCTTTTCTGGAACTTGTGGCGTCATGCCAGAGTGCTATTGATGCCCACAAGATTCTTGAGACAGAGAAAGTTGACGCCATGTTTTGCGACATCAACCTGCCTGAGCTCAATGGTCTTGACTTTGTTAGGTCTCTTGAGAATCCTCCCATGGTAGTGTTTACTACTGCCTATAGCGAGTATGCCGTCGAGGGTTTCCAGCTCGAGGCGATAGACTATCTCCTCAAGCCTTTCGGCTTTGACGATATGAAACGAGCCGCCGATAAGATTAAGAAACGCTATGATGCCATTCGCACTTTACAGGAAGTGAGCCAAATCGACGAGGACGATGCCATCTTCCTCAAGACAGAGTATAAGATTGTGCGCATCAACATCAGTCACATCCGCTATGTCGAGGCCATGAGCGAATATCTGCGCATCTATCTCGTTGACTATGCACGACCCATCATTATGCTACTGAGCATGAAGAAGATGGAAGAACGCCTCCCCAGCCGCAAATTCTTGCGTGTTCACCGCTCCTATATCATCAACCTGAGCCTGATAAGAGAAGTGAGCAAGAACCGCATCCTCCTCGATGAGGACATCGAAATCCCCATTGGCGACAGCTACCGTGACCAGTTCAACGCCTACATCAACAGCAAGTTCCTCACAAAATAGTTGATAGGGGGAGAGTTGAGAGGAGAGAGTTCCAAAATGCGCAAAGCTCATCTTCACTAAACTCTAAACACTAAACTCTAAACTTTTTTTTGCCATTATCATTTTTTGTCTTAACTTTGTGCATTTAAAAGCATAAAGTTATGAGAATCGGAATAATTGTAGCATTAAGCAAGGAGCTCGAACTGCTCAAGCCACAGCTTGAAAAGTTGAGAATTGTTGAAAAAAACGGCATCACATTCTATTGTGGCAATATTGGAAACCACAGGATTGCTGCTATGCAATGCGGCGTGGGTAAAGTCAACGCCGCCATTGGCGCTGTAACCATGATAGACAACTATAACCCACAACTCATCATCAACACCGGCGTGGCTGGTGGGGCCAACAATAATGTGAGCATCATGGACCTCGTGGTGGGTAACCAAGTGTGCTACCACGATGTGTGGTGCGGTGGCTTTGACGACACCGTGAGCTACGGCCAGGTGCAAGGTCTGCCATTATATTTCGACGGCGCCACAAGTGTGATAGAGAAAATCCACGATGACCCGCACGTGCACTGCGGACTCATTGTAAGCGGCGACCAATTTATCGACAATATCGACGACCTCAACAAGATTAAGGAGCACTTCCCGCAAGCCCTCGCCGTGGATATGGAGAGCGGTGCCATCGCACACACCTGCCACGTGAGGAATACCCCCTTTGTGAGCATGCGCATCATCAGCGACTCGCCAGGAGCAAGTCATGACAACAGTCAGCAATACAGCGACTTCTGGGCCGATGCACCAGCCCACACCCTCGCCATCGTGAAAGAACTGCTGCAAAAGTTAGATTAACAATACCCAACGTCTATGGAAAAAATAGCAAGTTTTACTATCGACCACACTAAGCTATTGCGAGGCATTTATGTCTCTCGCAAAGACAAGATAGAAGGCGGAGGCACTATTACAACCTTCGACATTCGCATGAAACTCCCTAACCGCGAGCCGGCAGTAAGCCAGAGCGCTCTGCACACCATTGAGCATCTGGCTGCAACCTTCCTGCGCAACCATCCCGTGTGGGGAAGCAAGGTTGTGTACTGGGGGCCTATGGGATGCTGCACAGGCAACTACCTGTTAATGCAAGGCGACCTTGAATCGAGCGACATCGTGCCGCTCATCAAAGAGACATTCACCTTTATCGCCAACTACGACGAGAGTGAGATTCCTGGCAGCAGCGCTCAGGAATGCGGTAACTACATGCTCAACAACCTCCCCATGGCAAAATGGGAAGCACGCAAATTCCTGGTTGAAATTCTCAATAACATCCAACCACAAAATCTGGTATATCCAAAGTAATAAACAAAACCAGAGAAGCTACAAATTCACTAACACTTAAAACTTAACACTTCACACTTATAAATGGCCTTTTTTAAATTTTTCAGCAAAGAAAAGAAAGAGACTCTCGACAGTGGCCTGAACAAGACCAAGGAAGGATTATTCTCAAAACTCAAGAAAGCGGTGGCGGGCAAATCGACGATTGACGATGACGTGCTCGACAACCTTGAGGAGGTGTTCATTACCAGCGATGTGGGTGTAAACACCACATTGAAAATCCTCGACCGCATACAAGAGCGCGTGGCACGCGACAAATATGCCTCAACCGACGAACTCAACGACATGCTGTGCGAGGAAATCACACAGCTGCTTGCCGATAACGACAACGCAAACCGCGAGGACTTCACCATTGATGACGACAAAAAACCTTACGTCATCATGGTGGTGGGCGTGAATGGTGTGGGGAAGACCACGACTATTGGCAAACTCGCCTACCAGTTTACCCAGGCTGGCAACAAAGTGGTGCTTGGCGCTGCCGACACCTATCGCGCCGCTGCCGACGAGCAACTCGAGATTTGGGGCGAACGCGTGGGAGTGCCTGTAATCAAACATAAGATGGGCACTGACCCCGCTTCGGTAGCCTACGACACCGTGGCGAGCGCAAAAGCGCAGAATGCCGATGTGGTGATTATCGACACCGCAGGTCGCTTGCACAACAATGTGGGCCTGATGAATCAGCTCACAAAAATCAAGAACACCATGAAGAAGGTGCTGCCCGATGCGCCCAACGAGGTGCTCCTCGTCCTTGACGGCTCTACTGGCCAAAACGCCTTTGAGCAGGCGAAGCAGTTTGTTGCCGCCACCGAGGTCAATGCCCTGGCAATCACCAAACTCGACGGTACCGCCAAGGGTGGCGTGGTGATCGGCATCAGCGACCAGTTCCAGATTCCTGTGAAATACATCGGCCTAGGCGAGCGCATGGAAGACCTCCAAATCTTCCGCAAAGAAGAATTTGTGAAATCACTCTTCGGAAAATAATTAGTGCCCTACGGGCAGAAATCTATCAAATCTAAAACAAATCAAACAAATAGTTTTATTTGTAAGATTTCTCGTGACTTGACAAGATAGTATTAATCAATTGTGAACTTGGTTCAAGAGTATAATAAACGATACGAATTCTTCCGTGAAATAACAGGTGAAGCAATGCGCGTTCATAGCAAGTTTCGCGGAGGATTATTGGAGTCTGCCTATGAGGCTGCACTGCAGTATCTACTGGGCAAAAAAGGATATACTGTTGAAAGACAAGTATTCCTGCCAATATATTGGGATGATGTGCGTCTTGATCAAGATTATCGTATGGATCTAGTGATTAATGGTAATATTATAGTTGAATTAAAAGCCATTAATCATATTGATACACCACATCGTCGTCAGTTATGGAATTACATGAATCTTACACATCTACCTTATGGGATGATTATAAATTTCAGTCCTAGTGGTCTTTATTCCGAATGGTATCATCGCGATGAACAAACAGGAGATATAGAAAAAATTAAACTAATGTAATTAATTATCTATCTTGTAGATTAATTATAAAATATTTGTAAGATTTGATTCTATTTGTAAGATTTCTCGCCGTAGGCGACTAAACAAGAGATAAATGCGTCGCAACAAGATTGACATAATATCGCTCGGGTGCTCTAAGAATCTCGTGGATTCGGAGCACCTGATTCGTCAGCTCCATGCCGCTGGCTACACGGTAGAACATAATCCCAGCCACATCGATGGCGAGATTGTGGTGGTCAACACCTGCGGCTTCATTGCCGACGCGCAGGAGGAGTCAATCAACACCATCCTCGAGCTGGGAGAGGCCAAAAAGCAGGGCAAGATACGCAAACTCATGGTGATGGGATGCCTAAGCGAACGATTCCTCGCCGAGTTGACCGAAGAACTGCCCGAGGTGGACCGCTTCTATGGAAAGTTCAACTGGAAGCAGATGCTTAACGACTTCGGCAAGAGCTACCGTGATGACCTTGCCAGCGACCGCATCCTTACCACCCCACCCCATTACGCATACATGAAAATCTCGGAGGGCTGCAACCGTTTCTGCGCCTTCTGCGCCATACCGCTAATCACGGGGCGCCACAAGAGCGTGCCTATGGAGCAGCTGCTTGACGAGACACGCAACCTAGTTAGTCGTGGCGTGAAGGAGTTTAACGTGATAGCTCAAGACTTATCAAGCTATGGCCTAGACCTCTACGGCAAGATGATGCTGCCCACGCTTGTTGAGCAGATGGCGGCTATGCCAGGCGTGGAGTGGATAAGGCTACACTATGCCTACCCCACGCAGTTCCCGTGGGACATCCTGCCAGTGATGGCACAGCACGACAATGTGTGCAACTATCTCGACATCGCCCTCCAGCACATCAGCGACAAGGTATTGACCAATATGCGCCGGCACATCACCCGCGACGAGACGTTGCAGCTCATCGAGCGTATGCGCCTAGAGGTACCTGGATTGCACCTGCGCACCACGTTAATGGTGGGATTTCCAGGCGAAGGCGACAAGGAATTTGACGAATTGATGGATTTCGTGCGCCAGGCGCGTTTTGAGCGCATGGGAGCCTTTGCCTACAGCGAGGAAACTGGCACTTGGGCAGCACAAAATCTTGAAGATAGCATCCCGCAAGACGTTAAACAGGCTCGCCTTGAAGCCCTTATGTCTCTGCAAGAAGAAATTTCAATGGAGATTCAAGAGAGCAAGATTGGCACTACTCAGCGAGTCATCATCGACCGCGAGGAAGAGGAATATTTCGTGGGCCGCACCCAGTACGACTCCCCTGAGGTGGATCCCGAAGTCCTTATTGCCAAAACCTCTCCCCTCACCCCCGGCAACTTCTACAACGCAAAAATCACCAGCGCCCTGCCATTTGAACTCATGGCTACAGTGGAAAAATAAACCCCTTTGAGCAAATTGCCCAATGGGGATTATTGATTCTTTGACTATTAGTGGTAGGGCGTCACAGTATTCCCTGCTCGATTCTTACGCATATTCTCTCAAGCATAGCGTCTTTGCGGTTGCTGCTTGGGGAGTAGCCATCACGCATGTTCACACCGAAGAATCGCCCGAAGGTTTGCCAGAATCCCGCCCTGAAAGTGCCCATAAAGGCCTTGATGATGTAGTAGCTCTTTTGGTTCGTCTCGCGGTTGACAAGCTTGATTAGTGTCTTTCCCTGATTCTTGGTGAGCTTCTTCATCTCGGGTTTATATTGGTTAAAGACTTCTTTCTCAAAGCGTTTCAAGTAGTCTTCTTTCTCCTTTTGTGTGGGGAAGGTCTCGATGTATTCATAGGTTTCCTGCAGGGTGCGGTTGATGAGCTTGGCGTAGGGAAGCGTCTTGCGCACGTCTCTCACAGTGCGCCAGTACAGCTCTTCCTCATCTTTGTTCTTGAACTTTTCGGGAGGATACACTATAATAGTGTTCATGATGACCTTGTAGATGGTGTCTCCCTTTTCGTCAACGACATATCCCCACTTGGCGACAGCGCGCTTGAGCACCGACGGCAGTTCAATAACTCCGTCTTGCGCACGTGCCACATTGGCGAATGGTGCCAGTAACATCAACAGCAGCAATATTTTAAAAAATTTCTTCATTGCAAATTGGGTAACACATCATTTGTGGCTGCAAAAGTATAACAAAGATTGATAACTGCAAGAAAAATAATGTTTAAAAATAATTAAGGGGAGAGGGAAGAGGGGAAAGAAGGTTCACGTTCACGGATTACAGTCTCAAAAGACGTGCTAAGCCCAAGTAACTCACATTGATGCCAATGTGCATACCGCTTACAATGGGGTCGCACTTGTTGAACTTGCTGTGGGCAAACCAGGGGGTGATGCGCAGCGACGAGGTCCAGCGCTCACGATGACTAGCGCCTGTGAGCGACGTGTTGGTAACGCCACTGTTGAGATTGATGTCAAAATCGATAGATGCTATGAAGCTGAAATTGTTGAGGCTGCGCTTCTCCACGCTGGTGATGGTGCGCACGTCGCGCCCTTCATCGTCCTTGTCCCAGCTGTAGTTGGCGATGTCCCAGCCATAGTGGTTATAAAAGCCACCCACATTGGGCGTGATGCTCAGGCGACCAGCATTGACTATGGTGTAACCTAGCTGCACGCTCGCCATGATGTGTGTGGCGCTGCTAGAGTTGTTGCCCTGCAGCGGACGGCCTTCGGCATCGGGGGCGATGTTGAAGATGTTGTCGTTACGGTAAGAAGGCTGACCAAATGCCACGTCGGCTTTGAGCCTCAAGCGCTTATAACCTCCCGTAAGGCCCACATGAAACATAACACTACCACCAAAGTTATCACGCAGCTTGCCAGTGGGCGACTCGTAGCCCACACCAGCATACACACCATAGCAGCCCTGCATGGCAGTAACCTGCGGCACCTGTGGTGTGCCAACGGCGGTGAGTTGGCTCTCGATATTGTCTTCCCAGCTCGCCACTGCTGCCTCGAGGGAGCCGCTTTTGGTCTCCTGGGCAATTTGGCGCAAGCGCTGGCGGTACAGGTCCTGGTAGTATTTCAGGCGTCGCTCCACCGTGGCGCCGTCAATGCCACTATTGATTTCCTCCTGCAAGTTGCGGCGCATGAGCTCAAGCAAGTCAAACTGCAGCTGGTGGTAGCGCAGGCGCTCGGGAGTGCTTTGTGCGGCGCTTGTCTTTGAGGCATTGCGGTGCATCATCGCGCGTGCCTCGAGGCGGACGGTAGAGTTGGCGTTAACTCCGTTCTCGATAGGTGTAGCGCTTAGTTCCACCTCTAGCTGCGATGATTCGCTCGAAATGGGTGGTAGCAACTGGTGGAAGTCGCTCCAAGTGAGCGGTCCGTCGCTCCACAGCTTGATATCATCATTATCGTTAGCAATAGCTGGCAGCGCACATAACGCAGCAAGCACCAACAGGTATTGAAATCTCTTAATCATATTCATATCATCAAAACTTTTATATAAAAACGAAAATCTCCACAAGAATATTATAAATCCCTATATACTCGCTAATGAGAGTTTTTGGTTTAAAAACAGGAAATCAAGCTCCTAATATTTGACAAGTCAAACTAAATGCCTAATTTTGTGGGCAAAACTCTAATCATCGCATTATGGACAGCAAACCTAAAAAGATACACTTTGTAAAAATGCATGGGCTGGGCAACGACTATATCTATGTCGATACCGAGTACAACACCATTCCCGACCCTAGCAAGGCCTCAATAGCATGGAGCAAGCCACACACAGGCATTGGCAGCGACGGACTGATACTGATTGGCCGCTCGCCCAAGGCCGACTTCACCATGCGCATTATCAATGCCGACGGCCTCGAGGGGCAGATGTGCGGTAACGCTAGCCGATGCGTCGCAAAGTATGTCTATGAACACGGCCTCACCACCAAAACCACCATAAGCCTGCTCACGCGCGCTGGCATCAAGATGCTATATCTCGATGTTGACAATAACAACAAGGTGCAGAGCGTTTCGGTTGACCTTATGGAGCCGGTGCTCAACGATCCCTCTCAGTTCTTGACTGAGGGCGAACCGCTGCCCAATGGGGTGTTTGTATCGATAGGAAATCCTAATTATGTGATTTTTGTAGATGATGTTGAAAGTATCGACCTTGCAAAGGTAGGTCCAGAATTAGAGTTCCACTCGCGCTTCCCACAGCGGTGCAACATTGAATTTGCCCAAATATTGCCCGATGGCAACATCCGCTTGCGCGTGTGGGAACGAGGCAGCGGCATCACTATGGCGTGCGGCACAGGAGCCAGTGCCACGCTCGTGGCGGCGGCATTCACGGGACGCACCGCCCGCCGTGCGACGATAATAATGGATGGCGGCTCACTCGAGATAGAGTGGCGCGAGAGCGACAACCACATCTACATGCGAGGCCCCGCCACCGAGGTCTTTGAAGGCGACATAGAATTGCCTATTTAAGAGAATGCATAATGTATAATTAACGTCGTCACCGAACTTGTGACGACGTTTTTGTATAAAGGTGCGTTCGCCCAATTATGCATTGTGCATTGTGCATTATGAATTATGCATTAATTAAGCGTTAGCTGAAAGTCATTCACCATCTTGTTGAACTCGGGGTTGCGCTGGCGCATGTCGGCGACAATCTCGCGGTCGGTCTTTGCTATCGTAGAGACACCCTTTGGCGAAATCTTGATTTCGAGAGCAACCATGTCGTTGCCAACCTCGTTGCGCAAGAATTGCAGCAACTTAGTCATACTGCTGTTGATTGCCTCTACCTGTGCAGTATTCTCTACCTCAATCAGATAGGTGGTGTCATTCACCTTTTGAGGCATGGAGTTGCGCATAGCGCTGAGCAGGATTATCTCGCCTGGATTTTGTTCCATATAGTGTTTCCAAGCCCCTACAAGTTGCTCAGGCGTGAATTGGGTTGTGTGAGTGGGTGCAGCAGGTTTAGGAGCAGCCTCGCTGGCAGCTGTCGTCGGTTGCTTGTTGATGAGTATGCGCGGAGCGGTGGCGATGGGCTTGGCTACCGCGGGTGGAGATGAAACCGAAAACTGTGACTTAGGTTGCTGGGGAGCGGGGGTTGGCGCTGCTGCAGGTGCCGATTGGGCCACTGGCGCAGGCTGAGCGGGTGCCGATGGCTGAGATGCTGCAGGTTGTGCTGCAGGTTGCGCGGGAGCTTGTGCTGGAGCAGCAGCTATCTTCTGCACTCGGGGTTGTGGAGGCTGTTGCAATGGCGTGCCGCTCATGAGTTGGCACAGTTTGATGAGCGTTAACTCAACCACAAACTGCTTGTTGCTGGTCTCGCGGTACTGCAAGTCGCAGGTGTTGCACAGGTCCATTGCCATATAGAAGAAGCGGGTATTGAACCGTGCCGCCTGTGTCACATGACGCTGCGCGATGTCGTTGTTCATCTCGAGCAAGCCCACAGTCTGTGGTGTGCTGGCAACCATCAGATCGCGCAGGTGCTGGGCAAGACCATTGACAAAGAACAGCGAGTCAAAGCCTTTGTCTCTGATTTCCTTATAAATGAGTAGCGCTTGAGGCACGTCGCCAGTGAGGAATGCTTCATCAAGGCGGAAGTAGTAGTCATAGTCGAGAACATTGAGGTTCTCGATAGCGGCCTGATAGGTGATATTGCCCTCGCTGGAGGCGAGCACTTGGTCAAAAATCGACAGGGCGTCGCGCATTGCGCCATCGGCCTTCTGCGCTATCACATTAAGCGCCGAAGTCTCGGCAGTCACACCCTTGTCCTGGCAGATGTGCTGCAGCTGCTCCACGATGTCGGGCACTGTGATGCGCGCAAAGTCATAAATCTGGCAACGCGACAGGATTGTGGGAATAATCTTCTGCTTCTCGGTGGTGGCGAGAATGAAGATAGCATAGTGGGGAGGCTCCTCGAGGGTCTTCAGGAACGCGTTAAACGCCGCCTGCGACAGCATGTGAACCTCATCGATGATAAACACGCGGTAACGGCCTATCTGGGGAGGAACCAGCACCTGGTCGGTGAGGTTTCGGATGTCGTCAACCGAGTTGTTGCTCGCGGCATCGAGCTCCAGGATGTTGTAGGAGCGCTGCTCGTTGAACGCCTGACACGACTCGCACTCGTTGCACGGCTCACCGTCAGGACCCAGATGCTCGCAGTTGATGGCCTTGGCAAAAATGCGCGCGCAGGTGGTCTTGCCCACACCGCGAGGCCCGCAAAACAGATAGGCGTGAGCCAACTGCTCGTTCTTGATGGCGGTCTTAAGGGTGTGAGTCAATGCCTTCTGCCCCACTACAGTAGAAAAACTCGCAGGACGATATTTCCTCGCCGATACTATATAATTCTCGCTCATGACATGCACATTTTGATATCAGTCCACAAAGATAATATTTTTACCGCAATATTTCCCCACTTCATCATTTTTTTTGAAAAAACTAATAATTGTTGTAACATTTTCTATTACCTTTACGTCTTGATTTAAGAGACCATTTTAATTCACACCAAAAATAACATTTTTAATCATGAAGAAATTATTAGTTTTAGCGCTGGTGGCAATGATTGGTGCCACAGCTTTCAGCAAGACAATCGACGAGGTGTTTAACGCTTTCCCAAAGGCCGACAATATGCAGGACATGGTGATTGACGAGAACATGATCAACATGGCCATGAGCATGGGCGCCGACCAGTCGGGGGCGCTTAAAGACATCACGTCGATGAGGATTCTTACCATCGAGAATCCCTCAAGCGAGCAGCTTGCAACCGCCAAATCTATTATGCAAGAAGGTGTCGATGACTTTGACGTGATGGTTGACGCCAGTGATGAAGGCGAGAGCGCATTAATACTCACTCAGGGCAATGACAAGTTGATAAACAAAATGCTCATTATTGCTGTTGAGGACGACGACGTGGCAATCGTCTTGATGGAAGGAAACATCAATCCTGATTATGCCAATAAATACGTGAACTTCGGCAAGTAGTTTTGCAGCGAGTTGATGAACGCCGACGAGTTTAAACAGCGGTTCCTGCCTCTTAACGCCAAACTCTACAAGGTGGCCTACCTCTTGCTTGGCAACGAGGACGACGCCAAAGACGCCGTGCAGGATGCCTATATGAAGATGTGGAACCGACGCGACTCGCTGGCCGATATCGACAACTCTCAAGCCTACTGCGTTACGCTGGTGCGCAACCTGTGTCTTGACCGTCATCGAGCGGCAAGCATCGACATCGTTGACAAGCCACCCGAGGAACTGCCCATCGCTGGCAATGAAGATGCCTCACAGCACATCGAGCGCCAGCAGGCGGCACATCTGCTCGACCAATGCCTGGCACGACTGCCGGCACAGCAACAACAAGTGGTGCGACTGCGCGACATTAATGGATGCTCGATGCAGGAGATAGAAAAGGCTACAGGACTCACTGCCATCAACGCTAGAGTGCTACTAAGCCGAGCGAGAAAAACACTGAGAACTCAATTCCAAAACGTTTTATCATCATGAACAAGAACGATTTAGACATATTGCTCAACAAGTACTATCGCGGCGAGACCACTCTCGACGAGGAGCATCAGTTGCGTGGAGCGCTTGGTGGTGATGATGCCGATGCCTTGCTCATGCAGGCATTGGACCAGATGGAGGACGAAGTGGAAGTTCCTGCCGATTTGGAGGCATCGCTCAGCAGCAAGATCGACGAGTGGGAGGCACAAGAGAACCACCAGGCGAAGAAGATTCGCAAGGCAAAGGTAGCGCCATTGTTCAGGAAACGGACTGCCTGGGCTGCAGCAGCATCGGTGGCTGTGATAGCGGCAGTCGGGTTGTGGATGATGCGCGGCGGAACGCCACAGATGCAGGTGCCTGCACCGAAACAGCACAAAACTATAGCCAAAACTATCGATGAACCTGCACAAGCTCCCTCAGCTAAAATTGAAGAACCCGCACAAGCCCCTTCGGCTAAAATAGAGGAAACCGACCACGTTCATAATCACGATCACGAAATTCAGCCACGCGCCAGGCATGCAAGTTCGTATAAGGGCAATGTGGAGCATCTGGCGCAGGCAACCAATAGCACTCAGGGACAAGACGCGGGACTCAGCAGTAGCGACGAGGAGATTGCCATCGCGGCACTCGAGAAATTCTCCACTGTCCTCAACAAGGGTATGGACCAGCTTAATGACGCTGGTGAGAAAATCAACGATATCAACAACACTATTCAGCAACATTTAATATAGTCATGAAAAAGACATTTTTTATACTCGTTATTATGCTCGCAGTGGGCATGGCGGCAAGCGCACAGCAATCGCTTACCAAGCAATTTAAGGGTAAAGAAGGCTATTCCTGCGTTACCATTGGCAAGGCGGCCATGAAGATGATGTCAAATAAGGGCACGCTCGGCCGTGAAGGGTTTAGTGGCAAACTCAACATTGGCAATTTTGCCGACAAGATGGACCGACTCGAAATCATCTCGGCAAGCACGTCACAGGCGGCCGAGGAACTCGCACGTGAATGCATGAATTGGATTGAGAGCGACAATTTCGAAAGCGTAATCGACGTCAACGAGCAGGGCAACCAAGCGTCAATCTATGCCAAGACCGACAGCGGCGGCAACAACGTTTTCTTGCTGCTGGCGCAAGACAAAGAGACTTCGGTGATAATCATCTACGGCTCCATGACTCTCGAAGACTTGCAGGGATTCACAGGAGGAAAGCAGTAATTATTGCTTCAGGCTTTTTAAAAAAACGTAAACAACAACCTTGAAACATCGGGCCACAACCCGATGTTTTTTTGTATAAAATGCTCTCGCTCTATTTTGAAACATTACGGCCACACATTAGTTAAAAAATAGAAATCTGTATTGTCTATAACAAAAAAACATTAACTTTGGCATTGATTTTGCAATATTGATCAAAAGTGTCAGTAATAGAATTATTCACAACCAATTATTAACGAGAAAACCAATATCAAAGCTATAGAACAAAGATGGACTATTCATTAATCGCCAATTCTGGCATTCAACTGCTGTCGAAGCGCATCGACATCAACCTCAATGAGGGATTCAAGTGCCGCTTCGCCGAGTCGTTTGACGACGAGCGCTTTCAGTGGAGACTGGAATTTGCCTATACCCTGAGCAACCAGATTGTGGTGCTCACCTCGCAGCTGCGAGAGAAAGGCTATCTTGACAACGACAACAAGCTCACCACCAGCGAGGCAGTAATCCTCGCCAACCCCGAGGTGAAGCAGTTTAACATTGCCGACAATGAGGAAGACAGCCTGGGCATCTTCTTCTCGAAACTAGCCGCCAACAACAAGTTCCTGAGCCACTACTTCAATGTGTGGCTCCCAATGCCGTATATCGAGAAAGACGATACGGGCGACTACAAGAAAGGGCCCTACAACTGGTGCAAATTCATGATAGTGCCGCGCGAGACCAATGTCGGCATCCTCACCGCCGATGTGGTGCTCGCCTTCGACACCCAGGCGCGCTACAACACCCTTGACGCCTACAAGGAGTTCCCCGTATTCATGAGCGATGGCGAGACCGAGAAAATCTTTGGGCTGTGCGGCAACGAGCGCCAGCTCATCGACTACTGCACATGGAACAAAAACTGGGTACGCGACTACCTGATGGAAATCGCCTACCCCGACGCCAAGAACTTCGACATGCTCGAGCTCAAGGACGGCAGGCACAAATATGAGTTCCTAGCCACCTACCTGATGCTTATAAAATACCTGAGCAGCCTCGACGACTTCTTCCCCACCGTGAAGCTCATGCGCGACCGCGACGTGAACATTGTCAACGTGGAGATGATTATCGACATTGGCAACTCTCGCACCTCGGCACTGCTCTTCGAGAACAATAAGTTCACGCAAGACTTCACCAAGGTCGACCCCTTGCGACTCCAGAATTTCACACATGTGATACTCCCTAACGGCGACCTAAACCGAGTGGAAGAGACCTTCGACATGCGACTGGCGTTCCGCAAGGTCACAATAGGCAAGAACATCGCCGGCAGCAACCAATTCGTGTGGCCGAGTATCATCAGGCTGGGACGCGAGGCCAACTACCTCAACCACGAGGCCACGGCACTCAACCTGGGCCTAGAGACACTCTCCACCAACTCCAGCCCCAAGCGCTACCTGTGGGATAAAAAGCGCACCGAGAACGAATGGCGCTTCATCAACATTGGCGATGAGAACAACTCGCTGCCACCCATCATCGAGGGCCTCACAAGCTTTATCAACGACGACGGCACCTACAACGCCGAAGGCTACGGCATTGGAGCGCACTACTCGCGCCGCTCGCTCATGACACTCGCTTTCATCGAGATTATAGAGCAGGCCATCACCCAAATCAACAGCTTCCAGTCGCGTGAGCGCCACGACCTGCGCAACACCCCACGCCGCCTCGAGCGGGTGATTATCACCTGCCCAACGGCGATGTCGCGAGTGGAGCGTCAAGCCCTTTACAGCAGCTTTGACGATGCGGTGAAAATCATCAATTCCTATCATCACATCGTTGATCCAGGCAGCATAGCACTGCAGATGCAGGTGATTCCCGGCAACAAGCCACGACGCTACGATGACGACGAGCACAAGGAGTGGTACTACGACGAGGCCACATGCTCACAGTTTGTCTATCTCTACGCGCAGTTCTGCGAGCGCTACAAAAACCGCAGCGACCTCTTCTTCAAGCTCTACGGCAAGAAGCGCGACATCGACGGCGTGGAGTGCGACACCTTGAAAGTGGGCTCGGTAGATATTGGCGCCGGCACCTCCGACGTAATGGTGTGCCAATATCGCTTCAACGAGAGCAACCCCTCGCAAATCAAGCCCGACCCAATCTATTGGGACAGTTTCAACGTTGCAGGCGACGACATGCTCCAACTGCTGGTACAAAACGTGATTATAGAGAGCGACAAAGGCATCCTATACCGCCACCTTACCGAGAAGGCAGGCAAGAGCCATCAGGAGGCCTATAAGATTCTGTACCACTTCTTCGGTCAGGACAATAACATGATGACCTTCAAGGACCGCATCATGCGACGCGACTTCAACATGCAGGTCAACGTACCCGTCATGTACCGCTTCCTCAACCTGCTGAGCGAGGGAGAGCGTTACCTCGAGATTGGCTACGACGAGATGTTTGGCGACAGTAAGCCCAGCGATATCGTGTGCGAAGCATTCAAAGACCGCTTCGGCTTTGAACTCAGCGAAGTGGTGTGGACCTACGACCACAACCTGCTCTCGCAGCATGTGGAGAAGTCGCTCGACTCACTCATAGAGTCAATCTCCACCCTGCTCTACGCCCACGACTGCGACATCGTGGTGCTCTCAGGACGCCCCACCATGCTCAAGCCCATCAAGGACTGCTTCCTCAAGTACTTCCCCGTGAGCCCCAACCGACTCATCGTACTGGGCAAGTACCGCATAGGCCGCTGGTACCCCTTCAAGGACGAAAACGGCTACATGCACGACACCAAGAGCATCGTCCCAGTGGGAGCCATGATTGGCTACCTCGCATCAATGGCTGGAGGCCTCAACGAGTTCTCGCTCGACCTGAGCGACCTGAGCGACAAGCTCGTGCCAACCACCGAAAGCTTCTACAAGATGGGCGGCATCCCCAAAGAGGAGTGCATCATCACTCCCACCATTAACAACGGACGCATCACTATCAACTCCTTCCCGTGCTACATCGGGGCAAAACAGTTTGACATGGGCATCTACCCGCTCAGGCCGTTCTATGTCCTCGATATTGACGACCGCCGCATCAAGGAGCGCATAAGCAAGAACAAGATGCTCACTCCCGAGCAGCAGCAACGCATGCTGCGCGAATACCGCGAGGAGTTGTTCAAGAAGGGGCCGTTCACATTTGAGATAGAGCGCGAAGCCTATGACGAGGACAAGGAGCAACTCACAATCGCCGCTGTCACTGGCAGCGACGGCGAGGAACTCAAGGCCGACGACTTCGTTCTGCAAGTGCAAAGCATCAACGACCCACAATGCTACTGGCTCGACTCAGGAGAGTTTAACTTGAATATTGCAACAACCGATTTAAACAATGCATAATATATTAAGTAATAAGTGTTAAGTGTGAAAATCACTTTTGACATTTAACACTTAACACTTGAAACTTAACACTTGAATTATGAATATCAATCAATATCTTCACATCGTAGAGAAAGCCATTTCCTGGCAGTCGAATGTCCCCGATAGCGAAAGGCAGAACTACCTTGAGCAGTTGGTAAACCTACGCCGTGCATTCAAGAAGATTCAGTTTGCCGCCGATGAGCGCTGCTCCACCGCAGCCTTTGGCGAGAGCCAGATGGGTAAGTCCTACCTCGTCAGCGCGCTGATGAGCGACCCCGGAAAACCTTTCACAGTTACCGATGGTCGCCGCGAGTACAACTTCATCGACGAGATAAATCCCAGCAACCCCAACTCGCGAGTTGAGGCCACTGGCGTTGTGACACGATTCACATCTAACACCGACCCTGCTGTCCCTGAAGGCTATCTCAAAGCACGACTGCTGTCGGTTGCCGACATCATCCTCGTCTTGTGCGAGGCTTATCACACGCAGACCGACTACGATAACTCCGAAATCAAGAAAATCGACTACATACGCCAATATTGCGACTCGGTGGATGTTTCGTCGGTGCCCAACCCATCACCCATCCTTACTCAAGACGACGTGATGGACATCTACGACTACCTGCGCAACTCCACCATGAAGCAGCGTGTCGCCAATCTAACCGACCCCGAATCGGGACTGTTCTCGTTCCTCTTGTTCAACGTGAACCGCCTTACCGACGACCAACTGCTCTCGGCAATCAAACTGCTGTGGTTTGACAACTCCTCTATAAACCGCCTCTTCGATACTCTCATCGCTGCCTACCGCTCCATTAGGTTCAACTCAACGGTGTATGTGCCATTTGACGCGGTGCTCAAGAAACATGGCACTCTGCTCGACGTTGCGCGCCTAGATGAGATTTTTGACGAAAGTGAGATAGAACTTCCCGACTATCGCCCAACGACAATCGTCACCACTCAGCAGAACATGTCGATAGAGATGCGCAAGGGCGAGTTGAGCGCTCTAGTCGCCGAACTCTATATGTCGCTGCCCAACCTCGAGAGCGAGACACGCAATTTCCTTTCCTGCCTCGACATTCTCGACTTCCCTGGCGAGCGACGCCCCGAGAATATGGCATCCGAGAAAATCACCAACGGCAAAAACCTCTCGGTGGTGCTACGACGAGGCAAGGTGACCTACCTCTTCAACCGCTACAGCGACACCAAGCGCATCAGTTCGCTCATGCTCTGCCACAATAATATGCAGTCGGCCGAGAGCAAGATGGGTATTGTCCTTGAGCAATGGGTAAATAACAACGTGGGGGCCAACGCAGCACAGCGCGACACTTATATGCGCGACACCGAAATATCGCCGCTGTTCATCATCAGCACATTCTTCAACCTCGACCTGGAATACCAGACCAATGACTCCCCTGCCAAACTCGAAGAGCTGCGTCGACGCTGGGACAACCGTTTCAAGATTGTACTTGAGAAGGAAGTGCTGCGCGCCAATACCGATGAGGACCAGACTCACTGGTTCAACCAGTGGACTACCGGGCACCCCTTCCGCAGCATCTTCATGCTGCGCGACTTCAAATACTCCACCAAGTCGTTTACAGGCTACAACCCAAACACCAAGTCGCCCGAGATAGAGGAAATCATCCCTTCGGCATTCCCCAACTTCATGCAGTGCCTCAAGGACTCTTTTGTCAATTACGACTTCGTGCAGCAGCACTTTGTTGACGCCAACCAGGCGTGGGAAAGCGCGGCGACCCTCAACAATGACGGCACCAAGCCCATCATCGCCGCCCTCAACCAGCTCGCGCCACGCGTGAAGCAAGCCCGTGACAATATGTTCGGCACCGAGATAACACGTCTTGTTGCCACACTCAAGAGCTTGCTAACCAAGTACTACCACAGTGGCTCGGCCGACGAGGAGATAAGAAAGGCTAAACGCCAGGCTGCTCAAGCCAACCTGCAACTGGGCAAAATCGAGGGCACCGACCCTTCAGCCTTTGGCAAGATGCTCGACATCATGATGATTGATGAGCCTCACCTCTATGAGAAAATACACAACGCCCTCAACAACACGGTTACCACCACATCGCAGCCCGACTCGGAGAAGGCGCTCTTCATGCGTTTTGGCCTAAGCACCGATTCCTCACGTGCCCAGAACCTCGAGAAACTGTGCGACCAGCTCGGAGTAGATACCGAGGAAGAATGCGCACAGATGCTATCAGCCGAAGGCATTGACATCAATAAACTACTGAATGCCAGCCGTATGGTCAACTCTCAGGCCGAGCAAGTAGCCTCTATTGTCGAGAAATATTGGATAGAAGAATATCTCACCCAATATGTTGTGCCAAAGTGCAAAGACGACATCCCCGCCGTGAGCGATATGACCACCAACCTCATCAGGCTCTACCGCTTCCTGGGAATGCACGACCGCATCACCAAGCGCATTGACCAGTTTATCACCACCTTTGACAAAGACAGTGCCGTGGCAATCATAGCCGATTATCTCGCGATGGAGTTCAACCACTTCGTCACCACTTTCGGCTTTGACTACATCGACAGCAAGCATCTCGACAATATCTTTGAGAAGAATGCCCGACTGAAACTCAACATCAGCGAAGAGATGCTCTCAACGCACAACGAACTCACTGGAGTGAAACTCCTCGAAGAGCTCGACCAAGTCAACCGCAGACTGCGGGAGAAGGGCTATAACCCCAACGACCGCAAGGCTCTCTCACGCCTGCCACGCTACGGCTTTGAGTGGACCTGGATTGAGTATCTGAAGGTGGGCTATATCCTCTCGTGCGATCTCCCCGACTACGACATTGCCGCCAACAAGCGACTAGGAGAAATCATCAACGAGATTGACGCAAACTAATTGAGAATTTATTATTTACATAAATATCAGACTTAACTATTATGCCAAACGTAAAAAATAAAGTGCGACTGTGTACCACGTCTCCCATGAGCATCTTCATCGTGGAGAACCTGGGCGGCACACCGTTCTATAACAGGCGAGACGACTTCGAGAGATTGCTCGACAAGTATGTCACCGATCCTCGTTACAAGAATTTCTTCGCCATGCCTTATTTTGAGCCAGCCCTACACGGACTGGAATGGCATGTTGACCCAGAGTTTGCTAATGCCGTGAAACTCTCTTCCCTGGCTGGAACACAGCAATATTTTGTCGCCAAGCAATATATTGCCGAAGCCACCAACTACTTCCGCAACCTCGTTACACAAGTGGGTGACGATGCGAAGCCCTACTTCAACTGCCTCATCAAGTATATCGACTCTACCGATATCGATGAGATGGCATTTGTCACTCAGTCGCAGGTGATTCTGGGCGTGTGGGGCATAATGCCAATGCCTGGGCAGAGCATGAATACCTCGGTCGTTACCGTTGTTGATGATACCCGCCTCCACAGGGTTTCGTTTGAGACCAACAACGCCATCCTGCAAGGCACTACATCGTTCATGCGGCGTCACGGTTACAAACTGCATCCGGGCATCGATGTTCCCAAAGTTGTTCCTGACGAGGGCTTTGTTTTCGTGAGCTGGTTGCCGTTTGACCCCAATAATGCACAGGTCAACGAGGACCTGCACTTTGTGGCACAATGCGAGAAGGTCGAGACTCCTCCACCCTACCAGCCTGAGCTGCCACCCGTGCCTGGACCACAAACGTGCCAGGTGAACTTTGAGAACGGCAGCTACGGAACACTGAGCGGCACATCTCCATCTCTGACCGTGCCTCCAGGCACCGTGCTCACGCCTGCTATGATACCTCTCGTAACACCGCTCAAGGGATATTCATTCCTGGGTTGGGACAAACCAGTGGATAAACCCATCACCGGCAACACCACATTTGTGGCACAATATTCCAGAATTCCTTGGTGGAAACGCTGGTTTGGTGATGGCTGCTTACGTTGGCTGCTGATGGCGCTACTCGCACTGCTACTGTTCTTGCTCCTCGCCATAGTGCTCACCCGCTGCACCTCATGCTCGGGTACATTGGGAGGCTGCGTGCGTGATCTTCATGACAATATAGTTGGTGCCGACACAACCGACACTATTCGAGGGCGCACACGCGTCATTATACACGATGAGCGGGTAATTGAGCGCATTCGCACCGACGATGGTGAGTATATTGACGACAATGGCAATCGTCGGGGCGTGAGAGACATCTCCGATGACTTGGACAACGACGACGAGGTGGCACCACCGCTAGTTGACGACAATGGCGACCCCATATCTGACCGAGGCCGTCTCAATCCCGATGACCCCAACAGCCCCGAGGTGATGAGCGACAGGCTCAACATCTTCTTTGACAATGACAACCCCGATTTCCAGAAGTTTGCCACCGAGTTCAAGCGCAATTATCCTGGCGAGCAATACAAGATTATAGGTAAAGACAAGAACACGCGTTGGCTATTGGTGCAGGTCCCGCCTGAGGAACGCCCTAAGATTCGCGACGAGTTGCCGTCGAAGATACCGTCAATGAAGTTTAAAGTAGTTGACGAGGTAATTATGGCTGGCGGACAACAGCCAGGCGGGTCGCGTTCCAATCTGCCTAAGGGATGGCACCTTGAGGCTGCCCGCATCAAGCAAGCGTGGCAAATCTCTAAGGGCAATGCTGGCGTGACAGTCGCCGTGGTTGATGATGGCATAGACCTGAACCACGAGATGTTCTCAGGACGCATTGTCAAGCCCTACAACGTGTTTCGCTGTGACGACCACCTGAGTTCAGGAATAGGACACGGCACCCATGTGGCAGGTCTTGCCGCGGGCAACACCAATAAAGTGAGCCAAGGCGCGGCAGGAGTAGCCCCCAACTGCAAAATCATGCCCGTGCAAGTGTTTGACAACGGGCAGTGCACCATCTCGGGAGTTATTCGCGGCATCATGTATGCCGTCCGCAACAATGCCGATGTGGTGAACGTATCCATTGGCACCGCCTACCCTGTGGAACTAGGTGACATCGTGCCTATCGAGGAGCAGAAAGAGGTGGCGCGCAGCTATTTCAAGCCCGCCGAGGACGTGTGGAAATGGGTATTTGAGCAGGCAGGCAAGAAAAACACCATCATCGTCTTTGCCGCTGGCAACAGCCATCTGCTGGCAGCCATGCAGCCACAGTTGAGGTCAAAGAGCACCATCAACGTTGGCGCCATAGGAAAGAACAACACCATGACCGAGTGGTCCAACTTCGGCAACACCGTTTATGTCTCGGCGCCTGGCGAGGGCATCTACAGTTCTATGCCCGGCAACCGCTATCAGGCACAAGACGGTACTAGTATGGCAGCGCCAATTGTCACAGGTGTGGTGGCGCTGATGAAATCGGTAAACAAAAACGTCACCGTGAGCCAAGCCCTTTCGGCATTTACCTCAACTGGCGTGAGCATTCGCAACGGCAACCAGAGCGGCCCTGCAATCCAAGCCGACAAAGCAGTGAGTAAGGTAAAAAGAGAAACATAAACGTCTTATGAGCAATAAAAAGTTTAACTTTGTCTTTGTCATCTCCATCATCATCCTTCTGATATATTCCTACATCGTATTTATGGGAATAGTGTATTGGAAGGACGGTGACATTGTGCAAGGTATAATCTGCTCGGTAGCTCTAATAGCGGTGACTCTCGCATGCATCATCATCATGTGCAGGGCAAAAGCCAGCAGATGGAAAACTACAGGCAACGTGGTGCAGATTGTGTGTGGCATCATCATGCTTGCTGTGCTGGCACTGAGCACTATGCCATTTGCTCATTTCATCAACCTTGTGGTCAAACAAAAGGAGATCACAGCAACTTTTGAGAAGGCTCACCAATATGGCTCTCAGAGCGTGGTAGCCTACAACAACTATGTGAAAGAGCGTGAGGCAAAGACCCGCGACTACCTCAATGCCGTAGATGCGGGCCATGGTGTGAGCAACCCATCGGAATACCAGGAAATATTCGGACTCCCTGGCAGCGACAGCAACACCGCGAAAATCGACCGAATGATCAACAGCCTCCACACGATATTGCTCCCCGACTCGGTGACACACGCCAACGATGAGGCATTGCAGAACCTAGAGACAGGCGCCAAGATGAGCGTGTGGAACATCGCCTTGCCGCAATATATCAACAGCATCGACCAAATGGTGAGGACCAATGTCGCAACATTCAGCAATCTGAGCAAGAAAGCCCATGGCTATAAAGGCGACAACAACTACCCGCCATTCGCCTACCAGCAATACACCGACCAAAACGCGCAGCTCAAGGAGATGCTTACCCACATGTCGATGCCTTCGGTAATATCAATTATAGCAGCGCTGCTGTGCTTCGCCTTCATGCTACTGCCCTACTACCTCGTTGACCGAGACCTGGCACAAGGCACCAGCGGCAAGCGTAGCCCACTCGCCACTCCACCCACCACTCGCCCCAACGGCACCCAGCGCCGCAGTCGCTTAACCGAGCGAGACCAACGTAATAATCAGTAACTACTCTACTATTCAACTATAATATGCCCACTAAAGAACAAGTATTAAGAATGGCCCATGGCGTGCCGGTGACAAGTCTCATCACGGCGATTCAGCGAGGCATCATCACCCTTGATGAGTTGAAGCGCATCCAACTATCGCCCGAGAAACTTGAGGTAATTGAGCAAAAACTCAAGGCCGACGAGGACCGATTGTGGACTAAAGCATGCCAAACTGGAGATGCCGCCGACTTCTTCAACTATCTAAAAATATATCCTGAAGGAGCCTTTGCCGAGCCATGCAGACAGGCGCTCATTTCGGGCGAAGAATACTTTTGGAAAAAAATTCTTGATAGTGGTTCTGTGCCCTTGCTCAAGCAGTATCTTGAGTTTTACGAGCCACTGGGAGGGGCACACATATATGAATGCCAGGAGATGGTAGAGGACCCCGACTGGGTGCAAGTTAAGAAGCAACCCACACTTGTAAATCTTGAGGCTTACGAGCAGGCTTTCCCTGGCAAGCACCACATCGAGATAGCCCAAATGCGTGATGCCATCACCGACGATATTGATTGGAAAAACGCGCTGCACACAGGCAACACCCCAGCTTTCCAAGCCTATATTGAAGCGCATCCGCAAGGCAAGTTCGCCACCCAGGCGCAAGAGCGCATCGACGCGGCAGCGGGCCACGACGCGTTTATCGCCGACATGAACAACGACCTCAAAAATGCCGACGAAATACAAAATGCCGTCGCAAGCAACATCATCACATGGAACGACGTTGTCACGACCTATGGCACTGAGCGGGCACAGGCCATCCAAAATTTCGTTGAGCGAGACATCCAGCCTAACCCCAACATCCCCACCGTATTGACCAGAGAGTCAACCGAGGTGTATTTCTGGGGCACACCGTCATCGGGCAAGACCTGCGCTCTCGGCTCAATATTGTGCGGAGCGATGAACAACTACAACCTCGAGCCGCAGAAATGCCAGGGATATCACTACATGACCCAGTTGCGCAACGTATTTGATGCCAGCAACAAGTATTGCAGCTTGCCGCCAAGCACCATCGTCAATGTCATTCAGGAGATGGTATTTACCATCACCGATATGAAAAACAAGCTGCATCGCGTCACTTTCATCGACATCGCAGGCGAGATTTTCCGCTCCATTTATTCCGATATGAACAGTTTGTTCCTTGATCAAGAGCACAAGGAAACCCTT